>NZ_CALJ01000025.1 GCF_000308315.1 Legionella tunisiensis | reverse complement strand
TCTTAGTCTATTTCAGTTTTAGTTTTCAATGGCATGTCCGTAAGAAGCCACCCAAATTTCCCATTATTTGCACCGGTTGAACATTAGGAGCATGGTTTACAGCGTGCTTTTAATTCGCTTTTAACCAAAATCTTAATCATTTCATACGACTAGAGACACAGGAATTATTTTTTCGATAATTCCTGTGCTATGTCACACCTTTAAAAAATAAAGGAAGAATAATGGTGAAAACAAAGCGAGAAACCTTAAGGAAAACGAATTTAATCGATAGCCCCTTCTTTCGAGTCTTTGCAAAAAACTACTTAGACTATTTAGGGAATAGCAATCCAACATACAAACAGCTAGCCGAAATCCAAGCCTTACTTTCCAATACCTGGATACGACTACCGATTTGTTTCGACCTGCGTTTAAGTGAGCAAGAAAAGCAGTGCCTCTATTTATCCGCCCAAGGCAAAGGGCTTAAAGAAATTGCAGCGTTTCTCAATGTCTCCATGCGACGAGTGACTCAATATCGGCAAGCTATCTTTAAAAAATTAGGATGCAGGAATATAACCAGCGCAATTATTGTAGGCATTCGCTATGGGGTCATTAAGGAGGAGGATGTACTGGAAGATTAACTTGGTTTGGTAAGTTGCAAATTTCACGTCCTGTGTCAGCACATCCGTGTGCTGGCTCCCTTTTCACGGACCTCTTGTCCTGATATTTGCAACTTCCAATCATGCCAGTATGACTTAATTGGTCATGCTCGTCATTAAGACAAACCAGGTAAATAATGTGAGAAATATCTTACAAATCGTCAAGCTGATGCTTTAGCAAGTATCATTTATTAAATCATAGCGGCGGCTATTTAACTTAAACACTAATCATTTGGTTTATAATGCATTTAATTTTTACTATTTTAAATATACCCCCCATTTATACCCCCGCCAACATTTCCTATCTCTAATTTATTATAATGACATGTCGATATAATATTAAATTTTCGACATATTATACGTATATGTTTATACCATCGACACATTCTAAAAACATGTCGATAAAATTGGAAAATATCGACATGTTTTCTTGACATGTCTACCGCATCGACATATCCTTAAAACATGTCGATAAAATTGGAAAATTTAAACATTATGAAAATTGATGTAACTAAAGCATACAATGAATTGCCTGCACTGCCTCCTAAACAGGATATAGAAACTAAAAAATACTGAAAGTGTGCATTGAAGCACGTGCGTCTTTAGCAGAACTGAGAAAAGCAGCAGAAATGTTACCAAACCAAAGCGTTTTAATAAACTCTTTGCCTTTGTTAGAAGCTCAAGCAAGCTCAGAGATTGAAAATATAGTGACTACAACAGATAAGTTATTCCAATATGCTAATAGCAACTCCGCGACTAATATAGATCCAGCTACAAAAGAGGCTTTACGTTACAGAACTGCTTTGAGAGAAGGCTTTGAATCTATTAAATCTCGGCCATTAAATACGGTCTTAGCAGAGAATTTATGTTCAACCTTGCATGGCGTTGAAATGACAGTAAGAAGGGTTCCGGGAACAACGCTCTCTAATCAAGCAACTGGAGAAATAATTTATACTCCTCCTGAAGGCGAAGCGCTTTTAAGGAAAAAGCTCCATAATTGGGAAGTATTTTTACATGATCAGAATGATATTGACCCATTAATAAAAATGGCTATAGGGCATTATCAATTTGAAGCAATTCACCCATTTACTGATGGGAATGGGCGAACGGGAAGAATTTTAAATATATTGTATTTAATCGAGCGAGAACTATTAACCATACCTGTTCTTTATTTGAGCCGTTATATTATCAAGCATAAGAAAGAATATTACCAAAATCTCTTAAATGTAACTCTAAAAGAGGATTGGGAGTCTTGGATTATTTACATGTTAAATGCCGTCGCAAATACATCCCAATGGACTTGCAATAAGATTAAGAACATTATCGGCCTAATGGAAGAAACCGTGGAGTATGTAAAAATAAACAACCTAAAATATATTCAAGAGAATTAGTAGAACTCCTTTTTGTACAGCCATACTGTAGAATTTCTAATGTAGTAGATGCAGAGATAGTAAAAAGACAAACCGCTGCCGAATATCTGCAGAAGTTTGTTAGTGAGGGCATTTTGAAAGAAATAGAAATTGGGAGAGAAAAATATATATCAATACAAGATTCATGCAAATCTTATTTAGGGACACTGATTAAAGTAATACAGTGCAGCATTTATGGTTAATGATATTTGAAAGACTTAAAAATGCAGATAAAAGACATGGACACGATAGTATCAATTGAAAAAGTCATTAAAAAATTCCAAGAGGAAAAATTTTTTTGTGGACTCAATTTATAAGAAATATCCAATCAAGCTTGTACAACGTGTTTTATTGCGGTTAGCAAAAAGCAATGAAGTGGGTACTATATGTCGTGGTATATATTTTAGGCCTGAAAAGAGTCGCTATTTGCCAGGTAGTCCAATTCCGCCAAGTACAGATAAAATCATTAAAGCTATTTCTAAGAAAACAGGTGAGACAATAACAGTTCATCCTGCTGTAGCTTTGAATCAGCTTGGCCTTAGTACGCAAATTCTAGTTCACGCAATTTACTATACGACTGGTCGCTCACGTTATATCAAGATTAATGATGAAAATAGAATTAAACTTGTGCATGTGAGTCCTAGAAAAATAGTCATGCCAAATACAGTAACATGTCATGTAGTTACTGCTTTGTGGTATGAGGGTAAGGAATATTTAAAACCTCGAATAGTTAAGAAGCTTCATGAACGTCTAAAGGATAAATATTTCAATGAGGTTTTAATGCATCTTGATAAGATGCCAGCATAACCTATTCATTTAAATAAGGGAGAAGATAATGCGATTTAATGTAGAAGAGTATGGCCTTGATCCTAAAGTTTTTCTAGAAGCTGTTATTCGAGAAATGGATGGTAACAATGAGATTCCATGTGAGGCAAAAGCCCCATTTCACTTGTTAGGTATGATGATTACGTCTCAATATGAGATGATAGAGATGCCTCGATACGATACAGAAAAATACCGCAAACTTCTAGCAACATCAGATCAACGAATAAAAGATGAATTGGACGTAGAAGTTGATAACGTTCTTCCCTATATTTTGCAAGCAGGGATTAAAAGCGTAATTGATGCTCGTCAAGTGGGCAATCTACAGAATATTTATGCTTGTGTTAAAGGTGCCATTAAGGGGTTTAGGTCAGCAAATTACCATTTTATGCTGTGGCATATTATGCGAATAATTACAGTGAAAAACAAATACGGATGAGTGGAGATCCTGAGTGGATTATTTTAGTGTATTCGCATGTATTATGTGAATAATTAACCCTAGGGTTAGGCCACCTGTTTGTTTCGCATAATACAAGAAAAAGGTGCTGGTTTATTCGTATATGTCTACTTATGCGAATAATTTGGGGGCTAAAAACAAGCTATTTTAGGCTAAAATTCACTTTTTCATGTTTTTGAAAAATTTTGTAAATTCATTGGGTTAGAGCAAGACAGCATAAAATGGTAATTTGCTGACCTAAACCCCTAAATCTCCTCACTGGATCTGGTATGACCTACATGGCGATCAATCACTGAAAGCTGAATTACCTGAGTTAACACAAAAGCTAATCGAAGGCGGTATGATTCACGAGAAAGAGTGTGTAAAAGATTTAGAAAAATAACGGTTGATGAAACTATCTCGGAACAGGATGCTGAAAAACAAACCCTCGAATACATGAGGGTAGGAGCGGAATTAATTTATCAAGGAGTGATCTCCTATGTTGAAGGGAATATAAAATTCAAAGGACGTCCGGATTTTCTAAAAAAATGTGAGGGTTCTTCCAATTTTGGTGACTATTACTACATGCCAATCGAAATTAAAAATTCCAAAAATTGCGATATATTGAATCTGGTGTAAATGAACTTGCTCAGGAGAAACTACCTGATTTATTGCGTTTGAAATACCGTGCGATTGAAGATGCAAAAGATAAACTGGGCAGCATAGATGATATTAGGAATACGTTCATTCATTTTCAAAAACATCTCTATCAAGCGCATTCACAACGATTATAAAAACACGTAGCTTGCTGATAGCCTAAACACTTTTTAATAATGGAATAACGTTGTTCTGATCTTGTAGTTTCTCTAGGTAATCGGCCCACCACTGCATCATAGTACGTCGCTCAGGAAGGTATTCAGCATAGTTGTATGCTGCGCGAATGTTATTGCGCTCAGCATGCGCTAACTGCCGCTCAATGGCATCACGGTTCCAACCGTTTTCATTGAGAAGAGTGGACGCCATACTTCTAAAACCATGCCCTGTCATTTCAGCAGAGGTATATCCTAAACGCCGCAATGCCGCCAATACTGTATTTTCACTCATAGGACGAGATGCGGATCGCAAGCTGGGAAATAAATATTTTCCTGATCCCGTATAGGGATATAACTCATTAAGAATGTCAATGGCTTGTGTACAAAGTGGTACAATATGCTGCTCTTTCATCTTCATTTTTTCTGCTGGTATTCGCCATTCTGCTTTATGCAGATCAAACTCAGTCCATTCGGCATGCCTCAACTCTCCTGGTCTTACAAAAAATAAGGGTGCTAATTGCAGGGCACATTTTGTAACTAAGTGGCCGTGGTATTCGTTGATAGCACACAGCAGCTTACCAATTTCAACTGGATCTATAATGCTGGCATGGTGATTTTGTTTCACCGGTGCCAGTGCGCCACGTAAATCAGCAGCAGGATTACGTTCAGCCTTACCAATAACGATGGCATAACGAAAGACTTGTCCACAAATTTGCGAAACCCGATGCGCTGTTTCAACTGCCCCTCTATTTTCAATACGACGTAATGCAGAAAGAATATCTGGGGCGTTCACTTCATCAATTGGGCGCTTACCAATCCAAGGAAAAATATTTTGTTCAAGACGAATTAAAATACGTTCACCATGGCTTTTGCTCCATTTGGGCGAAAATTTAGCATGCCATTCACGCGCAACAGCCTCAAAGCTGTTCTCATCCGCCATTTTCTTTGAGCGCTTAATTGAGTTTTTAAGATTCCAGGATCAATGGTATTGGTTAATTGGCGACGTGCTTCATCGCGTGCATCCCTGGCGGCAGATAAACTCACATCAGGAAAGGCGCCAAAAGAGAGCTTCTTCTCAACGCCTGAAAAGCGATACTTAAACTTCCAAAGCTTTGAACCATTAGGATTCACTAAAAGGTACAGGCCTTTCTCATCAGCCATTTTATAAGGCTTCTCTTTCGGTTTAGCGCTCTTTATTTCTACAACAGTTAGGCTCTTGGGGGCTTTTAATGAATCTTGTTGGACGAAGGATAAATAAAAAAGGCCTGTATATCAAGACCTATAGGATGTTTTTGGATGTCTTGGGTATTCAATATGGTGGAGGCGGCGGGAATCGAACCCGCGTCCGCAAATCCTCTGCCGTCAGCTCTACATGCGTAGCCTTGTCTATTAAGTTAACCGTGGCCCCTCCGACAGGCAGGATGGTACACGGCGATTCCCTTGATTTAACACCTTGATGCGGGACGGACCAAGATGCGAGCTTATCTTCTATGACCGTTGATTCGATACCGGTAAGCAAGCTCGGTCAACGGGGCGCTGGTTTTATGGCAGCGCACGGTGCGGTTACACTATCAAAGCTTACGCAGCGATAGCTTCACCTGCAAAGTTTTCATCGTTTGCATTTATATTTAGTGAGTCTGATTTACGAGAGTTCTCATTCTCGGCATGCACTTCAGGTTTCGCAACCCACGTCGAAACCAGGTCGCCCCCTTTTTTGTACACTTTTATTATAACACATAACACTCGGGACTAGTTCAACTTTGCCTCAATTATTTTCATGAGAAGCCTATGCCTGGCTTGCGGACAAACAAGCCAGGGCATTTACACTAGTTTAATGCCATTGTGACGCAGCAGGGCATCCACCGTTGCTGCACGGCCTCTGAAACCATGGTAGGCCTCGGCGGCTTTCTTCGAACCACCGGCTTCCAATATAAAATGGAGGAAGTCGTGTCCTGCCTGGGTATTAAAGATCCCCTCTTCTTCGAAGCGGGCGAAGGCGTCGCTGGAGAGTACTTCTGCCCATTTATAACTGTAATAGCCAGCCGCATAGCCGCCGCCAAAGATATGGGAGAAACTGTGTTGAAAACGATTGTAAGGTGCAATCGGGACAACGGTCGTTTGCCTGCGTACTTCAGCGAGTGTTTTGCTGATAAATTCGGGTGTACGGGGGGTAAATTCCAGATGAATGCGAAAATCAAACAAAGAAAATTCTAACTGACGCATCATCGCCATTGCGGATTGAAAATTTTTAGCGGCCAGTAATTTTTCAAATAGCTCATCAGGCAAATGTTCGCCGCTATCCACATGTTGCGTCAATAATTGCAGGGCCTTTTGTTCCCAACACCAGTTTTCAAAAAATTGGCTGGGTAATTCAACCGCATCCCATTCCACACCGTTAATACCAGAAGCACCGAGATAATTAACTTTGGTTAATACATGATGTAAGCAATGACCAAACTCATGAAATAACGTTAAGACCTCATCATGGGACAAGGTAGCCATTTTCTTTCCAGCCGGCTTGGCAAAATTACAGGTCAAGGTAGCAACAGGTCGTTGAATGCTGCCGTCAGCCAGTTTGCGTCGACTTTGGCAAGAATCCATCCACGCGCCACCACGTTTATGTTGGCGAGCAAACAAATCAACATAGATGTAGCCGCGTACTAGTCCTTTCTCATCAGACAGGCGATAGCACTTGACATCAGGATGCCAAATATCAACATCGTTAACTTCTTCCAGCGTCATACCATACAGTTTATTGATGATGCTAAATAATCCTTCCATCACTTTAGCAAGAGAAAAATAGGGGCGTAGCTCTTCTTGTGAAATCGCATACTGTGCCTGTCTTTTTTCTCTGATATATAGGTGACATCCCAAGGTTCAAGCTTGGTTATGCCATAGTGTTTTTGAGCAAATTCCTGCAACTCCTGGAACTCTGTTTCTGCTTGATGATGAGCGCGAATGGATAAGTCCATCAAAAAATCAATGACCTGTTTTGGCGATTCAGCCATTTTAGTCGCGAGTGATAATTCCGCGTAATTGGCAAAACCTAATAGTTGTGCTTTCTCATGGCGGAGAGCCAGAATCTCACTCATGACTTTACTATTATCAAATTTTCCGGCTTGAGGGCCTTGTTCGGAAGCACGTGTGGCATAGGCTTCATAAAAAGTTTCGCGAAGAACGCGATCGTCGGCATAAGTAATGATCGCGATATAGCAGGGAAATTCAAGGTTAAACATCCAACCGGACAAGCCTTTTTCCTTAGCTAATTCAGCTGCAGCATGCAAAGCATGCTCAGGTAAACCCGCCACACGCGTTTCATCGGTAATAGGCAGGCTAAATGCTTGAGTAGCATCCAGAACATTGTTTTCAAATTGATTGGATAATTCGGATAAACGTGTTTGAATGGCCTCAAAACGCTGTTTCTTTTCTGCTGATAAAGCAACACCAGCCAGTTCAAAATCACGCAGGGTATCTTCAACAATCTTTTGCTGAACAGAATCCAAGGTTTCTTTCGTTAACGACTTAACCGCATCATATAAATCATGGTTATGGCCAATGGCTGCTTCATAAGCGGACAACTTAGGCAAGCAGGCTTGATAACATTCGCGTAGTGCTTTGGAATTAACGACAGCGTGTAAATGAGCTAAGGGTGACCAAAAGCGCTCGAGGATATCATCCATGTCTTCCAGCGGATGCATTAGATTATCCCAGGTATAATGAGCATTATTTTGCGTCAGAATGGTATTTATCTGCTGAAGATTGTTTTGCAAAAGGGTATCAAGGCGGTTGACAAAACTCGCTGGGTCGAGAGAAGTAAATTGCGGCAAACTAACGATTGACATTAAAGATCCTCAAGGCTACCAAAGCCCTAAGGATAGCACCGAACTTATTGAACCTCCACGTCTTTACATAAACCGTGAGTTAGGCGTACTGGTAGGGTCAATGGGGTCAATGGGGTGGTCGCTATGTGACAAACGGGACTTGGGCAAGCTAGGTTCGCTGTTTGAATGACGCATCCCTTTGGCATTAGTACCGAGCTTTCCCATCTCCACATACTCTCCTTCCGATAATTCAGCATCATGATAAGGTAAGTCGACAATCTCGTGAGATCGAAACAAGGTTAATCCAGCTTCATAAATTGACTTGCCAGTTTTGTCACTCAACCCCATGACTTTATCTGCTGGCCTTATTTGCTCTAACCCCCGGATATATCGATTAACCATAAAGGTAGTCATTAATACGATCAAAGCACCGACAAAGGGAACAAGCGGGTTAACAGCCAAAGCAGGGAAGGCGAAACACATACCAAACATGAGCATATGGGTGTTAACTAACGTGACAAATAATCGTCGCTCTTCAAAATCTATTCGCTGATCCAAATGCTTACGATAGCTTTTTAGCTCTAAGAATTCGTCGGTCCCTTCGCCCATTTGTCGTGCCATGTCGTCATAAATCGTTTGCAGGCCGCTTAAACGTTTGTGTTCAATGTGCACGCGCAAACGAGCCCAGAGGACATCAAAGAGAAAGATACTCAGAGTCAAATACATGCCAATAGGTGCCAAAGGCCCTGTTAGAACAAAACAGTTCAGTAATCCGGAGGTCATCCATAAAGAATCATTACCCAACTCAGACCATCGACGCTGCAATTGGGCTTGAAAACGTAACCGTGCTCCCAGGCTTTCTTCCTTTGCATTCATCCACCAGTGAGGAACAACATGTTTTAACAAAAAAATGCTGTTTACTGTTAATCTGGGTGCAAAAAACAACCAGGAAGCATGGCTAAGGATTGGAGCAATGTAAGGATCAATTGTCGCCACATAGCGGCCATAGAATTCAAAATCTTTCAGTAGTGGTATTAGTGTGGTAAGAAGACGTCTGGTACGTGCAGCCATTAAACGGGAATAATTCCAATTGGAAAAAAGCCTCTCACGCCATGGGCAGACCAGGACGATAGTACAATCACTTTGTCATCTGGGTCGCTAAAAGCATAGTTTTGCGTCGCTAATAACTCTCGAAATATTTTTTCTCATTCTGAAAACGCAAGACTTCACGAGGTACAACTAGGAAATCACGGTAAACGTGGGTTAATAGTTCCGCCATCATTAAGGCAGCAACCAACTGTGCAACGAGCTCTTCTTTACTAACGTCTGGACGAGTAAAATCGTGGGCAAGTCGAGTGCAAAGTACACTGTATTCCGTCATCAGCACAGGATGCATCAGGATCATTGGATGAAAGAACGTAGCAGGCTTCTTAGCTAGCTCCTTATCAAATTCCCAATTTGTTTTATCGTTATCTCCTGGTTTCGTAACACGTACTTCACCAATTAACGAACCTAAACGTCGCAACACTGCTGCAGTCATACAACCCCGAAAAGTGAGTTAAACGAAAAAATAATCGCAAAAAATAATCAAAAAGTAAAATTTAAATGAATTTAACTATTATTTACTCCACAAAAGCTCATTATTGTGCATTATTATTACAATAAGCACGCCGCTAACTTGCTGAATAGAATCTTCTGAGCGACAATAGTGCCCCTAATGATTGCATAAGAGAACGCATGAGTCTTTCTAATGATTTAGCCAATGCTATCCGTTTTTAAGTATCGATGCTGTTGAGCAAGCCCAATCTGGGCACCCAGGCATGCCCTTGGGCATGGCAGATATTGCCACGGTGCTATGGAAGAAATTCCTTAAGCACAATCCTAAAAACCCCCATTGGTTTGATCGGGATCGTTTTGTTTTATCAAACGGCCATGGCTCTATGCTGCTTTATTCCTTATTGCATTTAACGGGCTACAACTTAAGTCTGGATGAGCTTAAACATTTCCGTCAATTACATTCCAAAACACCAGGGCATCCTGAGCATGCTGATACACCTGGTGTTGAAACAACAACAGGCCCTTTGGGGCAAGGGCTTGCCAATGCCGTTGGTATGGCTATCGCAGAAAAATTATTGGCAAACCAATTTAATCGTCCCGAGCTGGAACTGATTAATCATCATACGTATACCTTTGTCGGTGATGGCTGCCTGATGGAAGGTATTTCTCATGAAGCCTGTTCTCTCGCCGGTACATTGGGATTGGGTAAGCTAATTACTTTTTATGATGACAATGGCATCTCCATTGATGGCAAGGTAGAGGCCTGGTTTACGGATGATACTGCAAACCGCTTTAAGGCGTATCATTGGCAAGTGATTGGCCCTATTGATGGCCATGATCCCAGTGCTATTGAAAAAGCAATCGAACAAGCTCGTCAGGAAACGAAAAAACCGAGTTTGATTATTTGTAAAACGGTGATCGGTTATGGTTCACCTGTGGCTGGTAGCGAAAAAGCACATGGTGCCCCCTTGGGAGCTGCTGGTATCGCCAAGGTACGAGAAAATTTTCATTGGCCACATCCACCGTTTGTAATTCCTGACGCACTTTACGCAGCATGGAATCATGTCGAGCAGGGACAACATGACGAAAACCAATGGCTGCAAGGTTGTCAGGCTTATCAGCAACGCTATCCAAAAGATTACCAAGAATTTTTACGCCGTATTAATGGCGATTTACCCGACAACTGGCCAGCTTTAAGCACTGCTTTTATCGAGCAATGTCGTAGTAACGATAAAGCGCAGGCAACTCGTAAAAGTTCTCAGCAATGCATCGAGCAATTTGCTCGTATACTGCCAGAAATGTTGGGTGGTTCTGCTGATTTAACAGGTTCCAACAACACGGATTGGTCTGGTAGTAAAGCGATTAGTGCGGAGGATTTTTCCGGTAACTACCTTTTTTATGGCGTACGCGAATTCGGTATGGCAGCGATTATGAATGGTCTGGCCTTGCATGGCGGCTTTATTCCTTATGGCGGTACCTTCTTGGTCTTTGCCGATTATGCTCGTAACGCAGTCCGTCTCAGTGCATTGATGAAACAGCGCATTATTTATGTTTTTACTCATGATTCAATCGGTCTGGGTGAAGATGGTCCTACTCATCAACCCATAGAACACGCAGCGATGTTACGCATGACCCCCAATATGCAGGTATGGCGACCCGCTGATCTGATGGAAACAGCTGTCGCTTGGCAACAGGCACTCGAGCATCATACTGGTCCATCTAGCCTCCTGTTATCAAGGCAGAATTTACCTGCTTTAAGTCATGATGCAAAAGCAGCTAAATTAATTGAAAAAGGCGGCTATGTCCTTAGTGATTGCCAAGGTTTACCCGATGCCATTCTGTTAGCAACGGGTTCAGAAGTACAACTGGCTCTTGCTGCTGCAGCACATATGAGTACACTAGGAAAAAAATCCGCGTTGTTTCTATGCCCTGTTGTGAGCGTTTTATTGCCCAGGACCATAACTACCAGGAAGATGTTTTACCCAATGCTGTCCGTAAGCGAATAGCTATTGAAGCAGCGGCTAGTAATTATTGGTACCGTTTTGTAGGTTTGGATGGCGCAGTCATTGGTATAGATCGTTTTGGTGTTTCTGCACCCGCTGCGAAAGCGTATGAATATTTAGGCCTTACTGTTGAACATATAGTAGCCGCTTTAAAAGCTCTATTTTAAAACTGACTCGCCGCGAGTCACTGTTATTCGGAGAAGTAGTATGACAATACGAGTCGCTATAAATGGTTACGGCCGCATTGGCCGTTGTATTTTGCGAGCCATTTATGAGTATAAGCGTCAAAATGAATTTAATGTGATAGCGATTAATGATTTATCGGGTATAGAAACGACTGCCCATCTTACTCGCTATGATTCCACGCATGGCCGTTTTGCCACTGAGGTACGTGTGGACGGCGATAATCTGGTTGTTGATGGCCATCCTATTCGAGTCATTGCAGAGCGTGATCCCAATGCACTGCCCTGGCAAGCCATGGAAGTTGATTTGGTATTTGAATGCACGGGCCATTTCACGAATCGTGATGCAGCCATGAAGCATATTGCGGCCGGTGCCAAAAAAGTTTTAGTTTCAGCACCTGGCAAAAATGCTGATGCCACAATTGTCTATGGTGTAAATCACGAAAGCTTGCAAGCAACAGACATCATTGTTTCCAATGCGTCCTGTACAACCAATTGTTTGGCGCCCATCGTTAAACCTTTGAATGATACGTTGGGTATTAATCACGGTTTGGTCAATACAGTTCATGCTTACACGAAGGATCAAATGTTGTTGGACGGCAGCCATAGCGATTTGCGTCGGGCCCGTTCTGCAACGCAATCTATTATTCCCACCAAAACCGGAGCGGCAGTGGCTGTCGGTTTAGTACTGCCAGAATTAGCAGGAAAATTGGATGGTTTTGCCATGCGTGTTCCTACTTTAAATGTTTCTGTTGTCGATCTCACGTTTACTGCACAACGTGAAACCAGTGTTGCAGAAGTCAATGACATTATGCGTAAAGCAAAAAATGAAATCCTACACATTTGTGAAGAGCCTCTGGTATCTTGCGATTTTAATCACTATCCAGCTTCTGCTGTGTTTGATACCACTCAAACTAAAGTGTTAGGAAATTTAGTAAAAGTAGTTGCTTGGTATGACAATGAATGGGGTTTTTCTAACCGTATGTTAGATACAGCAAACTACATGATGAATCGTTAAGGATAGTGTAATGAATCTAATAAAAATGAGCGAAATCAGTCTTCGCGGTAAACGAATACTGATTCGTGAAGATTTAAATGTTCCGATCAAAGACGGACTCATTACCAGTGACCAGCGTCTGCAAGCGGCCTTACCTACTTTGCAAGCAGCCCTCGATGAGGGAGCCGCAGTTATGGTGTTATCACATTTAGGCCGGCCAGAAGAAGGTAAATTTGATAAGCGTTTTTCTCTGCAGCCAGTCGCTGATTATTTAGTCAAGCATCTTGATTATCCAGTTCGTTTTGTGAGTGATTATTTGGATGGCGTCGATGTTAATAATGGGGAATTGGTGATTTGTGAAAACGTGCGTTTCAATATTGGTGAAAAAGCGAATGACGATGCGTTAGCCAAAAAGCTGGCTAAGCTCTGTGATATCTTCGTCATGGATGCTTTTGGTACTGCGCATCGTGCACAAGCCTCAACCTACGGCGTTGCGAAATATGCCCCTATTGCTGCAGCAGGTCCATTATTAGTTCGTGAACTGGAAGCCTTGCAGCATGTACTTAAGAGTCCTGAAAAACCTATCGTCGCTATCGTTGGGGGTGCCAAAGTATCGAGTAAATTGACTCTACTAAAACAATTAGTTGGCATGGTCGATTACTTAATTCCTGGCGGCGGTATTGCCAATACTTTTCTTAAAGCCCAAGGATTTGAAATTGGGGTTTCACTTTATGAAGAGAACTTGCTTGAAGAAGCACGTGACATTTTAGATTTGGCAGTTAAGAGTGGTTGTCAAATTCCTTTGCCTTCCGATGTGGTTGTGGGCAAATCATTCTCAGATAGTTGTCCGGCGTTCAATAAATCGTTAAGCAATGTTGCCAGCGACGATATGATTATGGATATCGGTCCTGAAACAGTAAGCCGTTATGTTGATATCATTGATGGCGCAAAAACGGTGATTTGGAATGGTCCTGTAGGTGTATTTGAATTCCCGCAGTTTGCCTATGGTACTAGAGCATTGGCCATTGCTATTGCTGATAGTTCTGCTTTTTCAATTGCTGGCGGTGGTGATACATTAGCTGCAGTGGATCAATATGATCTAAACCAGCAAATTTCTTATATATCTACAGGAGGTGGTGCATTTCTGGAGTTTCTGGAAGGTAAAACACTTCCTGCTGTTGCCATCCTGGAAGAACGCGCCAATGCAACGCCGCACTAAAATTGTTGCAACTCTCGGTCCTGCATGCAGTGATGAAAAAACGCTGCGTGCGATGCTGACTGCAGGTGTGAATGTATTGCGTGTTAATTTTTCTCACGCCAATGACACTGTCCTTGCTCTTATCAGACAAGCCAGAGCAATCGCTGCCGAATTAAAACATCCGCTCGCCATCATGGCCGATCTTCAGGGGCCGAAATTAAGGATCGGCCACTTTAAAAAGACAAAATTACTTTGCGTGATGGTCAGGCTTTTACACTTAATTGTGCAAGTCAAGAACCTGGTGATCAACATGAAGTGAGTGTTGCTTATAGCAATTTATGTTATGAGTTGACTGCCGCGGATCACCTATTGCTCGACGATGGCTTAATCGAACTGGAAGTGATGGAAGTTAAACCGCCTTTAATTCATTGTCGCGTGGTTGAAGGTGGTCTTTTGCATAGCAATAAGGGCTTAAACCGCAAAGGAGGCGGTTTGGCAGCCAGAGCGTTGACTGAAAAAGACAAGAAAGATTTAGAAACAGCGATTGCGATGGATGTTGATTATCTTTGTCTTTCTTTTGTTAAAGATGCAAAAGACATTCATGATGCGCATGCCTTATTGAAACAATTGGGTGGCATCGATATACCGATTATTGCAAAAATAGAACGAACGGAAGCGTTACATCATTTGACCGAGATTATTAACGCTGCAGATGCCATCATGGTTGCTCGGGGTGATTTGGGTGTAGAAATTGGTGCGGCCGAGGTGCCGGCCATCCAAAAGCATATTATCGAGCAAAGTCGCCGCCTGGATAAAGTAGTCATTACCGCGACTCAAATGATGGAATCCATGATTAATCAGCCACAACCTACACGCGCAGAAGTATCGGATGTTGCTAACGCGATCCTTGATGGTACAGATGCAGTGATGTTATCTGCCGAGACCGCCACTGGCCATTTTCCAGTGAAAGTGATTACCATGGTCGATAAAATTTGTCGCAGCGCAGAAAAGCATGCTGCTTTTTTCTATCAAATTGATAATGAAAGCTGCCATTATCATCGTGCTGATCAAGCGATTGCCATGGCTACTATCCATGCTGCCAATCACTTTCCTATTAAAGCAATCGTTGCACTAACTGAATCGGGAGCCACTGCTATCTGGATGTCGCGGCAACATAGCAATGTGCCTATTTATGCAGTAACAGCGAATGCCCGCACGGTAAATAAATTAAGTTTAGTCACGAATGTGTTCCCTATTTTGCTTGACTACCATCACCTGGCAAATGAAGCAATTAATGATCAAGTCATTGCTTATCTTTTAGAACTTGGTTTATTAGAGAATAATGCGTATGTGCTCTTAACAAGAGGACGTCTAATTGGCAAAGCGGGTGGAACAAATTGTATGGAAATCATCCGCGCTATGGGCTAGTGTTGGGGCTTAGTCCCCGCGTCATTTGAAGCGAAGTGAGGGATCGCCGGAGATGAGCACCGTGACAAAAGCAGAGATTACTCTATAGATTGGGAGGTTTTTTCAAATAACGTTCAACAAACCTGAGACATTAGCATAACTAAAGCCAGTTACTCAGCGGTCTCTTCTTCCATTTCAACCTTACGTGACAATCCTAATTTTTCTTTCAAGCGGGCTATAGCATCGGGATCAAACTGACGCGACGTTTTATGCTTGACGACTACCGCTGCTGAGCGTTGCGGCTGTACTAAGGCATTTTGCGCACTAAAAGCAGGTGTTCGCTCCGGATAAGGAATAAATTCTTGCGTCTGGTTAATGCCATGTGAGGATGGTTTGTTATAATTAGTAGATGTTTTAACCGGTACTGTTTTACGGGCATTCCGCGCGCTTTTTTCAATACGTTTTCTAATTTTGTTAGCTGCTTTTTCTGCTTCCTCGTCTGTCACCAACGCAGTAGGCGCACCCGTTAAATCAACCCGCATTTCACGCGCTTTCAGGCAAGTTAAATAATCAATACGACGAGTAAACAAAACAACGGCTTCACGCAATTTACTTTTTGAGATGCCTGCTTCGGCAGCCTTATCGGCATAGGCCAAAACATCATTCATGATACCAATTTTTAGTGGGCGAATGTGTAGGCTATTGTCAAATACCTCAGGGAAGGTCGCTGCAAGCCAAACTAAGGCTTCATTACGCGCTTTTTTTGATTGATTTTTTTGTGTTTTATTAAGTATTGCTGTGCGTGGATGAAGTTCTTGCCTTCTCATTGTACTACCCTTGTTAGATAACGCTTAACTGCTACAGCAAAAGACTAGGCCGCTAGAATATACTTGAAAAAAGTTGCGGGATATCGTTTCGCTGTATTGGAAAAAAATTTTCGTCTCAAAATGCGCATACAATGTACAGCGTTTAAATCCCATTTGCAAGCTTTGCGTTAAAAAGGAAAATATCAAATTTTGATGCTTCAGCAAGTGTTCACATGGGACAAACGGAAGGCAAAGAAAAACAGAACTTGCTTCTTCCTAAATAAAATTTAAGGTGGTTGTACTAGGGTTCATAGTTCGGTATATACTTTAGCTAGTGTAATGTGAAGGTTATTAGCATGATAAAACGTATGTTCATGACATTTCTTGCTGTTTTCTTTCCTTGGATCATACTGCTGATGGAGGATAATCCTGGTGGCAGTGTGGTAGCATTGCTTATGCAAGCTACAGTTATTGGTTGGATTCCTGCAAGTTTGTGGGCCTTGCGCATCGTTAATGAACAAGCAATGGCAGACCGTGTCGCACGCGCAGAAAAAGTTGTTAAAGACGCGCAACAAAAACGAAAGAAAAAGAAACCAAAGAATAAGAAACACGCAGTACTCTTATTGTTTAATTGGAGATAGCATGCCCGCTCGAGTAATTGTAAATGGCGCCCAAGGAAAAATGGGAATGCTCGCCTGTGAAACCATTAAAAATCATCCTGATTTTGAATTGGTAGCAGGGTTGGGCCACCAGGATAATCTGCGCCAGGCAATTAGAGAAAAACAAGCAACGATCGTTATTGATCTTACACGGGCTGACTCGGTCTATGAGAATAGCTTAACCATTATTGAAAACGGTGCTCATCCTGTTATAGGTACCAGTGGTCTTATTGAGGAACAAATTCAACATCTGCAACGTTTATGTGCCGAACAAAAATTGGGCGGTATTATTGTACCCAATTTCTCAATTGCTGCTGTCTTGATGATGCGTTTTGCCGCCCAGGCAGCTCGTTTTCTTCCTGAGGTGGAAATTATTGAAGCGCATCACCAACAAAAATTTGATGCTCCCTCAGGTACCGCTATGAAAACTGCAGAAATGATCGCAAAGGCAAGACGCCAAGAGAAAAGGGAGCTCCCTTCACACGAACTCATACCAGGAGCACGCGGCTGCTCTCATCAAAATGTTAATATTCACTCTCTTCGTCTGCCAGGTATTCTTGCTCGCCAGCAAGTTATTTTTGGCAGTAGTGGTGAAACCTTAACGTTGACTCATGATAGCATCGATAGAGCATCCTTTATGCCCGGCATTATTCTATCTTGCCAACGAGTACAGCAGTTGGATTCCCTTTACTATGGCCTGGAACAACTCCTGGAAGCTTGATTCTTGTAAATACGCTGCTAGTAAACAGTGATTGGTTGTCGGTTTTCTTGGAAAAATTGCTTTTTAATTGCAATTAGATGTTCCAGTTGCTGTTCATATATTGTCTCAGGTTCAGCATGCTTGAATAAAGAAAGAATACTATCATAAAGCATTTGCGTCGCTTTATCGCGGGTTGAAGACGTTTCTGGACGCTGATGAACAATATGGTAAATCTCGGCGAGGGTCTTCGTCATATGCGCACTGGAGTAGGTACCGGGAGTATTCAATAATTGTTTGATCTGATCAACGCCGGTTGGTGGCGCAGGATAAAAAGGAAAGCTATACGTTTTCTTTTCCCATTGTTCCTTTTCTTCGACAATAATTTTTATCTGCTCAACTAATTTTTTTGATTCGCCTTGGACAACTTCTGGACTGCGATAACACAGGCAGCGAAATTGGGCGTAATGCGTGCACTGGCATCACCAATTTTTTCCGACTTCATTATTGGTTGCTATTACATCATCAACACTTAGAGCCTTTTTTCCTAATTTATCACAGATAGCCTCAGCAATATCAGCAGGCCAATAATTCGCTGGCGTTTTAATACTATCGGCTCCTGGCGCATTTTGCCC
Organism: Legionella tunisiensis; assembly: GCF_000308315.1. Taxonomy (GTDB): domain Bacteria; phylum Pseudomonadota; class Gammaproteobacteria; order Legionellales; family Legionellaceae; genus Tatlockia; species Tatlockia tunisiensis. The sequence continues at coordinate 3,792 of NZ_CALJ01000025.1, read as the reverse complement.
GGCATGTTCCGCACCATGTCTTGATATATACAATTCGACAACCAGTTTCACAAAATTTCTGCGTGCCGCTCCTGTATCAGTAAAACCAGGCCAGCGATCATATAATTCCCGATACAACAACATGGCATCGGTATGGATTATTTCGATTGCTTTTCTGTCCTTACCACTCACGCAGGATCCATAACTAACGCCATCCATGTGCATGATTAACAGATTTTCGAGAGAGCTTAAGAAGAGTTCTCGGCCAGAATAATCAAGGAGCGTCGCTGACCCAAAAGGAGAATTTAATACGGCTCGATATTCTTTTGCCAATGCAGTCAAATCATCGAGACCTTGCTTATAAGTCTCAAAGGTCTGATTCTGCTCGGAATTAAGCCGGTTATGTATTATAAACAGATGTTGACTAACGACGTCCTGCCAATCAGGTAACTGTTGTAATTCCTGATAGTTTGTATGAAATAATTCTGTCAGATTTTCTTTTAATGACTTAGAGCCCAAGTCATAGAAATTACTCGGACTTAATCCATCTTGCAACGCTTCCTTGTAGACATTTATCGCAGCACATGCCTCTCCCACGAGCTCTTGAATTTGGTCATAACTCCAATGGCCTTCTAATTCAGGTAATTGACTCAGAACGGAGTGAGCCTCTGCTTGTTGTAACAAAGCCAGGCATCCTGGATCTGTGGCTGGAGTAGGGTAAAGTACTCGCACCATATTGAATGGGTGATTGGTGGAAAAAAGTAACTTGGCACCCTCTTTTTGTGCTGTTGCAACTGCCTTTTTCCGGTGCTGTTCAAGCAGATAGTCAGGCATAAAACCACTAAGCAATTTGACTGGGCTGATTAAGGTTTGCAGCAGTAACCTTCTATTTGCGGCAATATTTCTAATTTTCGCCAGGTTTCTTAGCGTATACAACTCACCTATCTGATGGAGCTGGTCAGCGACATCACGGGATGCCAGATGACTTGAACGCAATTTGGCTGGAAATTTCTTCGTTATGTTACCCTCATGATCGAGGAGGAATAATTGATGTTCAGCAAAATTAGCCAGTATAGGTAAAGTACGTAAACGGCTTGGTATAAAAGAAATAGCATCTTCCACTCTTTCAACCTGAGCCAGAACTGCATTAAGAAAACGCTGTTCATAATCGGTCAGGGTTAAATACCAATATGGTAAAGACTTCAACTGAGTTATTTCCTCAAATTCAGATGAATTGCTGGTACACATTTTTTGTAGTCGTGCTTCCAATGCTTGCAGATTGTTATTTACTTCCTTGACTGTAATCGTGGGAGAAACCAAATTGCTGATGAGATTCTGATGATTGGTAGACAAATCGGTAAACCAGGCAGGGAGATTATTTCCCCCAGCAGCAATATTTCTAAGTTCTTCTTGTAAGGAAGATTTTGTTTTTATCTTAATCCAGACCGAGAGTAATTTGTTCAGATCAATCGCTAAATTTTCAAGTGAATTGATATGGGTTTTGCTGCCATGGAAATAGGCTTGCTGATAAAGAGGTAAGCGGCGAAACCAAGTTGGCGTGGCGAGTAGTTTATCCTTTTTGATCCACTGTAAGCCAAGTTCTTTGATGGTTTTCAATTCGCTTACCGTTTCCTCTGAATAAGGCGGCAGTTGTCGATCCCATTGCAAGACAAATTCATTCTGGCTATTAACCTTGAGCGGCGTTAAGGTCGCTAAATCAGCACGACCTTCGTGCATAAGGACATATTGATCGGCTTTATTTAATTGTTCCGTAGCTATCTTCTTCATTTCCTCCAGCTTTTTTTGTGCGATAGTCTTACGATCACTAAACATGGATATTTCCGTGCTCTCCTCTGGTGGCCAATCGTAATAATCAACGATTGCACCAATTAGCAAAGCAGTATATTGGGAGAGAATGTTCTGATAGTCTTCAATTGAACCATGAGAAGGTAATTTGCATAGTTTTTACACCAATCAAGATAGTTTTTAATAAGGAAGTTTCTATTTTGAGTGGTTGAGTATCGAGAATAAATAGGAATGCTTTCTCCAGACTATCGAGGCGGCGTTGATAACTTCGTAATAAATTTGGTGATTCAGTGTAGCGCTCTAACTCAAACTCGCCAAAAATTTTTTTAAGTTCTCTAAAAGCTGCTCATTGATTTCGACGCCCTCAGCTACTCGAACAATCGATTTTTTCCCCATGTTTACTATCCCTGGTTCACATCGGTTTTTTATTATTGAATAAATCAGAACACTAGACAATTTTTATCAATAACTCTTACAAGATCTTCACCACAGTTCATGCTACACTGATTATTCTTAACAATCTGAAGGGATACGCAGATGTCGACAAAGATAGGAGATTACACCGGCTATTCAGATTTAGGCATCACTGATGCAATTGAAAATGCCCTGCAAAAAGCTGCGGAACAACATTCTTACTTTGAAATCATAGAAACGCGTGGCATCCATGGCGGTGAAGATAAACGCCATTATCAGGTGACGCTCAGTTTATTTTCTGATTGATTTAAAGTGATATCCTGAAGGAGTTTCGCAATGGCTTATACGGTTCCTCATTATATAGGTGGTAAATCCCTGCTCGAAACCACCAAAAAGTTTCATACTATTTATAATCCGGCTCATGGCGAAGCAATCGGCCAAGTTTATTTTGCCGATAAAGCGCTTTGCGATAAAACGGTAGCCATTGCCAAAGCAGCCTGGCCGTCTTGGGCAGAGACCGCGCCAGTCAAAAGAGCAAGGATTTTATTTAAATTTAGAGAATTGCTGGAAAAATATCAGCTTGATATCGCTAAGCTGGTAACACGCGAACATGGTAAAACGATAGAGGATGCCAAAGGCTCCATTTTACGCGCAATCGAAGTGGTTGAGTTTAATTGCGGCCTGGTCAATCAGCTGCAAGGGGATTTTTCTGCCGATGTATCGACTCAGGTGGATTGCCATACACAACGGCAGCCTTTGGGGGTTTGTGCCGGTGTCTCACCCTTTAATTTTCCCGTCATGGTACCAGTATGGATGATCATTCCCGCTATCGCATGTGGTAATTCTTTTATTTTAAAACCCTCGGAACAAGATCCTTCCGCGACCATTCGCTTATTTGAATTATTAACTGAAGCAGGCTTACCGGCTGGTGTGGCGAATTGTTTACAAGGTGACAAAAATACAGTCGAGCGGCTATTAGTACATCCTGATATTGCGGCATTTACTGCGGTTGCTTCAACCCCGGTTGCCGAAGCAATTTACACAACGGCCACTGCACATGGTAAACGAGCGCATACTTTCGGTGGTGCCAAAAACCATTGTGTTGTGATGCCTGATGCGGATTTTGATCAGGCAGCCAATGCAATTGTTGGCGCTGCTTTTGGTTCAGCAGGCGAGCGTTGTATGGCTCTTTCAGTTGTGGTCACTGTTGGCGATCAAACCGCTGATAAGCTCTTGGATAAATTAATACCTCTTGTCCATGCGATTCGAATTAATTCCGGCGATGAAGCTGACAGTGATATGGGTCCATTAATCAGCAGTGCCCATAGACAACGTGTTCTGGCTGCCATTGATAAAGGTGTTGAAGAAGGCGCAAAATTATTAATTGACGGCCGCTCCTTTAAGCACCCTAAACATCCAGAAGGTTATTTTCTCGGGCCATGCCTTTTTGATCAGGTTAATGATTCAATGTCTATCTATCAAAATGAAATTTTCGGTCCGGTTCTGGTAGTCGCTCGAGTTCCTAATTTTGAACAAGCTTTATCGCTGGTCAACCGCCATCAATATGGTAATGGCACAGCCATTTTCACTCGT
>NZ_CALJ01000026.1:1785-12634 GCF_000308315.1 Legionella tunisiensis | reverse complement strand
TAATCACTAACAAGGCAGTTAAAATATTGGACGACATCTGAGTAATACCAGAAATTAATGCAAATCGCTCTTCGGAAAACCAAGTATTAGCCAGGTAAATAGCACCTATGTAAGACGTAGATAAACCAATGCCTGTGATAATTTTTGCGGTAATAGCTATAGCAAAGCTCTGGCTAACCGCCATTAATAGTAATCCAAGGGCGGCAATAAAAGCAGAACTTGCCAGTGTTATTTTTGGCCCAATCCTATCAAACAACCGTCCGGTAAATAGCTGTGCAATACCATAACAAAGGAAAAAAGCGGTCCCAAGCAAGCCTAATTGCGTGTTACTCAGCTTCAACTGATTTTTGATGTCTGGAGATAATACGGAAAATAAAACAGATATCATCACAGCAACTATAAAATAAATATCGCCTGTTCCCCAAACAAGTATCGATTGTTTCAATGTTATTTTTTGCCTTCCAGACATAACGAGCTCTCCCTAACGAGATAAGAGTCTGCCGATAATGGATTTCACGGCTGATTTGCATCCTTTGCGCCACGAAAAATGAAATATCAATAGACGCAAACATATTAGCTTATCGATATACTGCGTGTGAACCGGAATTAAAGATCGTATAGTCGATAGGGCACTCAATGGTCTGGTACTCCTGCTGCTACCGCCGCCTTAAGCCAGGTCTTCAACAATTCCATACCGGCAGGCGCTACTAAAAATAGCCTCCTTCACGTTAGATGTGTCCGGGTTTTTACTCCTACTCCATAACTTCCATGCATCTCTTTTTGAGGCAGCGTTGCTGCCTCATGATTGTTTTAGATGAGCTATTCGGGCTTGGTGTTTAAATAGCTTATGCACCTTCTTTGGGCGCAGCTGCTTTTTTAGGTTTAGGTGACGCTTTTTTCACGGTTCTTTTTTGCGCTTGTTGCTTTTGCAGCTGGGGCGTCAGCGGCTTTTGCTTTTTTTGCAACCGAGGCGTCAGCAGCTTTTGAGGTTTTTGGGGGAGTTGATTTTTTATGGCTTTTTTCGCAGGTTTTTCACTTTGAACGCTCTTGTTGTCTTTTGCATGCAGGATTGAATTTGCTTTTTCTTTTAATGTACGTCTTATGGCTTTAAACTCGTCGGTACGAATTTTAGCAAGATCCTTTTGATGTGCAGCACAAATTAATACGTTTCTCTCGATTTTTTCAGATAATACTGCGTATTTTTTCAGTAAGTGCCGTGCATTTTTAGCTAACTCTGTGGAATCAATCTTCGTTGGAAATTCTTGAATCTCAGCAACAATTTTTTAATTTTGTTAATTCCATTGGAGTGCCTTGTCCCATGATGAGCCTCACGTGTGATAACAGTAAAAAAGTATAGCCCATGGTTGGGGGTTCTTCCATAGGCCTCTTAAGCGACTCTAGCGAAGATTAAGAAATTCGCTTGATTCTATTGATGGGCGTCCTTCGTATCGCCATGACGTCATATACTTTCCTCTTTTTTGTTTTATCTATAATGTAATTAATACCCCCAAGGATTGGGATAAAAATGAATTTTTACACTTCTATAGGGATACTATTTTTAGCCATCTTATTTTTTAAATCTACTTTCTTTGTTTTTGGGTTATAAATATTCAAAAAAATGTAAATTAGATCACGATTCAAAGAAAGAAAGCAGTATGCAGATTATCGAAGGCTCTATGTTAGCGTTGCTAGGCCTTCTATTGGCATTTACTTTTTCTTCAGCCGTTAATAAGTTTGATCACAGAAGAGCGTTAATTATTGATGAAGCAAATGCTATCGGAACCCTTTATTTACGCCTTGACTTATTACCTATAGAGAAACAAGAAACAGCGAAACAAACGTTAAAAACCTATTTAGATTTCCATATTAAAGCGTATCAAGCACTTCCTAACATTCAAGACGCTGAGCGTTATTTGGAGGCGTCACATGAATACCAAACGAAACTATGGAGTGAAGCGATTGGCTCTTGTACAAAAATGAAAAACAATTACTCTTGTATGCTTATAATCCCTGCACTAAACCAGGTATTTGATATAGAAAACAAGAGGATAAAAAACATGCAGTTGCATCCTCCCAAGTATATTTTTGTTTTATTAATTTTTGTTGCTTTAGTGGCTACATTTTTTATAGGAAGCCACATTTATAGCCGAAAAGGAACGAGTATAGTGCATACGGTTAGTTACTCTTTGGTTATCAGTCTGGTAATTTTTACTATTATTGATATGGAGTATCCTCGCTTAGGTTTTATACGTGTCGATTCGTTTGATCAAGTCTTGATCGATTTAAAGCACTCATTAAACTGATTTCAGGATTGATATTAAATAAAGGACCAATAAGAAAATGCGTACTGATAGAGCGTTCACATCATGGATGAAAAATACACAAAAATTACGTCTAAGTTTTTCCCTGGTGATACTCTTTATTTTCTCTCTAGAAGCAATAGCTGATCCATTGCCCTCGTGGAATGATGGGAAAGTAAAAAAATCTTATCCAATTCGTTCAAACTGTCACTAACAAATCTAGCCCTTATTACGTAGAACCTGATAAGCGTATCGCCACGTTTGATAATGACGGTACCTTATGGGTGGAACAACCGATATACACCCAACTTGTTTTTGCGATGGATAGAGTAAAAGCATTAGCACCAATGCATCCTGAATGGACATCTGAAAAACCGTTTAGTGCCATTATCCAAAACGATAAACAAGCGATTAAACATTTTTCTCTGGACGATCTAAAAAAATAGTATTAGCAACGCATACTGATCTAAGTGTCGATAAATACCATCAAATAGTATCGGCTTGGTTTAACACCGCTCAAAATCCTCGATATCATCATTTATATAAAGAAACCATTTATCAGCCTATGCTCGAGGTAATTCATTATCTTAAGGACAACGGATTTAAAGTCTATATTGTCACAGGTGGCGGGCAAGAATTTGTGCGTTCTTTTGCTAAAGAAGCTTATGGCATTGACTCTGAATATGTTATTGGCACAGTGGGTGAAACGAAATACACCTATGTGAATAACAAACCCGAATTGATAAAAACGCCAGAATTATTATTCTTAAATGATAAAGAAGTGAAACCAGAGGCAATCAATTATTTTATTGGCAAAAAACCCATTATTGCCTTTGGGAATTCCGATGGGGACAAACAAATGCTTGAATGGACTCAATCAGGCAAAGAACCCCATCTTATGGTACTCATCTATCATGATGACGCCACTCGAGAATATGCCTATGATACTAAATCCCCAATAGGTACTTTTTCTGATGCATTAAAAAAGCAGGCATTACAAAACAATTGGACTATAGTGAGTATGAAAAATGATTGGAACGTCATATTTCCATTTGAACTTCAATATACAGGCAGGAAAGTACAAAATGCCCGCAGTAATGCCTATTAACTGATTGATATCACCTTAAATAAAAAGGGGCTTAATTGCCCCTTTTGTTTAAAGTCGAACAAATTATTTATCCGCCACCCCTTGTTGTAAAGTTTCCAACACTTGGTCTACAGTAAAACTTGCCGCTTTTTGTCGGGGTGGAAACGCTTTGAAGGTTTCAATGAATTGCGCTACTTTCTCTTGTGCTGGTAAAAATACAAAAGCGTGATCGAGTAACCAGGAATAATAGATATTTGATGTAATATCGGCTCTTTCATAGGGATCTAGTCTTAAATTAAAGAGTTTGGGAACCCTCAATTTTACAAAGGGTTCACTCCATACTTTTAGTGTTCCAGGGACCCGTTGCTCAGCAAAAATAAATTTCCAATTATCATAGCGAAGGGCAGTTAAATCCCCATCATCTGAAAAATAAAAAAGTCCTGTCGCGGCCCTTTTGTTTCTTTTCCAGTTAAGTAGGGAAGAAAATTATAGCCATCGAGATGAACTTTGAAGTTTTTCTTTCCTACCGGATATCCTTTTAATAATTGTTCTTTAACGTTGGGATTACCAGCAAGGGCAAGCAAGGTGGGCAGCCAATCTAAATGGGACATAATGTCTATAGAGACTGTACCAGGCTTAATATGGCCAGGCCATTTCACTAATGCTGGGACACGATATGCTCCTTCCCAATTGGAGTTTTTCTCATTTCTAAAGGGAGTCATACCTGCATCGGGCCAGGTGTTCATATGTGGACCATTATCCGTACTATAAAAGACTAACGTGTTGTCAGACATCCCTAGTTCGTTCAATTTATTCAGGATAGTGCCAACATTTTTATCATGATCAATCATAGCGTCATGATATTCACTTTGCCAGCGTCCAGATTGACCTTTGCTCCCTGGTTTCACATGGGTTTTAAAATGCATATGGGTAAAATTAACCCAAACAAATACTGGTTTTCCTGCTTTGTGTTGTTTTTCAATAAATTCAGCAGCGCGCGCGGCCACATCCTCATCAATGGTTTCCATGCGTTTGCTGTCTAATGGCCCGGTATCTTCTATTTTTTGCGTACCATCACTATTCGCATAGGAGTGAATGACGCCTCTTGGACCATATTTCTTGCGAAATGCAGGGTCTTTGGGGTAGTCCGGATATTCTGGTTCTTCTTCAGCGTTTAAATGATAGAGGTTGCCATAAAATTCATCAAAACCATGATTGGTAGGCAAAAAGACATCTTTATCACCCAAATGATTTTTTCCAAATTGACCTGTTGCATAGCCCAAGGGCTTCAGTAATTCAGCAATGGTTGGATCTTCACCTCGAAGTCCCAGGTTCGCGCCAGGCATTCCTACTTTACTGAGTCCAGTACGAAAAACACTTTGTCCGGTGATGAATGCAGCACGCCCGGCAGTACAACTTTGCTCACCGTAATAGTCTGTAAACAATAGGCCATCTTTAGCTATGCTATCGATGTTGGGTGTATTGTATCCCATAAGCCCATGCGAATAAGCGCTGATATTGGTTTGTCCAATATCATCGCCCCAAATAATGACTATATTAGGTTTTTGTGGGGTATTTGGAGACGTGGTACTCGATTCCACTGCATAAGTTATATTTCCCCACAAACAGCTTGCAGCAATCACGCCATGAATCCACTTCATAAACCCTCCTTGTTAAATAGAGTATTCCTTGTCTTACGGAGGCGCGAAAATATGCCCTCCATTTTTAACTAACCAAACCCTTCTGTTTCATCCTTTTTATGAGGTAACTAATCTAAAACCAATATGAGCCATGGGATTGTACGGGTCTACCCCACGTCTGGCACTGGGTCTATAGCTGGCACAGAAATTGGGATCGCACAGAAACGAGCCGCCACGAATGACACGCTTTGGTGCGTTAGCCGGTTCATTCGCATGAGAAGGATCATAACTTTCCTTGGGTCCTTGTGGATTTATAGTTAGCTTATTTTGAGCCTGTAGAACAAAGGCATCTGCTCTATACCAATCTGCAACCCATTGCCATACATTTCCAGCCATATCATAAAGGCCATATCCATTGGGAGGATAGCTGCCAACTTTTGAAGGATGGATAAGTGTCCGGTATGTTGGTTCAATAACAGGAAAATGTCCCGGAAATATTTTTGCCATTTTTTGACCTTTCGGTTGAAACTCATCCCCCCAAACATACTCTTTTTGTTCTAAACCTCCACGTGCAGCAAACTCCCACTCAGCCTCTGTAGGCAATCTTTTTCCAATCCATTTGGCATAAGCAAGTGCGTCTTGATAAGAGATTTGTACAACAGGATAATCCTCTTTACCAATAATATTGCTTTCTGGCCCTGTCGGATGACGCCAGTCAGCACCAGGAATAAATCGCCACCAGACAGCCGAATCATTTAAAGGGACCGGTTCATTCGTTCCAATAAAAACCATTGCGCCTGGAATTAAATTTTCATTGGATGGTTTTGGTGTTCCCGGTAGTACCTGCACCTTTATCGTTTCCCAATCTGGTTTTTGCTCGGCAGTGGTCACATAACCTGTCGCTTCAACAAATAAGGCAAATTGAGCGTTGGTTACATCGGTTTTATCCATCCAAAATCCATTCACATGCACCTTATGTGCAGGCTGCTCATTATGGTTTGCCATGGAACTATTACTGCCCATGATAAATTCACCCCCCGGAATCCATACCATGCCTGAAGGTTTTTTCCAAACGTTATAATACCCTAGAAATAGGACTAGAAATAAAAAGAAACCTAACAATAAAAATTTCATATAATGAACGGTCTTAAATCTATCCATGTAATTACATTCCTTGGCACTTGGCGCACGAGCAAACATAGGAATAAGTTATATAGCTAAGTGAACCATTTCTTTTAAACAGGATTTTGCTATTTCATCCATACTAATACCATTTCGTCATGTTTGTAATAAATAGTCGTCGGAAAAACGCAGGGAACTTTGAAATAACGGTACTGCAATGGTTACTGAAATGAGTTTTTCGTAAGTCCTGTGCATAGCAATCGAAATGCCCATATTTTTTCAATCAGTCAGTTTCCACCCAAAAATGGGACAATAGTTGAGCCTGTGTCCGAGCCCCTCGTATGGCAGTTACTGCTGCGTTGGTTTTGTCGTCATTATGGGGCTCATTTACGAAGGATTTTACCCTCTTAAACCATTGCTCAGAAACATAAATTAATCAATGGAAACGCCGGATTTTAACATTATCTTCATTGCATTTAATTAGTTAGCTATTTGTTAATATTTAGTTAATAGAATTATATTAAAATGCGCAATAAAAATGATTTGTTGCGCTCAAATTTTTTCAAAAATAGCAACAGGTATGAAGAAAAAAGAGCTTGGTAAACAAGCTAAAGTGATGACAATAAAGAGTATGGATAGGATGTTAAAAACATACTCATAGAAAAGAGGGATAAGGATGTATAAAACGCTGCTAGCGTTAAGAAAACTATACATCTAATGAATGAAAATGCCTAAGCCGGGTATTTTCAATTTATAGCATTAAGGAGCGTAAAAAATGGCAAGACCTGAAGAGCAACTTGTGAATGGAGACGTTGTTGAAGTCACACCGTGCAAACAATCCCAAAGAGATGAGAATCTACTGCAAAAGCTACCATCCGAAGTACTAGAACATCTTTTAGAGTGGACTTCACCCAATGATGCCTTTGCTTTGCTACCATTACCTGGTGCTATTTACCGGTTATTTTATCATCCTGAAGCGACGGCTAGTTTGCAGATTAAATTACTTGGTATTTGCCAACAAACCATGGATCGGCCTTTTTGGACCTTGTTTAATGATCCAGCCTTACCTAATGCAACAAAATTAATGATGGCCGCTCAATATAGTCAGTCAGTTGGTTTGACGCCAAGCCATGCAGCATTACAAAGCTTTATTGAGAGAACTGACAGTGATGCGGGGCCTCATGGTCATGAAAAAGAGTTAATTGCTCAACTTGTTTGGAGTTATAAAAAAGCTGAAACAGCATCACTTTCTGGTAAACCGATTGATCTCGCTTATGCAAAAGTTACAACCTTATTAAGTCGATCTACTCCATTATACGAACATTTAAACTACCCTGAAATTGATTTTGTCGCTCAACATTGGCATGAGTTAGATGAAGCACAGCAACAAACTCTAACGGAGCTATTGCATAAAAATATTAAAATTACAGAGGGCAGTCATCATTTAATCCCTTTAATCAGGCCTATTGAACTCAGTTTTGAAGAGCACTGTAGAATTAAAAATGAAATGATTAGAATCATTCCTAAAGGAGGTTATGGTTATCAGTTTTTACACTGGTTTTTTATTCTTCCCTCTATGCAGCAAGATGAGATTGTTGGACGCTTAAAAAATATAATCCTAATGGTTTTTTAGAATTTCTTTATCGTGCATGTGATGAACCAAGTCTTAAAAGAAAACTCTTTTTGGATTGTGTTCAACAGGTTAATGATCAATTCTCTGTTGATGGTTATTACATAAATAATTGTCTTGCGGCCATTAGAACATGTAAGATTTTAGATTATTTTGACTATAGCCGTATCTCTAGATTTGATAAATTTGATACCTTAATCATACATGCTGGGGAAGACGGTTTTCCTTATGATGATATTGATTCATACGTCAGCGAATTAAGCGTTGATGAACTCTCCAGTTTGATAAACAAAATCTTGGGTGGAGAACGCCGATACCCGTTGGCACTGGCCATATCCATTTCTAAAAATGCACGTTTACGACAGAGTGATGATGTTCAACTTGAAAAATTGATGGACAGTATCATTCATCATATCAGCCATGATCAATTTTTTGGTAGCCAAGCCAATAGTAATGCAGTTGTTGATTTAATGAGCCATGATATCTTTTCTGTAGAGGAAAAAAGAAAGTTCATGATGCATTATTATCTAATTTATACAAGGTTCGTCCAGGCCATTATAGCTCAGCTGATTACGAAATTGCCCGAATCATTCAACAAGCAGCGAATCGTTGTGAAAATATAGCGGTGAGAGAATTACTCCATAAAACAATGGCGGAAGAACCTCAAATTAATGCCATTGTATGGCATGGTAATAGTCATGGTTTAGGAACCGAAGCTGTCTCGTGGAGTATTTTTGGAACTCTTTTCGGGAGTTCTATTAAACGAACCATGTGGAATGACATGGTAGAAAAATATAGCAGCAACCTGGAGAGAATTTTAATAACGTTGCAAAAAAGCAATTATGAATTTCATCAAGATGCCATTACCGTTAAAGATGTTAGAGTCGAGTTTGAAGGACTCATTCGTTGTGTATGTAAAAATAATGATACTTGGTATTCTTTCTATGCTTATCGTCATCAAACTGATGCGGCATCTAAACTTACCAATTTTTTATTATCGCCTCAAGGGCATAAATTATTAACCTTGTTATCAACCGTCTATCAACGACCATTGACCAAGCAAGAACACTTTGTTCAGTTATATCAAGACATTTACCGAGGGAAAATACAAACGGATAGTGATGAGCAATTAATTCATTGCCAAGAGCATACTTACTGGCTAGATGCCGCGAGAAAAGCAGAGCCTACGCCCTGAGCCAATGTGCGTTGTTCATGCATTAGCGGATATAAAAAAGACATGATAATCTAAGCTATTCTCAAGGGATTGGAATTTCTATGATAAGGAATACTATTGTTTTCTGTGGAACCTTGCTACTGATATTTTGCAATACATCCGCCGTTAGCTCAGAAGTCTCCACGATGGCAGCACCGAAGTGGGCAGGCTTCTACGTCGGTGCAAATGCTGGTGGCGTTTGGAGTGCAAATACCAAAACCAGCATCGTGTCATCGTTCGTTCCAGGTTCGCAAAATCCATCCTATCCTAACGGCGCAACTTATACAGGTATTCAATCAGCAACTGGGGCAACCGGGATTATCTCTACCAGCAACGCAGGATTTATTGGCGGTGGTCAAATTGGATATAATTTGCAATTTACAGACCGTCTGCTTGGCGGACTGGAAACAGATTTACAGGCCATGACGTCTGGAAATGATAGTGGAAAATCGTCAAGTACTGTTCCGCTGAGCGGTACTTATGATGGAGGCGCTTATTCGTTCCTTCCTGGCGAATCGTATGCAACTATGCTGAATAGCAAGAAACATACGAATTATTTGGGCACTTTTCGTGGAAGACTTGGGGGCTTGATCACGCCCTCGTTATTAGTCATGGGAACAGGGGGCCTTGCTTATGGCGGTGTATCATCAAAAGCCACAATCACGCAAACTAACAATGAAAGAAGTTTGGTTGATCCTGCCCTTGCTCAATTTACGCTTGATCCACAAACCGTTACCTCAGGTCGTTATTCAAAAAATATACGTTTGGGTTGGACTGTTGGCGCAGGGGGGGAGTGGATGTTTCTCCCGAATTGGAGTGCCAAGGTTGAATACCTCTATTATGATTTGGGCCGAGTAAATTATACGATGAGCCCCACAATAACGAGAATTCCCGCGAACTCCTCGCCTGTAGCAGTCGTTGCGTCGCAGGTTATGACTCATTTCAATGGGAATATCGTGCATGTAGGTATTAGCTATCACGGCTTTTCTTGATCTGAGCCATGGTCCGCCTGTAGTTTGGTAAGATCTGGTAATTTTGTTAACGGGTGACAAAGCATTACGAGACGTAGCTAAGGACGTCAATGTTGAAGTACATGGCACAATATGGCTTGTTGAACAAATGATACAAGAGAAAAAATTACCGTTGAAGTTGCACGAGTTGCTTCTCAGAGAATGAGAGATTCTGGCAGTCGATTACCTTGGAGTGAGGTGGAGAAGTTATTAACTAACACCCCGTAATGATTTTGCTTTCAAAGCCATTTCCTCCTTAATAGCTATACTTTTCTACATAGCAACTTGGATGTTGCATGGGAAGGGAAACAATGACGGCTTCAAAGTTAACGAAATCAAAATTCAGACTGGCATATGAATGCCCCACAAAACTCTATTACGTTGATAAACCTCAATATGCCAATCAGCTGATGGAAGACTCTTTTTTAAAAGCATTAGCTGAAGGTGGCTATCAGGTAGAGGCTTTAGCACGATGTTATTTTCCAGATGGTATATTCGTGACTACCCAAAACAAAGCAGGTCTCGCGGCGACAAAGCGGTTACTGGAAAATGAATCTATTACGCTTTTTGAAGCAGAAATACAGTACCAAGGCTATTTGATTCGCACCGATATCCTCATAAAACATAAGAACCATTTGAAATTAATTGAAATCAAAGCAAAGTCTATTAGCAATGACGAAATTAAAGAGATTGAAAAAAGAGCTGAATGGAAACCCTATCTTGCCGATGTTGCATTTCAAAAATGGGTTCTACAGCAAGCCTATCCTAATTACCAAATCTCAAGTTACTTGATGTTAGTTGATAAAATAGTGTTTGCCCTACAGATGGATTGAACCGCAAATTTTGC
>NZ_CALJ01000026.1:0-1763 GCF_000308315.1 Legionella tunisiensis | reverse complement strand
CTTGGCAGTCTCAGTCTTGAGCCACCAACGCCTGATGATTTATCAGTTCACTTGCTTAGGGAAGTTAATGTGGATCATCTGACCGATAAAATTTGGTCTGAGTGTGATGCAACAGGACACTCTTTCACTGACAGATTTCATGAGCTTAGCCAGCAATATTTCAGCGGATTAAAGCCACCCCCGATCCCTAAAAAGGAATGTGCAACTTGTCAATTCAAAACACTCACACATAATGAATCAAACGTATTATCTGGGTTTAAAGAGTGCTGGACTGAAGCTCTTGGCTATAACGACAATGATTTCCTTGAGCCCACAGTTTTAGATTTATGGAATTTTCGCGACAGGCCAAAATTCTTGCAAAAAGGCTTAATAAAGCTACGGGATTTCAATGAAGATGATATATCTATAAAGGATGATGGCAAGCCTGGCTTATCCATGAGCCAACGCCAATGGCTTCAGATTGAAAAAGTAAAAAGTGATGACAACACACTCTGGATTGATGAACAGCATTTGCGCGAAGAAATGCAATCTTGGGTATATCCATTACATTTCATAGATTTTGAGACGGCAATGTTACCGATTCCATTTAAAAAGGGAGCGCATCCCTACCAAGGTATCGCCTTTCAATTTTCCCATCACATGATGGATGAAAAGGGTCGTGTGTCTCATGTTGGGGAATATTTGAATACCTTTCCTGGTGTTGATCCATCAGTTGATTTTATTCGTGCATTAAAAGTGGAGCTTGAAAAAGATTCAGGCACTATTTTTCGTTACAGCAATCATGAAAATACTTACTTAAATATGATATTAAATCAATTGACGGGATTATCCGAGCCACCCCCTGATTTAAATGATTTAGCTACATTTATCAAATCCATTACTAAGTCACCTTCTGACAGCAAAGAGAAATGGAAGGGAGATCGATACATGGTAGATTTATGTGAATTGGTAAAACGATTTTATTATGATCCTTTAACTAACGGTTCAAATTCAATTAAAAAATATTGCCTGCCATTTTAAATCGTTCCAAATATCTACAACAAAAGTATAGCCAACCCATTTATGGGAATGAGGAAGGTATCATCAGCAAAAATTTCATTAATCAGCAATGGATTGCTTATGAAAACGGCATAATTAAAGATCCCTATTTACTTTTAGATCCTATCAACAAGGAAATACCAGATAGCGAAATCGAGCTGCTCTTTGATGAGGACTATTTAAAAGAAGGAGGGGCAGCAACTATTTCCTATGCCAAATTACAATTTACCCATATCAGCGATTTTGAGCGAGAAGAGCTACAAAAAGCGCTTCTAAAATATTGTGAACTGGATACGTTAGCCATGGTCATGATTGTTGAAGCTTGGCAAAACATGATGAAGGGTGTTGGGGGCAGGGCTTAATTTTGTATTCAACGACCAAAATTCAAGCCCCGCTCCCACTGATGCATTATCTGGTTGATTCCCTGTGCTACTTGTTGATATAGATATTCCATTAAAAATTTACCATTCGCTTGGCGGCAGAGGTAAGCATGCCAGAGCATGGGGGGCATATGGCAAGACGCAAAATAGGACTCGTCTTTGGCAGTGGATCAGCACGCGGCTGGGCCCACATAGGCGTCGTCCGTGAGTTGGCAACCATGGGCATTAAACCGGATCTGGTTGCAGGTTCATCCGTAGGTGCTGTGGTCGGGGGCGCTTATGCATCAGGCCACCTCGACGAGTTTGAAGAGTGGATTTTCACCCTTAAGCGCGTGGACATTCTAA
>NZ_CALJ01000027.1 GCF_000308315.1 Legionella tunisiensis | reverse complement strand
GCTCATAAGGGAGATGTATTAATACAGTCTTGCTATCATCCTAAATACACGGCCGGTCCGGCGGCGGGCATTTATTTTGAGCCTGTTGAAATAGAATCGATTACCCAATTTATTAAGACCTTTTGTGCGAATTATCAATTTAGCGGACAAATTGCTTTTGATTTTATTTTGCAAGAAAACAAGGCCTTTGTTTTAGAGTGTAATCCAAGAACGACCAGTGGTTTTCATCTTATCTCTAAAGACCTTAATTGGACGGAAATTTTAGATGGAAAACGGCAAACATACCCATTGGTAACCAAGCCTTTTATGCTTGGGTTAGGGATGAAGCTTCATGGCTTGAAATACCTTCGTGAAAATCCAAAGCGATTTATAGCTGATTATCAAAGCGCACATGATGTTTTGAAAGACAACGCTTATCCGTGGCTTGGCTTAAAAAGCCTGATCACCCTCAGTAATATTTTATTACGGATGATTAAAGAGAAGAAAAATTTCCATAGTGCATCGACTGATGACATTGAATTTAATGGTGGAAAATAGCAACCATGGATTTTAATGACAAAAGCCTAAAATATAGTGAGCCTTTTACTCATTCAGCCAGCAACGAATGGATCTTGAATGTTGAAACCAAAATGACGACAACAGAAATGGGAGGTTTTGTATTCCCAGTTACTGTTAATGAAAAAGAATATTGTTCCTCTTATGTGTGCTCGCCTTATAATGCTCTTGTGACTTATGGTCAGGATGAGCTTTTCAAAATTAAAAATTACCCTCTACGCTTGTTCTTAAGTGTCCTCATGAAAGCCCTGGGTAAATTGCTTAGATTGGGGAAAGTGAACCAAAATCTCTGTATTAATAATTTTTTATTATCGACCAATCCTTACCCCGATTGGCATGGTGATGGGGCTGACGAAGAAAGAAAGAAAATTCAATCGTTGTATCCGCAACACGCTATTATGTATCGCTCATTGAATAAACATACCAATGAAGTGCTCCTCCAACAATTAACCCAATTGGATTTCATGTTGGTTGCATCGCGGCAGGTCTATATTTTTGACTCCAAATTGTGTGATTTTAAACAAAGAAATAATACTCAGAATGACCGTCGCGCTTTGATGAAAGGTCACTACAAACTGGTTACTCATGAACAAATTAACCGCGATGATTATCCTGTTATCGTTAATCTTTATAATAAGCTCTATTTGGAGAAATATTCACAGCACAATCCCCAGTTTAGTGAGAAGCTAATTGAATATTGGCATAAAAATCAATTGCTAACGATGTTTGGCTTGAGAGATAAAGAGGGTGTTTTGCAAGGGATTATCGGCATTTTTGAAAGCGAGAAGGTCATTACTGCACCTTTGGTTGGATACAATACTCATCTACCTGCTCGAAACGCACTATATCGAATACTGATCTATATGATACTCCATTATAGTGAGCAAAAAGGATGTTGTTTAAACCTAAGTTCCGGCGCATCAGAGTTTAAATTATTACGTGGCGGTCAACCCTTTATAGAGTATTCAGCGATCTACATCAAGCATTTACCGCTTTATAGACGTATCACCTGGAAAGCAATAAGGGTGCTCTTAAATTGGTTCTTTGTCCCCATTGTGAAAAGGTACAAATTATGAATTTATCGCAATTAAAAACCAATGGTTGCCAATTGGCCCAGTTAAAAAATTTCCTCTCGCCCGCAGCGCTTTTTATTACTCGGAATCCCATTAGTCATCTTTCGTGTAAAGGAAAAAATTGTTGCTTTGCAGGATTTTTGCCCACATCGTGGCGCGCCTTTATCCGCCGGGAAATTGAACGGTGAGGTACTGCAATGTACTTATCACGGTTGGCGTTTTAATACCTCTGGCGACTGTATCGATATCCCGGGTTTAGCGAAAATAAACTGCGCTAACAAACGCGTGCCTGCTTACCCCATAAAAATTCATTTTGGTTTGGTTTTTGTTTGTCTGGAAAAAATGAGGATACCTTACCTCTTTACGACATTCCTGCCTTACAAGCAGAACAATACCACTCACATTTGCTTCAATTAAAATTACAAGGGGATGTATTAAACATTCTGGAAAACGTGTTGGATGCTACGCATACTCATTTTGTCCATGCGGGATTACTCCGGCATGATGACCAAAGACACGCAGTCACAGCAACACTGAACGTCAATAAACTGAGTGCTGAAATACGCTATGACAATGAACCGAAACAATCCGGTTGGATAAGTTCTCTTTTTGAAAAAAATCGTAAATTTTCCATCGGCCGTTTTCATTTACCCTTAATTGCTGAACTCGAATACCACGGTCATCAGCATTTAACAGTTGCTTTTACCTTCTTTTTAAGTCCTATGACTTCCACGGATGAACATCGAGTTTTCTTCCTTATCAGTTATCGAAAAACTGGCTCCCGGGCTGGCTCAAGAAATTATTTTTCCTGCCATTTATTAAATTGGCACTCAAGCAAGATAAAGCAATATTAAAGAAACAAGCAATGAATCGTGTTTATTTTCCTGATAATCGTTTTAAATCAACCGAGCTAGATCTTATACGTCCGCATATTGAACGGCTATTGGAAGGTAAATCGATAGACTATCAGAAAGTATTTGAAATTGATTTATAGCTGCTTTAAAACACGGAGTTCGATAGTTAATTATTGGATAACAGTCCGCATTGCAATATGATGTAATCTACGATGAGTATGCGATCATTCTCTAGTGAGGAATTATACCGAATGTTTAGTAAAGCGTTATTAAATGCAACCTACAAAAATGGCAGGCCTGGTCAACTGACTGCGGAACACGAACGTGCTGAGCACCACCTCTTTAAATCGGAGTATCTGTTTAAAAATGAGGTGATACCCAAGGATTTATATGTCTCACGATTAATTCAACAATTTTTGATTATCAAAGCCATCGAAACAAAGCTACAGAAAGCAGACAAAGCAGGAATGAGTGCCTTTTTTCTTTATCTTATCTTGATCAATTATGGCGTACTTCAGCCATGGAAGATGATTTACTACAATTAGGTGTTGATCCTAATGAAATTTCAAAGGACAAGATAGCAGAAGCGACTGAAAAATATCTTGGGGACATAGAAAAATTAACGCCCAAAATTTTACTCGCGCACTTTTTAGTCCATGTTGCCGGTTTTATGCATGGCGGGAATATTATTCAATCGAGATATATTAATCCTAGTAATCGTTTGACCTCTTATCAGATACCAGCGGAACAATATGATTTTTCCTCTGCAATCTCATTTTTATCTACAAGAAGATGCACACCACTGGGGCTTTATCATGACATGATGGAACAAGTAGATAATATTGTTCTAGGGAGCGATGAGTACGAAGAAGTCTTTACACAGTGCAAAAGTATTTATGCAACCATGGCAAGTATCTACGATGATTTATGCGACATGCATGCCCAGCAACCGACGCTATCTTTTCGTTCAGTTGCTGTTTTTAGCGTCAGCATTATTGTTCTTGCATTAGTTATAAAGCTACTGGCAGATTTCTTAAGTCCAATGACAAATCAAATCTCCCCTGATCCAATGCCTCGTCTGTAAATTGGCTGGTTCGTAAATCTAACCGCCCGCCAGATTCTTAAATTTAAGTAGAAGAATTGAATCGGCGGGATCATTCTTATTATTGATTAACTGTTAATTTTAACGAAAAAGCATCACGAGAGGCTCTATTTTCACCATGAATGAAATGTCTACCGGTACTAATATCTATAGTTTGATTTTGAATAAACGCGTGGGCAAAGCTGCCATCAATTGTAATCGTTTCAGAGATTTCATAGCCCATTGAGGCTCCAGCAACAATACCATTACCAGTAGTAACCTGATAATTACTGTTGCCAGGATTTTGATTGTAATTTGCAGCAACTCTAATGACCCATTTGGGCGTTATACGATAGTGACTACCAACCGTAAAAAGCCAGGTATTACGAAAATGATAAGGCACTTTCGCGTTCAAAATAATGGGTTCAGAACCCACTCTCGCAGCTATACCACGAATATCTATCTCGTTGAATATACGCCATTGAATACGTTGAACGGTACCAATAAACCCTAGCGAAGGGGTTACAAAATGATTGATAGAAAGCACCTCCCTCGCCGGAGTCCAAAAAGTAAAGTAATAATCATTAGAAACCACTTCAGGATTACCTGCCAAGACGCTTCTTCCATTTAGTCGATAAGTAACGGAGCTACGGTAATTAAATCCAATTAAGGTCGCTTTGTTGGGTTTTAGTAAGAAACCAATATCGCCTCCTAAACCATGAGCATTCGCTTCATTGTGACTTTGTGCATCAGGGATATTTAAACTTGGGAATCCAGAAATTGGTTTCAAAATAAAATTCACATGAGACAGAGATATCCCTACCCCTAATGAAAGAAATTCATTTAACTTTAATCCGAGTGCTGGGACTACATCAATATCTCGAATGCTGTTACCAGATTGGGCATAGCGTAGAATCGAATTTTCTTCGATATTCCTGTTAAAGAAATTTGATAAAACAGCGACGCCAAAGGTAAGTTTCGTTGTAGTCGGCAGGCCTGAATAAAAGGAAGGTAAATAATAATTCGTTTTTGCAGCTGAATTGCCAAATTGAGTGAACCTTGTTGTTGATTGTGTTGATTGCCCGGTAAAATGGGTATGGAAAGAGGCAACTGAGCCGAGAGCTATGAATTGAAATTTGGGTAAAACGGTTAAAGCTGCTGGATTGTAATAAGCGGCAGTTGCATCATTGACAACCGCTGTTCCCAGGGTTGACTCAATGAAAGAGGCATGAAGTGTTAGAGGGAATAATAACCACAAAAAAGAAAATTCTGGATTTTTATAATCCACCGATTATACATATAAATCCTTGTCATAGAGTCCATAGGCAGCTGCTAACAACCATATTAAATGCTTTATTTAAAGGATGTAATAAATTTTCTACGAAATATCGGAGTCATGAAGTACTCTAACCATAAAAGTATTGGGAGGAAATTCAGATGCTTCCTTATATTGATTTATTAAAAATATTTGGAATTTTATTTATGACCCTGAAGCAGATGTTATTGAAAAATAGAGAAATTTTTCATAAAGAGTACGAGCAATGTATTAATGGCGTTAGCATGAATCGTACTGAGTATATTCAGCATGTACTTGCACAAAGACAAATGGTGACAATCGATACGATTGATTACAAACATGTCCTTGAACAAGGAAACGAGCTTTTTGCAATTTATTATCCTATAGGAAGGAATAAAAAAGGTCTTCCTTTAGAGGCTGAAGTGATTGCCTATTTTCATTTTGAAAATCAGCAGTTATATAGAATACATGGACAAGTTCGCTTGATTAAAGGTGATCTGACCGATGTTGATATGGAAAACTCTTAGTGCATATTCTCGTAAATTTATTAGCCGTATCAATACGGTATTGCTGCCAGGAAATGCGGTGCTCTAAAGATGATTTGGATTTATAATAAGAATCAAGTTGGTAAGTTGCAAATTCCACTTCCTGTGGTCAACACATCCTTGTGTTTTCTCCATTTCCAAGGACTTCATGTCCTGGCATTTGCAACTTCCAATGAGAATAGTATGACTTAATTGCTCATACACGTCATTAAGACATACCACGTAAATATTGTAAGAAATGTCTTACAAATAATCACAAAGATATCTTAAAAATCATAGCGTCTGTCATTTACCATGTTCATCGTCATCTCTTTTATCAACCCAATAATCGGGAGGACCTCCGCTTGGTGTTGGTCTCGTTGGTAATGGACTTAGAGTTCGACTTTTCTCGTTGCCAGCAGATCTGGCAGCTTCTTTTTTGCGATTTGCAATGATAATTTTGTTTGCTGTATCAATTAAAATTTTATTCTTAAATATGAAAAATAAATCACCATCATGAATCGTCTGGTCCACTTCAATTTTGCATTCGATGAATAGTTTGGCATCATGTTTATCATGGAATTGAGCGATGATTTCTTTTTCCAAAGAGTTCATGGTCTTGACCATGACTTGGAAAATAAGGGGGGCCGCATTATTGAAATCGCTATTGCCTTCCGCATAGCTGGCATGGGTAATAGAAATGCTTGCCTTATTTAATTCATGCAATAATTCATTATCATCATAGAGTCTATAAATAATTTTTTCTTGCTTCCTCATCAATAGAGGCTTTTTTGCTATAAAAAATCTTGCTTCATTTAATTCATGAAACTCAGCAATTAGCTTTTCTTCGCCTCTTGCGTAATGTTCGGTAATTTTATAGCGCATCTGATTTCTCAGCCTCTTTCATGATCTAAATACCTGGTTGATAGTTAGGATAGTGCAAGATTCATCTATGTCAAAATCGCTCAACTTACCCTTACCAAAGAAATTTTTTCCAAAATTTCTTCAATGGGCAGACCCATTACATTGTAATAAGAACCATGGATTTCTTTAACAAACGTATCTCGTACTTGCTGAATGCCATAGCTACCCGCTTTATCAAAAGGCTCTCCTGAATTAATATAATTTTCTATTTGCTGCTCTGTAAGATTGTGAAAAGTAATGTTGGTTGTTACATAATCAACACACCATTGTTGTTCTGGTAGAAAAATTAGTGCATAGCCAGTATAGACTTCATGAGAATTGCCGCTAAGCATTCGCAGCATTCTATAGGCATCGCTATAGTCAGTTGGTTTTTCTAAAATATGATTTTGATAAGCCACCGTGGTATCTGCAGCCAGAATTATATCAGCAGCATCTGTTGGGGCCTGCGATAAAATAGTTTTTGCTTTCTCTCTGGCGAGCCGAGTGACATACGTTTTAGCATCCTCGCCTTTTTGCAGGATTTCTTCAATATTGGCGGGCATAACAACCGCAGTCAATCCATGTTCTTGTAATATCTGCAAGCGCCTTGGGGATGCGCTTGCGAGAATTATTTTGAGGTGATTAGATTTCATTAAAAAATAGCTTATTGCGTTAATCTTATTCTAAATTCTATCGTTCTTTGGCAAAAAGTCTAAGATCAAATTCCGGCCCAGCAATAGCACTCAAACTAATCAATGAATAAACGCTCAAAATCTAAGAAAATACTCTAATACATCGTGCTCTAAGACCCGGAGGAGAGGCATTTTTATTGTATGCGTTTATTGTCCCATTAAAATTCACAGCCCAGGCCGCAGTACCAAGAGCATTTGACTCGGAGGAGCTCCAATAACTAGTACTTGTAAAGCCGGTTATAGGCCCGCCATTGAGATTGCTCTGCTGCCATAAGTTGACCATTTCGGTTCTGGCATGGAACAAGTAATTAATAATGCTATTCATCAATTTATAGATAGCCATAAAGATCTGTTACCAAACCGGGACAACTCAATGACTCTTTAATTCTTTCTTGAGGAAGTATCCCTGTAAATTGCTTGGCAAATTACAGGGTACGCCGGTTATTCTTGGCTGGCTTGGTTGGCATCCGTGGACCAGTCAAAGCGAAAGACATACTTCTGTTAAAAGAGTTCATTTGGAGTTAAGATGAATTTTTGATGGGTTGTGATTAACGTAAGAAAAAGCTGGGGATGGCGTTTTTATTCAAGATAATTCTCTCTCATGTTCCTGCTTACTGAGAATTGGAAAAACTAATCTATGTTAAAGGACTTAAAGGTAATTGATCTGAGTTCGGTCCTCGCAGGGCCATCAGTAGGTACTTTTTTTGCTGAGTTGGGTGCCTCAGTTATTAAAATTGAGCACCCCATGCATAAGGATGTGACTAGAACATGGAAACTTCCCAGTGAAAATCCTGATTCTGAGGTTTCAGCCTATTTTGCAAGTGCTAATTTTGGCAAGGAATACTTATTTTTAGATCTTAAAAAGGAAGAAGACCACGTCCGTTTTCTTAACCTTATTTCAGAAGCTGATATTTTAATCACGAATTTTAAGAAGGGTGATGATGCAAAGCTTCGAATACAAGATGAGTATCTTCTCGATATCAATCCCCGTCTTATTATTGGAAAAATAAACGGCTATGGTGAGGAAAACGACCGAGTCGCCTACGATCTTGTTCTTCAAGGTGAAAGCGGTTTTATGTCAATGAATGGCACCCATGACAGTGGTCCAGTAAAAATGCCAGTTGCGTTAATCGATGTACTTGCCGCCCACCACCTGAAAGAGGCCATCCTTCTTGCGCTCTATAAACGGGAAAAAAGCGGGGAAGGCCGGGTGGTTTCTGTTTCCCTTTACGATGCTGCCATTAGCAGTCTTGTTAATCAGGCATCGAATTACTTAATGACTGGACAGGTACCGCAACGTATCGGCTCAATACATCCAAATATCGCACCTTATGGCGAAGTGTTTCGTACAGCAGACGGCGCTCTGGTGATTTTTGCGGTAGGTTCTGATCAGCATTTTGCAAAACTATGCGCTATCCTGGGGCTAAAAGAGCTGCCAGAGAAAGATGAGTTCAGGAACAATCAAAACAGAGTAAAAAACCGAGAAGAGCTCGCTTCGCTAATGACTGAGCAAACAGCGAAACTCCATAGCGATAAACTGCTCGAAATCCTGCATCGTGAACATATTCCAGCAGGGAAAATTATGGACCTCAAGGAGGTTTTTGATAACGATCGTGCGAAAGCACTCATCCGGGAAGAAGTCATCGATGGTATTCCTACCGCTCGGGTCGCCTCGTGCATTTTTAAATAACAAGTTTGCGTCAAGGGCTGATATTCGATCTTCATGAAATAACGCGCTGAAAACACGTTCTACATTGTACCCCTTGATAGCTGGTCAATAGCCTATATAATTCTTATTACACGTTTAAATCCAAGGTGAACGAGAGTCCAACCTTGTTAAGCTAGAGGATCCCAATGTTTAAATCAAGTTTAATAATTGCACTAATGATTTTTAGCATCATCACTCAAGCAGCCCTGCCTGCTGATCCAATTCAGCGCTGTTTGGAGGTTAGAAGACTTGTGGACTTTACCTCAAAGCAGAAAATGGCCGCCAAAGAGCCTGGTGTGCTCCCTTTTAAATTTCATAAAATTTCCGTCTCTGAATTGCCTTTAAATAATCCTGTAGGCAATATGAATGAAATTATCCAAGCATTAAATAATCAAATTGAAAACTGCAATAAAAATCAGGGTGAGTTTCAGACAATAACTATTGCTGGCCGTACATTCAAACGCCAAGAATGGTGCCTTAATACCAACAAAAAGATGCTCACTCTTGCAAAGGCTGCTCATGGCGATTTTCAAAAATATTTATCAAGCATTAAAACTGAATTTGACTGGTATAAAAGCGATGGCTGGCCTGAAAATCATGCAGGCTTTAAAAAGGGTGAATTTCAATTTACTGCCTATTATGCGCCAGCTGCTGTCGTGGCAAGCACTAAACGCGGTGGATCATTTTTATATCCAATCTATAGTAACCCAGGCGTGGTAAGTGTCGCTTCGGAATCCAAAAAATTTAATTTGAAAACCCCTCTTTGCGGTATTGAGCCGCTTACTAAAATGGTGCGTGGATTTTGTTTGAAAAATGCCGATGGCACCTACTCTATAGCGCCAGACAGAGAAGAAATTACTCATGATGCTTTAGACCAAAAATATATAATCGGCTACGTTGAAGATCCCAATGATCCGTCTTTTTTAATGCTTCAAGGCTCAGGTTCATTACTACTTGATGGCAAATTGTTTCATATCAATTACGATGGTGCTAATGGCAGACCACGCACCATGCTTGGCCGCATAGTTCAATGTGCACAAGATCCAAGCTGTGGTGGCAACCTTGATACAATGGAGCGTTGTGCTAAGGATCCTAAATGCCACGATGAAGCAAAGTTACGCTGTAACCTATCTAAAGAAATTAAACAAAGCGGGGCATCAGAAAAGCTAATTCGTCAGTATCTAGATCATCCTCTTAACCGCAACAAAGCTGCCGACTTACGAAATCGCGATCAAAGCTTTGTATTTTTTGTTAAGGAAGATGGCGGACCTTATGGTTCAGAAAATATTTCCCTAACACCACATGCTTCCTGTGCAACCGATCACAGGGTAATACCTGTCGGAATGAATTTTATCTATCATTCCAAAAAATCCACTTCATGGTGTGTGGCTCAAGACGCAGGCGGCGCCATTGTAGGGGCTCATGTTGATGTCTATAAAGGTGAGGGCGATCAAGCTGGTAAGGAAGCAAACTCATTAAATCACGCAGGCGCGTTATATGTAGCACTACCAAAACGTGAATAAAACGCAAGTAATCTCATCTAACGCCTAACCTCGCTAATAAAATGACTGAACCTATTGCCATAACTACGGAAATTGGTGGACTCAGACTTTGAGGCATTCCCAGCAAATAGTTGCCTATTTTTACTGTTCAACGACCATTGAGTAGTTCTATTCTTAGTAATAGAACTAGTAAAAGATCATTCGTATATTTTAACTAGTATGAATTACGAACAAATCGAACGTTTTACTCGTCAAAGGATTACCGGTCGAATAAAAAACATGGCTCTCGCCAATAGACTGCAAGGAAAACTATTATTAATTCATGGGGAGACTGATGTTCATGTTCATCATAGCATTCAACTTTATCAATTGTTGTTAGACGCTGGGAAAAATGATTCAGTCGACTTATTACTTTTACCAAATAGTTACCACGAATGCGATGAACACCCTGTGTATCTACAGAATTTATGGAAATTCTTTATAGTCAATTTAATTTAAACCTCAACGAATCGCTCTTTTAACACGTTATTGTTTTATCTCTTCATCGAGCGTCTCTGATGGATGCTCTGGTTTTCAATTACCATAACCAGACAATATCTGGTTGTTTTTTAAAAAATAGTGCATATAGTCAAAATATACTAAATTTTGCAAAAAAATACTCTAAAGAATTAGTCCATATAAAATACAACCAGGTTTTTATAAAAAAGATTCCAGGTTGTATTCAATCCAGAATTAGTATTAGAAACCTGCAGGACTCCGCAAAAACGGAGTCAATACTATTAATTATTTGGAGTCAATTATGCCTAGACAGATTATTAGAAGAAATACCCATGGGATGATTTTTGCTTTAATGGGCGGCAATGTTTCCTATGGAGCAAATCGGTCAACAGATGAATTACATTTGTTGCCCACTGGGAATGGTATTACGCAGTCATTCGCACCTTTGGATAGAACGTTTAAAAACCAGTTGTTCCAGAGTGCGCAAGCTCATTATCAACGTGGTGCTGCTGAAGCAATTGATGAAGTCACAGATATTGGTGACGATTTAAGTCAGGAAATGTCTACTTTTCTTCCTCTCCCATAAATCAATTGGTTGATTTTGATTGAATAAGCAAGCAGCCTTTGGCTGCTTGCAACCAAACTGGCAACTCACTATCTCGTCAATTAAGTACGTTTGTCCCTCATTTCAAATGTCATGCCCATTTAGCGCGTTATGACGTAACGCCATGAAAAGTATAACTAGTTGACTTTATGATTAATTTATTAGCATAATCTAGCCCTTATTGAATTTCAGGAATAGTCATGCGTCTTCTTTCCTTCATTACGTTATTTTGTATTCAATTCATGACTACTTCTGTTTGCGCAGCGAGCTATGAACTCAACATAGCGGAACTTATACAAAATCAGAACATCATTCAAACTCTTCGCATAGAAGCAGATAACCTTACAGCAAAAATCACCCTTAACAATGGGCAAACGATTGATGCCTTGGCCAGTGATACTTGGCCGCTATTCTTTGAAACCGCACAAATTTCAGTCACAGGACCTAATGTGCTGTTTAAGTTAGTGACCCAAGATGGGAATGAATGGGAACGTGTGTTCAGTTCTTTTAATTTACTGATTTCTAATTTAGTGCGTGATGGGAGAAGAGAAGTAACCTTGGACTTACACGCTATTCCTTTTAAAGAAATTGGCAAACAAATAAATAAGAAGACGACCCTCAATTTGGCTCAATTTCTGTTGAAGGCATTCATTCTCGGCGCTGAAGGGGAAATCCATTTCAAACTACAAGCGTCTGCCGCTCTTGAAGAAAATGCCCATCCATTGATGAAAATTGAACTTGAGCAGAACGGGCAGAGCTTGTCTTTCGAGATGCAAGCTCAACAAGATGGCTTAAAAATCGGAGTCTGGAAAATTCGTGGCAACGGTTTTGGTAAAGGATCTATAACGGAGCTTTTGTTGACTGCATTACGCAATATGAGTGAGGAATGTCGCAAGCTAAATCCAAAAACTGATTATGAAGTGATGTTGCAAACTGTTTTCTATGGCGTTGATTTGTTCTTGGATCTTACCGCACCTATTGTTCAGTGGGACGGAATAACGGTAAGTGCCCAAGGTTCTTTTGATTATCAGTCGAAAGACGTAGACACTTTCTCAACGCACCTTAATAATCACTTCCAACTCACTGCCTACGATGGAAGCTGGAGCGCTCAATTAGGCAGTAAAACCTACGCTTCTGTTGGAATGAAAGATTCTCCGGCGTTGACTCAGCAATTTATTATCAGTAATCCAGCCTCCGACATCGAAAAAATTGCTCAATGGATTCAAACGCACTGGGTCGATCAACTGGCTACAGTGCTTAATATGCCGTCCATCAAATACTATGCCTATTACTTCCCTACCTACTTTGGTCAAGGGTTGGTAATGGTCATGCTTAGCTTAGGGGAACCCCAAGAAGATGGAACTATCACTTTTACACTATCGGGAAGTACTCTTGGTTCATTTGAAATTTCTAAAACCAATGTTTCTGATCTTGGCGCACTTGTTATTAAAAAAATCAAAGGAAAAACGGGCGGCTGGTGAGAGCCACTATAGTTTTAAATGAAATTCTTTTTCCACGTCTCTGGGGGAGTATCCTTTGCGGTAAGCAAACGTTTCACAACTATGGGAAACAATAATTAAAGGTGCTTTTTCAGTTTTCTTTGCCAGACGCCACGTATGGCTTAAATCGGCAATCAATTGCTGACTATAGGCTGCAGGTGGACTCCACGTGCTGGCATACCAAACGCCTTTTGTATTAAGAATAATTTCATTGCCTTTTTGAGTACTCTTTTGAAGCTCGCAGTCAAACTTTTGATCAAAATAACTCAGTTTATTTATTTGATGATCAGCAAACCCCGCAATTCCTTTAAAAACAATATCAAGACCACGTACTCTAATTTCAAAATTCTCGATATCAATGATGTCAATAAATTTTGATATGGGTGCACGGGATGCATTTAGAAAATTAAATTGTTCAACAATAGCAAATGCCTCCTTTTCATCAATTAAAATCATGCTGATTCCTTATCCTAAAAATTGATTATCATTTCCAATAAAATATAGGATAAATCAATTTCTTTCCATAAGCATGTCATTACGGCTTTTCTGCTCCCATCCTCGTAAACGTTGTTAACTTATAAAGAGTAGGCTAACTTAAACAGTTGGACACCCGGTGCACAGGACACAATCATGACTCACTTACAAAATAGGGAATCTCCACATCCATCTCAACGATTATTTCGATTAATCTTCTCAAAAATCATCACGCAATGTATTGGAATTGCTGCTGAATTAGGGATTGCGGATATGTTAAAAATCTGGTAATCGCACCATCGAAGAACTGGCTCAGCAGGCTAAAGTCAAACAAAATCACCTATATCGGGTCATGAGAGCGCTGGTAAGTGTTGGAATTTTTAAAGAGATAAGCCCTAAGCAATTCGCATTAAATGATCTTGCTGAACCATTATGTTCAGATTCCTTGTACACGCTGAAAGATTTTGCAACTTTTGTAGCCCATCCTGTCCATAATGGTGCGCATTCCGCTTTATTACATACAGTCAAAACAGGCGAGACTGGGTTTGATTATGTGCATGGCACGGATTCTTTTAACTACATGAAAACAGATACTGAATTCTTTAAAGTATTTAATGCAGCGATGACATCCATTTCTCATCGAGATGCTCATGTCATTTCAAAAGCCTATGATTTTTCTTGTTTTAATACACTAGTGGATGTTGGTGGAGGAAATGGTTTTTACTTGCAGAGATTTTAAAAAATACTCCGAACCTTAAGGGAATCCTATTTGACCTCCCTGGTGTTGCGTCAAGTGCTCAATCCATATTGGCGCAAGCAGGCGTTTTAAAAAGAGTAGAGATCGTGTCTGGTAATTTTTTGATGCGGTGCCCATTGAGGCTGATGCCTATATGATGAAATATGTGCTGCATGATTGGGATGATGAACAGGCTTTATTGATCTTGAAAAACTGTGCTAAGTTAAAGAATCCAGAGGGTAAAATTCTTATTATTGATAACGTGATTCCAGAGGGAGATGAACCACATTTAGGTAAGCTCCACGATATAGAAATGATGGTAATGACAGGGGGCAGAGAGAGGACTGCGACGGAGTTTGAAAAACTATTTCAGTTAGCAGGATTAAAATTAACAAACGTTATACCAACGGACAGTTCTTTGAGTATCGTAGAGGCAGTATGATACAGGGTAACAAGGTTGCGGCTTATACAAAACTCATCAAAAAATAAGGATAGCCTTTTTACAGATTTTCTAGCACCTCTCAATGAAAACAAAGCCCAGAGGGGCAAGCCCTGTTCCTGGCAGGGTAGTTTGAGTGTGCTAGTGCTTCGCAATGTGTGCCGTGACAAAAAGGTTAGCTTAGATCGTAGGTCTCAAGTGAATGTTGATAGTTGGTTTGGGTATTACCAGGATTTAAATCGGAATAAACGTCGCAAAGACTACCCTGCTGTTCTTCTTTTAAATGGTTTAAATAGGCTGAGACCTCCTCATAGATGGTTGGAATTTTAATATCTTTTCCGTCTATAAAGTCATAATTAGTACTACAAGAAGTGACAAATTGGATCATGGAATTAAAATATCCTTCTATATTGACCAATCCAAGTGGCTTTTTAATGACGCCTATTTTGATAGCGCACCAAGTTTCGAATAGCTCATCAAATGTACCAATCCCCCCGGGCATCGCTATAAATCTCGATGATTTTTCATGAATTAAACGTTTTCGTTCATACATGGAGCCTACTATATGTAGTTCATCTAAAAATTCACTTGGTGTTTCTATTTTGGCAAGGTGCCCAGTAGTTATCCCAATAACTTTTCCACCATGAGATTTAACGGTTTTAGCAAGAAGTCCCATTAAACCAGTTCCTCCTCCGCCGTACACCACAGTATATCTGCATTCGGCAATTCCTTCGCCTAAAGCGATAACGGCGTTTTTTGAAAGATGGGTTGTTTCCCATACTTGATCCCAGGTAAACACCAATTGTTGGAGAAACCATTACTTCTGTAGTATTCATAAATTAAACCTTGGTACCTATCATGTGCGTTAATATAACTAAAATCAGAATAACGATTCAACTTGGATAAAGATTCAAGAATTTTATGAAGTATTTCGGTATAACTCACGCTTTATTAGCTTTAAGCGAAATATTAGCTCTATAATACCTACCCATTTAATGTGCTTATTTTTGAAATGACAAAGAAAACAATTAGTCAGGAAATACTGAATAAACTAGATGGTTATTGGCGTGCAGCAAATTACTTGTCAGTTGGTCAAATTTATTTACGTGACAATCCGCTGCTGAAACGTCCGTTAGTTTTCTCAGATGTTAAGCCTAGGCTATTAGGGCATTGGGGAACAACGCCTGGACAAAACTTTATATATGCTCACCTAAATCACATCATTAAGAAATATGATCTCAACATGATGTATATTTCTGGCCCAGGGCATGGTGGTCCTGCAGTTGTAGCCAATGCTTACCTTGAGGGAACTTATAGCGAAATATACCCTGCTATTACTCAGGACGAAGCCGGTTTGCGTCAATTATTTGCTCAGTTTTCTTTTCCTGGGGGAATCCCAAGTCATGCCTCTCCAGAATGTCCTGGTTCTATCCATGAGGGTGGTGAATTAGGGTATTCTTTAAGTCATGCTTTTGGTGCTGTATTTGATAACCCCGATTTAGTCGCTGCTTGTGTTATTGGTGATGGGGAAGCTGAGACTGGACCACTTTCTACAGCGTGGCATTCCAACAAATTTTTATGTCCAGTAACTGATGGGGCTGTGTTACCTATTCTTCATTTAAATGGGTATAAAATAGCTAATCCAACGATCTTGGCTCGTATTACGAAAGAGGAATTAGAGCAATTACTTTACGGCTATGGTTGGACACCTTATTGGGTAGAGGGCGATGTTCCTCTGTTGATGCATGAGAAGATGGCTGCAGTCCTTGAAACGGTCATCGAGCAGATTAAGCTGATTCAACACGATGCACGTTCTAACAAGAATACCCAACGCCCACGCTGGCCTATGATTATTTTAAAAACCCCTAAGGGTTGGACTGCCCCTAAGATAATTGATGGAGTACAGATTGAGGGGACATTTCGTTCTCATCAAGTACCTGTTTCTAATTGCTCTAGTAACATGGAACATCTAAAAATCCTAGAGCATTGGCTGAGAAGTTATCAACCTGAGACACTGTTTGATAAACATGGCCGGTTACTCAATGAGTTAAGCACTCAGGCGCCTGAAAATGAAAAACGTATGAGTGCAAATCCTCATGCAAATGGAGGATTATTATTAAAAACACTCGAATTACCTGCAATTGAGAAATACTCGGTTCAGTTATCAAAGCGCGGTATGCAGGGGATAGGGGATACTCATGTCTTGGGTCCCTATATAAGAGATGTCATCCAGTTAAACGCAAATAACTTTCGTGTATTTGGGCCGGACGAAACGATATCCAATGGATTAGAAGCCGTATTTGAAACAACGAATCGGCAATGGGATACCCAGATAATTCCTACTGACAGTTTCTTATCTTCGCAAGGCAGAGTACTTGAGGTATTGAGTGAGCATCAATGTGAAGGCTGGTTAGAAGGCTATTTATTAACGGGACGTCATGGCCTTTTTAATTGTTATGAGGCATTCATTCATATCATTAGCTCCATGTTCAATCAACACGCCAAATGGCTAAAGGTCACCTCAACTATTCCCTGGCGTAAAAAATTGCCTCACTAAATTACTTGCTCACGTCTCATGTTTGGCGACAAGACCACAACGGTTTTTCACACCAAGACCCTGGGTTTATTGATCATATTGTCAACAAAAAGGCAGAAATAATACGTGCTTACCTCCCTCCCGATGCAAATTGCTTGTTGTCTATTATGCATCACTGTTTACAGAGTAAGCATTATGTCAATGTGGTTATTGCCGGAAAACATCCAGCGCCACAGTGGCTTTCAATAGAGGAAGCAAAACAGCATTGCGCCAATGGGATAGGGATTTGGGAATGGGCAAGCCATGATAAAGGGAAGTCTCCCGACGTAATTATGGCTTGTGCAGGAGATGTTCCAACTCTTGAAACGTTAGCCGCCGTTTCCATTTTACGTGCTGAATTACCTCATATAAAAATTCGCGTCATTAATGTTGTTGATTTAATGAAATTGCAACCCGCCCATGAACATCCGCATGGCTTAAGTGACGACGATTTTGACCTATTGTTTTCTCAGGATAAACCCGTCATTTTTGCGTATCACGGATACCCATGGCTTATTCATCGCCTGACAAGTAATCGAACCAACCACAACAACCTGCATGTTAAAGGATATCGAGAGGAAGGGACCATTACTACGCCTTTTGATATGACAGTATTAAATGAGTTGGATCGTTTTCACTTGGTTCTTGAGGTTCTTAATCATTTGCCACATTCGGGGAGCAAAGAACAAAAACTTATTGAAAAGACTAAAATAAAATTATTAGAGCACCAACAGTACATCAGACAACATGGGCAAGATTTACCAGAAATTAGAGACTGGAAATGGGATTCCTCTATAGTTCAAGATAATACGCACAACGTAAGTTTAGTAGAGTACTAAGATCATCATCAGGATGATCTTAGTACTCGGTGACAGTATTACTGTTTCTTAGAGACAGCTTATTCTGAAATTTTCACCTCAATTTGTTTTTCCACGGTTGATTCTTTTTTAGGAATTGAAACGTTAAGAACGCCGTTTTTATAAGAGGCTTCAATTTTTGATTCATCCACGGATTGAGGTAAGCTAAAGCGGCGGTAAAATTGTCCTTGTACTCGCTCCATGCGGGAATAATTGTCTTTATTCTCAGATTTTTCAAATTGCCGTTGCCCTTGAATAGTTAATACGTTGTTGGTTAACGAAACTTTGATGTCTCCTTTATTTACTCCGGGAATATCTGCAACAACAATAAATTTGTCTTTTTCTTCCTTAATATCCACAGCTGGAGCCCAGGTTCCTGTGTCAATGAACGAGTTATCTGCAGGTTCTCTGAAGAAGTGCTCGAGCATTCGGTTCAAATCTTTAGGGAAAGGTTGATAGTTACGTTTAATCAAGTTCATTTCTAATTCCTTTAAATTGTTAAACCACTATGTAAATGGCGGTCAACAAGACATTTTCAAGCCTAGAAGGTATAAATTTTAATTTTTTACCCAAAAAAGGCCGCAATCGTTTTGCCGTAGCACGTTGTTCTAATTGCTCAGATGTCATTGGGTGATCAAACTGTTTGATAGGGTAATGCGGATGTGGGTTATAGGTACTTGGCATAACATGAAGTACTTGTTCAGCCTCTTTTAGTAAAGCATCAAGTTTATAGTCTATCAACGGCGTCTTATTTACTTGATGATAGAGCTGTTTTGCCTGCTCAAGACCATGAATGATGGCTTGGTGAAACTGAGAAATGGGTCCTCTTATTGCGGCAATGTGATCAAAAAATAGGCCCCGCAGCTTGCTGTTTTAAAAGTTGTTCGATTTCTAAATCCAGCTTCTGCAGTACATCTAAAAATTGCTTTTGCTTGTCAAGGAGTAGAGACAGTTCCTTTGTTATCAAGTGATGTTTTTGAGACCTTTTGTCTTTTAATGAAAAAGAGGCATGGCTGTTTTTATAACGAGTAATAATTTTAGAGAGGGCAGACGTTAATATGCCTAAAAGATTTAAGATTTGTCTTAAATCTTCATTTCCTACCGCATAGGCTAAGTGATCCATATTCATTTTAGCTGAAAGCTGAGGCTGAATTCCAAGTATATAAAGCAAGTTTTGATCTATTCTTAACAAAAAGCTCAAGGCATCTTCACAGCTTAAACGGTATTGCAGGATCAATTGAATTGTAAGAATTTTATCCCCATCCGAAGAATCTTCATCGTCTGTTGCTATTTGAAGAAGCTTACTTAGAACAGATTTTGTTTCATGAAGATGTAACGTCGCTTCATTAACTAAAGGGTCAAGGCTGTTAGACATGTTACTCATAAGCGTTTGGATTGGATGTGTTAATTGTAACCCAATAAATTGGGCCTGATTTTTTCGAAATTACTTATATTGTCCAGTGTGGTTGAAGCAATATTCTGTATGGCTTCCTGTGTAAAGAAACCTTGATGGCCGGTAATGAGTACATTTGGAAATGTTTGCAACCTACAAAATACATCATCATCGATGATTTCATAGGAATGATTTTCAAAAAATAATGGTTCCTCTTCTTCATATACATCGATTCCAAGATAACCTAATTTTTGCTTTTTAGTGCTACTATAACTGCCTTTGTATCAAGCAGTTTTCCCCGGCCAGTATTAATAAGCATCGCGCCGTGCTTCATTTTTCTAAAGCTTGCGAATCAATCATATGGCATGTCTTGTCGTTTAGCGGGCAATTTAGGCTGACAATATCTGAATTTTCCAACAACGTATACAAATTAACATACGTTACGCCAAGTTTAATGCAAGATTCATTTTGTTGGGGATCGCATGCCAGGATATTGCAACCAAAACCATGAAGAATAGTTGCCAATGCAGTTCCTATTTGTCCCGTACCAATAATTCCTACGGTCTTTTGGTATAAGTTAAATCCCAGTAATCCATTGAGAGAAAAATCACCCTCTCTTACTCTATTATGAGCATGATGAATTTTTCTATTGAGGCATAAAATTAAGGCCACTGCATGTTCTGCAATTGCTTGTGGTGAATAGGAGGGAATTCTACATACTCTTATTCCTTTTTCCTGTGCATAAGTATAATCAACATGGTTATACCCTGCAGAGCGTAAGGCAATCAGTTGGACACCGCGCTCATAAAGTCCATCAATGACGTTGGCACAAATAGAATCATTTACAAAGCAGCATGCTACATCCGTTGGCGCAACGGCACCAATACTTTCTGCATTCAAATGGAAATCAAAATAATGAATATCATGATGGTGAAATTGATTTATTTGCTCAAAAATAGACCGCTCATATTTTTGTGTACTAAAAAAGAAACTCTCATATTATTAAAATAGGCAAAAGTGGGTTTTTATCTTAATCTATAATCCCAGTTAATATTAGTTTGATTATAGTGTGGGTTATCTAAAATCCAATAAGATTTTTCAATCGCTAACTGTTAAAATTAAGAAGTAACCCAGATTGATGGATTGTTATTACTTTATACAGGGATTTCCAATGAAAACTATATTATTTATTCTACTCATTGCATTTAATAGCACCCTTATAGCCAGTGATTTGGGTCAAAAGACTTATGAAATGACATGCCAAACTTGTCATGCCCCTCGTTTTGCTGCAGGGATGCATGCTCCTGCTGCCTTTAATAAAAAGCATGGGCACTACGATTTAATAAAGCCGCAATTGAATCGAAAAATAACCCAACCCGATATAAAACAGCAATGGATTACTTGCTCTATAAAGTAAGTATTGGGAAAGGATTAATGCCTCATGGCGGCTTATGTAAAGAAACAGAAGTACCTAATAAGAATTGCTCTGATAAAGCAATAGCAGCAGCTATTTATTATATGGCAGGCATGACAACAAACAATTAAAAATTATATGGGTCATCTTTAGTTATGCATCGGGGTGGGCTTCACCAAAAACTCTAAGCAGCTTTCCTACTAATCCCTTGGGAGAGGCTGTGGTTCGTTCGCCTCTGGATTCAGCTTGCAAGTCCTCGATGCGCAATATTTTCACGCCATCAATGACTGCAGCTGCGATTTGCCCAACCTCTCCTACATTGCCTAAACGCACACTTGTCAATAACTGATGGGAAGCCTGGGCTATTTCAGCAAGAACATTATTACCATGGGAAAGCAATGTACTGGTTTTTCTAAAATCAATTTTGTTTGCTGATTCCTGAGCCGCAGCAAGATCCTCAGCGCTAAGATTCGCGATTTCTACAAGCCTAGGCAAAGGGGGGATCTTTATCTAATGAATTATTGATTACCAATGAACTGGTATCAGGTTGTTGAGTTATAACCTCGCTTTCTGTGAGGGAGGATTCTAACAAATTATCAAATGATGCAAGATCCAGAGGAGCGGCCTTATCGTTGCCCATTGCTCATCCTTTAAGCTATTTATCAAATTATTAATTTATAGCCCAGGTTAGGCACTTATGCCTAAATAATGAGTACGCCAGCTTCACCTCCTTCAATCATCTGCATAAGCCCGATTCTCGGGCAAATTTTCCAATCTGATTGAACGATGAATGCTTGCAAGCGGCTGGTCAGTGAATAAACCCGCAATAATCTCTTGACGTTTACTGCTGAAATATTATTTCTTAGGGCTCTCAGATAGTGGAGAAGGTGATTCCAAAGGAATGCTGACACTATTTGTTGGACGATGGTAAGAATAAAAAAGATAAAATCCAATAAGGGCTACAATAATAAGAAAAACAATGGTAACAATGCCAATACCCTCATTCTTTGTCTCTTCATTCTTTTTCATATATATCTCCGTATAAGCATCGTTGCGTAGTTTTTAGTGTAGACAATAACCACATTCATCGAAAGGGAAATTTACGCAGCTACTAAAGAACCATTGATGCGCCCTAGTAGGTAAGACAATAAAACACACCATTTTATTCAAAGAGCTAGTTAAAGACTATTCGCCTTTTAAAATGACCACATTTGAATTGGGTCCATTTTTTTGCTTGTCTAGATTTACTAGACTACACTCATTCAATATCTTTTTTAATTTATCTAAACAGTGAATTTTTGCAAGGAATGCACAATGATGATGAAAATCCTACACGCAGCTGTATTTCTTATGCTCTTTAGCAATATGGTAATTGCTGAAGCCACGTCTTCAGTTAATTCACCTGGAATTGAGACGTTGCCTTATGAAATGGATAATGGTGTAAAAGTTTTTCATCTGACGCCCATGGTAGTTACCCGTACTATTTACGATAAAAATATCGATAAAACAGCGCCATTCATTAAACCTGCATACCGTCTAAAGAATTTCACGGAAATGCCTTTTGATGTACCGTACAAAAAATGACTGGCTATGGATTTAATGGATCAATTCCTGGCCCAACCATTGTTGTTAATGAAGGTGATCAAGTAAGAATCATCGTTGAAAACAAATTACCAGAGCCAACGTCCGTGCACTGGCATGGCCTGATAGTACCAAATGCTGAAGATGGTGCAGGTACAGCGACACAACCTGTGATAGCACCTGGAAAAACATTTACTTATGAATTCAAAGTAAAGCAGCACGGTACTTTTATGTACCATTCGGGTTTTAATGATCCCAAGCAAGTTCAGAAAGGGATGGGCGGGATGTTTATTGCGCTACCGAAAGATAAAAAAGTAGCTGATAAAGATTATGTCATTCTTTTACAAATGTTCACATTACCAGAAAACAACAGTGCCCCCGTAGTATTTAGCATGGATCCAAATTGGTTCACCTTTAATGGGCTTGTTATGCCGAACTTTCCAGTTTTGGAGGCTAAAATGGGTGAAAAAGTACGTATTCGTTTTGGTAATCTTTCCATGTCAGCTCATCCCATCCATTTGCATGGTTATTCATTTAAAGTAGTGGGTACAGAAGGAGGAGCTATTCCTGAATCGGCACAATGGCCGGCAGCAACAATTAACATCAACCCAGGTGAAACCCGGGATATTGAATTTGTTGCAGATAACCCAGGATTATGGCGACTTCATTGCCACAAAATATTACACATTTCTAATGACACTACCTACTGGAAGACAAAACAACCTGGTTTGAAATTAGTCCCTTTGGGAGGTATGTATACTTATTTGTTTGTCTCACCTTAAACGTGTTCTCATGAACTGTAGTAGTGAATTGTAATAACCAGCAGGCAACACATCTAACAGGGGATGCTTATCCTAAAGGGATGTCGTTGTTCGATTTCGATTGCTGGTAACTATCTGACATTTCATCATAAATCACCTTTAATTCATCAACCTGTAGCTGAAAACGTTGTTTGTCAGATACGTTGCATTGGTTAATCAATTGCTGTAAGTCATAACAATTCCAGTAATAATTTTCGTGAGCATAATTGCCATCATTACATTTAAAAACTTCTTTTAAAATCCGCAAGTCATGGGGGATATTAAAAGCATCCCTTGAATCCGTGTAACTGAATAAGTAGTAAAAATTATCATATCCACCCCAGGTTATTGCTGATAAACATAAGGGACAAGGCTCATGTGTTGCAAAAAAATACAATCCTTAGGTGATGGCCGTTTAGATGGCGGCATTTCGTATAATTTCTTCATGGCATGTACTTCACCGTGCCAAAGCGGATTTTGAATTTCGTTATTGGTTTCAGCAATGACCAGTGATAAATCATCTTTTCTTAAAATTGCAGCGCCAAATAATTTATTTCCTTGCCGAACGCCCGCTTGCGTGAGTGGAACAATGTCTTGTTTGATAACCTCCAATAAACGCTCAATGATTCGTTCATCCTTGTGGTGCATTTAGTTCTCCTCCTGGTTAACATTATCTCTTAACCATAAACTGGCAAACCAACCTATAATCAAGGCAATAAATAAAGGGGTTAAGGCTAGTTTAAACTCATGAATAGTACTGATAGTACTGGACGCATGATATTCACTTAACAGCAAACCAACAATATATTGCAAAAAAGAGCTGATTAAATAGGCTACCATGGCCATCAAACCAAAAGCCATTCCTTTAAGAGCCTCAGGCAAATACTGTCCGACAATGGAGAAACCAAGTACAGTCCCAACCAAAAAAAGCCAAGAATAAATAAGAGAATAAACGAAGTTCTGGTAGTAAAGTCAGGTCCATAAAAGACTAATCCACAAACAAGTACCATGCCAGTTATAAAAAAGCGGGCAACTTTACTTGGGTATTTTAAATAATCGGCTATCCAACCGGCAACTAGCGCCCCAATACCACCTCCAAGTGGAAACATGGAGTTCATCATAGCTGATGTATTCACGTTATGATGGTAGGCTATTTGCATCGGAATATTCCATAAGTCTGATAAAGTAAGTAAAACGCCAAAGCCTGCGCTAAAATAAATGGTTCCAAGACTAAATTGCTTAATGTTGAGTAATTGGCAAAAACTTTCAAAAAAATGCAACGATTTTGATGGTGCTTCAGAAGAGGTATCATTCGGGGCCTGACGAACAAAAATAACCATTAAAAAGGCTATGCCGATCACCAAGATGGCAAGATATACCATCATCGGCCGAAAACTCATAAACATGCCAGTCAATGCCAA
>NZ_CALJ01000028.1 GCF_000308315.1 Legionella tunisiensis | reverse complement strand
TGATAGAAAGAAACAAGAGAAGATTTTATTAGAAAGCTCCATATCTGTTAATAAGGGTGAGGAAAAAATGTATTATGAATGTAATATGGATGAAGGTTGGAGCGATGATGAGAATGAATCTAAAAATAGGATGTAAAATTATGAATCTAAAACACTCAATCGAAAAAATAGCTAAGAAATGAATAAGTCTGCGCCCCTATAATTTAATCAACACTATGATTTTGATTGATAAATAGAGACTCTTAATGTATCCCACGTAAACGCAAAGAAACGGGTCTTGATACATGGACGTCGGCGCTATTCCTCAAAGGTATCAAATTCTGTTGTAACGTTGTTCCGGTTTAACCCGACATTCCACTAAATAGATTTTTTAACGTGTTATGGACTGGGAAAAATAGGATTGCACAACTAGTGGATGGGATTGTTCAGGGTCAAGTCTTGACCCCGAAGTTCTAGTTGTAACCTGCTAATTGGTTAAGAGGAATGCTAAATCAAAGATACATGGATGATCGGACCGTTTCGAACCGAGCCTCATCACGTTCTTGCATTTCCATGGCGTCTTGCAATTCCTGTTGCTCTTTTTCTTGTTCGGCCTGAAGTTTTTCTTGTTCAACTTGAAGTTTCGCAAACTCAATCATATTGCGAGTTTTTAATTCTTGCAAAATGGCAAATAATAAAATGTCGGTGTTAGTTTCCAAACTTATTTCTTGTGCAGGTTGTAGTTCTTGCGTGGGTTGATTTTCTCGGGCCTCTTGTAATGCTTGGGGCGCTTGTACATCTTGAGTTTCTTGGACTTCCGTTGCTAGAGGTATGGGTCTTTGATTAAAAAAAGTTGTGTTCCTTGGTTAGAGTAAGGTTGTTCAGTTTTATTAATTCCATTCATTACACGAGAGTTTACTTTTTGTTACCCATGGTGAGCTCCTTTTCCTTATTGAGTCCTTTTCAGATTAATCTGAAATTTGTGTTAAATGCAAATGTTTTTTCAAGGCTCACAAATTTTGGGTTTTGTTATCAATATTAAGCATGTTGGATGTTGTTTATTAAGGAGGTAAGCCAAAAGAGGCCGCATTATGTTGTAACTGATGATAAAAGCATCAAAATCATAGGGGTTTCTATGTGATACAACGTAATCAAGGCTACAGAGGGCACTAGATTGAGTCCTTATGTTTCTACAAGGACTCAATCATAAATGGTTGCTGGCAGGATGTTACACCATATCCAGATAGTTACCGTTTTCACTGCCAATAACTTGACTGTCATGCTTCTCAGGAGGGTGGCCTGGCAGGTCTGTATCGTAATCGCTCTCAATGCTGCTACTAACCGAACCACTGCCAGACTTCTCAGTGAACAGGCTTACTCCACTGAGTGAGCTGGTACTTATTGCCGTTCTTTGAACCTCTATGCATTTTTCAATTGTTTCAATGATAGTGTCCTCTGCAATACCTACAACAATGTCAACAGGTTCAGAAAGTATACTGAGTGCATCAACTGGCCTGTCATCAAAGGGTTCAAAACCGTCAATTAATGCCGTTACAATGTCGTCTCGTAGGGAGCTAATATCGAAACGGCTATAGCTATCAAGATACTCTCCTACTGTAATTGGAGTTGGCACAGGTTTGAACGAATGCTCGTCATCTAATAACCTAAACAATTCTGGATATGTTTTCTCATGGATTCCATGCATTTTTGCTTGAGCTTTTATGTATTCCAGGACTGGGGTGTTAAATAATCTTCCAGCTTGCTCTTCGTATTGACAAATTTTAAAGTCAGACGGATAACCGAACGCTTGGACAAAATATTTTTGATTAAAGAGATTTCCAATAAAGATTGGTAATAATGCTTTAAGGCAAGTGGGCTGGCTTTTTCAAGATCTATTTTACGGACAAATAAACCGACACACGATTTTTCCCAAGCATCAAGCATGACCTCATTCATTTGACCATCGTGTCCGCTGTTAACTTCTAAAACTAAGTCATCGAGTGTTTTCACTCCTACGGTATTTGATGTAAGCATATTTACAGTAGACCGCTCTTTACGGTTAGCTAGTTTTGTAATTCGATTGGAATTCGAATCAGTACTACTAACATCATAAATATTGCATTCTTCGGCATTAAATAGAAGTCCATAACAACGGCCGTCAATTCCATAAGTAGGAACATGCTTTCCCTTAATTAAGAGCGTTGTTGAAGAGAGACAAGAGCCTCCCGGACTAGCCAATAATTTGGCTTCATTACGCCAATCGTTCAGTTCTACAAGATCTGGTTCCACCGTAATACGGTTTATTGTTTTAGCAATTAAGCGTGATTCTGTATATAAAGTACCAATTGATTTAGGCATAATTACTTCCTCTAATAACACAAAAGCATCAGTCAATAATAAAAAAACGTTAATCGTTTT
Source organism: Legionella tunisiensis (assembly GCF_000308315.1). Taxonomy (GTDB): domain Bacteria; phylum Pseudomonadota; class Gammaproteobacteria; order Legionellales; family Legionellaceae; genus Tatlockia; species Tatlockia tunisiensis. Next base: position 16,174 of record NZ_CALJ01000028.1, on the reverse strand, counting down.
TGTAATTTTTGTGTTATTATAAAAAGCAAATGTTAATGAAATATTATGAGTTTATTAAGGAATTATTAATTCAATAAATTACAGGGAATTATTGCCATGTTTGATAGTTTACCAGTGGAATTAATAGTTAAAATTTTTTCTTATTTAGATGTTAAAGCTGAATATGAATTTTCTTTTTCTTCCCCTTTAACGCGCGAGATATATAAGGCACGCCTGCAAAGTCGTTTGGCAACCGTCTTAGCGACTCCAACTACGAATCAATTTATTCAATTCCTAACCTGTATCCAGGATAATGCGCAAGATGGGCTAGCGATTCTTTTGGATGAGACTTGCAAGAAAATTCTTTTAGAAAAAAGGCCCAAAATATTGCCCCATTGGATGCTCAGTTTGGCAGAATGCCAGATCGATTTAGTGGCTATTTTGTTGGAAAAAGACGATTATAAAAATTCCTTAAGCCCTAGTGAATTCAGATATTTAGTGCGCAACTATTCAGTATTGGAAACGTTGGTTAAGGAAAAGAATATTGCTGAACCACTAGAGCTCGAGTTATCAACGCCCGGTATTGAGTTTGATGAAGACGATATTGATGAGATGCCTTTATCTACTAGCGAGTGTCGCTAACATAAATGTCAGAGGCTTGAATTTTGTATTCAACAATCAAAACTCAAGCTCTGATCCCATTACGTACTGCTTTGTGACAGCTTCCGACCATTCAATGGTCGATGCCAATATTAATCGATGGTAATTGTACCGAAATAGTATACAATTACTGCGGAATTGCAGCTTTTAAGATGAAATGAAAAAAGTAACCTTTATAAAAAACAATGAATTCCACGCCAACTCTGTTCTAAATTACACATAGATAAAATCTGGAGGTTATTTCACCTTAGAGTTTATTCTGGAAAGAAAAATAATGTTTGAAATATCGTTAAAAAATACACTACGTAAAATTCTAGTACTTGGATTGTGTATTGGTATGCAAAAAGTATTTTCACAAGGATTAACGCTTGGTGAAATGTCTGACAGTATTACACAGAATTTTGAAAGTTTGGAAAGATTGATTGGTGCGGCAGCTTACATTGCAGGATTAGCCTTTTCAGTCTGTGCTATTATGAAATTTAAGCAACATAAAGATAATCCAATGCGTATTCCTATTGGGACACCTATTTCATTGGTTTTTATCGGTGCAATACTGTTATTTCTACCCAGCCTATTGGAAATCATAGAAGCAACCATGTTTGGATCGCAATATTTCCCGGGGACGCCATGATTTTTGTAATCACCTTAATTTGAAGTAAATTATCATCGAGACATTTCACCGTTCAGCACCAGCTTTCCCTCAATTTCTTGGTTCTGTATGCAGCATAGCGTAATCAGAACGACTCACTATTAGCGTTGCCATATTTGTTTATATTTTGACCAAAAACAATAAAAATGATATAATTGACCGACGTGATGTATTCTAAAGATAGTAAATTCATGCCATTAGCAGACGTAGCAATACAAACAGCAAAAACGAACACTAGTCATCTAATAAGTTCCTACCAGCAATTTCAACCGTATGTAGAGTTACTAACATGGGGTAGCATTGACAATACCAAACTCTATAGAAATGGGCAGATAAAAGCAAAATACCGGCATTACGTTGCAGAGCAAATAAAAATGGAGCCTGTCGGCCATACATCACTGCGTTTTGTACTTCCGGCAGATCCACAAGTAATAAAGAGATTAGAGTCGCTTACAAGTAAAGGGGTTTCCTGTAGAGAGACAAAGGTCTTTGTTGGCGTAAAAAATCCAGATGGGACGTTCTCACGGCAATCAATACCTGCCTTGGACATTTATTTCAGTTGGTGGCCGAAAAAATTTCAAAGTGCGACTATGGAATTTGATATGTACAGTGAGTTAAGTAATCGTCTCAGTCATAGAGAAAAGAATAGCGCGGGCTCTCATCTAGTTAACTATGAAACACTTATTACGCAAGAACATAGGAAGGCTATTCATAACCGGGAACTATTCGAAAAAATATTCATTTAATCGGCCAATTACGTAATAAATTACAAGCTCGAAAATTTAAATCATTTGATGTTGATAAGTTTGACTTGCTACTAGAACTCATTAATTTTTGTGAGGATTATGCTCAAGTTACTCATAAACCCATAGACTTAACGAAACTTCTTACGGAGAATAGCTTTGATATCCATAGCGCAGAAGATGTGACATTAAGCTATAAACTGAGCTATGAAAGAGGGGAGTTTGGTCAGGCAATTAAGGTATTGGATCAAATTTATGAGCATTATAAAGAAGTACTTAATCATGAGATAACTCGGGAGTTGGATGTTCATGAGCAAGCATTGCGGGATAATTATGAATTAAGAGGGCAGCGACCCAGTCATACCTTGATGTTACCCCTCACGTTAGATGGCAATGATGTTACTAAACTTAATGCTATGAAGATGATGGATAGGATTGAGGAAATCTGTACTAATGAAAATTATCATTTTCTAACCTTGAATTGCGCGAGAGCAGCACGTACTGTCTTGGTTTCTGGCATGAGCAGGGAAATGCGTGATTTAAGAGACTCTTCTCAAATAAGGAGAGGATTATTGACAAGAACTAAGATTGAAACACCCTCCTCAATTAAGGATTTTGCATTACTCTAAAAAAACGCATTGAGAATTTAAGCCCAGGTACACGTTTGACAGAACCGCAGTATTATCTTAAGTTACTGAGCAATAAGCCTTTGACGTCTGAAAATCAAGTGCGCATAGCAAAAGCACTTCAATTTCTTAAATTACTTGATGAGTTATCGTCTAATAATAATATTTCAAAAAACAAGCAAGCAAATTGGCAAAACTAACGTACGATATAACAAACAGCCCTAAAAATCATATTGGTCAATTTGAAAAAATATTTTCTTCGATGAAGCCATCCTATGGAACTCCCAAAAGCATGGTAAGCACTATTAAATCATTGGGTCAGCAATTAATACATTTGGCTCAACATCAGGTTAATAGTGAACCCAGGGAAATAAGAAAAGGGTTAGGCTCGGTCTATCGTTTGTTTGGATCAAAACGAACTGATCCAAGGGATGAAGGTACATCGCTCAACATAGGTATGTCATAATCAACCTGATCTTAATATGGTATTGCTAACAAGTCGGGTCTTTCCTTTTTCTTACTGCCCAAACACGTTCATAACTAATTATCAAATAGATAAAATAGGAGCCCCACATAAGCGGGGATCTGGCAGCAATTCGGGTTTGTGAATGGTTTCCCATCGGTGCAGGAACAACCAATAAAACCTCGGAACCTGATCCTAATGGCCAGGAGGATTTGGTTAGGCTATATTTCCAATCCATTTAAGACCAGCATAAGGACCTTGAAATGCCAAATTGGTTGCGGAAGCAACAAGTTGAGGCGACTCAAAAACACTAAAATAGTTAACCACCATGTATCCAGCATCAGCAATCAGAGTCCCGCGCGATAAATTATGGGTGTAGGTTAACCCTAACTTACCCTCAAGCTCGGGTATTACTTCTAAAGTAGATGAGTAGGCAAAGGGTGGAACTCCGTTGGATGTGTCATCTATGCTACTGTCGCCTATAAGGAGCCCACCTGCAAATTTTCCATACACGGCGAAGGAATTTGAAACATTATAGGTTAAATCCATACCGACACGAGGACCAGCGCCACTGAATTTTTGGCTAACCTGATTATAGCCAGGAGTCGCTACTCCTGTATTCGGATTAAAAGTTGATAACGGTGCAAAATTGTTGCGTTTTAAGTAGGCATACTGTACGCCTGCATGAAAGCGAATGTCTTTAAATATACCAAAATCTGCATGTTGGCCCAATTCAGCATTGACAGCGTCAGTGTAAACTTGAGCTGCGCCCTATCAAGATTACTCCCTGGCTATGATATTTTTAACCGGTTGTGTAACCGTTTCGATTTTATCCTGGGCAGCTTATTGGAGACCGTACTAAAGTTTCCAATTCTTTTGTCAATGTTGTAGTACGGCTATCATAATTCCAGAAGGTAAGTTGCCCAGATCGGGCATAATTACGAGCTACCCCAGCTGCATACCCAACAACGAGCAGGCATACCGCGGTAAGGGCTTCCTGAACAAGAAGACGTAGGCGACTACTTTTTGATAAAGGTTTTCTCTTGGCTTTATAAGTGCTTTATAGCAATTAGATTGAAACTCATTGATTTTATAGTCCATGTTGGTTAAATAGTTACTCATATTTCCTTTTAATGTTGTTACCAAATCGTCACCTTCTTGTCGCGCATCGCCTTTTAAAGAGTTTACTTCGTATACTATTTGACCGAATATGACTGTTATTTTTGCAATGTCCTGGACACGGTGTAATAAATTATCTTCTACTTGATTTGCTCGATCTAATTTGGACTGTAATTCTTTGTTTTTGCTTTCAACTCGTCTATTAATTTTAGATCGTCCACTTTATCTTTTGAAACGGAAGTTCTTAGAGCTTCCCATTCATTTTTAAATAAAGTTGAGGAATTTTTGAGAGCAAATCATTTGCTTCGAGTAGGTACAATCTAAGCTGCTTTATTTTCTCTGCGGTAATTGCGGGTAATACAAGCCAACTTTTGCTCATATCCTCAGGCGATGGTCCGGTAACCGATCTTAATAACTTTCCACGGTGTTGTAATTTCTCGATAAAATTCCATAAATCCTGTTCATTTTGTTTTTTGAAGAGATCAGCATAAGTAATAAAAAATTTTCAACTAGACTCAATTTCTGCAAAGTACGGAGTTGTTCTTCCTGTAATTCTTCAAATTCTTTATCCAGAATAAATTGCTGGCAATTTTCCTGAAATTCTTTATTTTCCTTCAGCTGTTTTACTAACAATTTCTTAAAATCTGAAATTGCTTTTTTGTATGGCTCAGGAAGTGGAAGGTCGAGCAATTTTTGAATGCTGCCTTCTAATTCATGGTAATTGACAATGCCTTCTTGAAGTTCCCTGATTAATTTCAATAATTTACTTTGTAGGTCTTTTACTAAATTTTTCTGATCTGAATCCAGAAAAATATCAGAAAAAAATTGGAAATAACGTCGAAAATCAACGGTAAGATAATTAGTGTATTTTCTGGACATTTTCGTTGCTGAAACAGGCGGTTTTATCAACATATTGAATAAACAATCCTGATTGGATTTTTTCATTTCCTCTAACATTTTTTAATTTCTAACCAATTCTCATTGGTTAATTTCACCTGCATCGCACCATATTTGTCCGGTGGAAAACAGTTGTCTTCTACCAAGCACTTCACTTGCATAACAGGATCGCTAAAATACAAAGAACTTGCTGCAGTATAGATGTCAGAGGCACCAGTTAGAGAATGCCCCTGTCCATACTGGTCAGTTCCCCATTGATCGTTTTCAGCGTCCTGACTTTTTTTATGAAATAACTCCCAAAAAGACACAACAGGAGCTGTTTGTTCAAGTCCTAGCATTAATAACTGTTGTGCATCGTTGCGGTGAATATAAAAAATGGCCGCTGTAACCATTACTCCTAATAGTTTTACCCACTTCGTTGGTTTGTCCATCCCCTCCCATGGCGATATTGATTCCAAAATCACAATAGCTTTTTAATACTGCGGGAAGCTGCCCTTTCATACCTAAAAGGAATCCTTTACCTTCTATGATCAGTCCCTCAGTATTTCTAGAGGCATCATGAGTTGCAGAGCGCGCAATGCAATCTGGATTTAGGGTATCGGGAATAAGGTGTAAAAATTCATCACGCTGTTCTGGACTCAATTCATGGTAGTCAATAACAATCCGACTACCATGTGAGAGATAATCTGCAATAGAGAAAGAGGCATAAGGGCTCTGTAACAGCGTTGTCGAAAAATCTCTTACCAGAAATGCACCTTTGGCGACACAACTCATTAAGAGGCGCGCTGCGTCAGTAGCGGCATCATTATTAAAAAAGAAGGTATTAGCCAACTTCCTGGCGACTCGTTCTCTATCTTGCTGTCGGGTTGATGAAAGAATGTCTTGTTTTATTTTTTGTCTCTTAGGCATGAGATTGGATTTTTAATAATTTTTAATATCTTAACTGATAAAACGTAAAAATATTGTTGCGATTCATTTGCTTGCTCTAGTAGCTATGGGCATTTGGAACTAGATGACTGACAACGATCATTGTTGTCAATCGAAAATCATCATTGGCGTTTAATAGACAGTAATTATTCTATGCCTTTTCATGAACAAATAATAACAAACAGCCTCCTACAATGAAAAAAGGAATAAGGACAGTCATACCCAATCGTTGGTTATTAGAAAAAGAGGGTAATTGCGCCGACTAAAAAGGGCCCTAAAAAACTAGTCGCTTTACCAGAAAACGAATAAAGACCGTACATTCTTGTAATCTCCCCAGGTTTAGCTAAGCGTGATAGAAAAGTACGGCTAGCAGCCTGGATTGGGCCAACAAAAACACCAAGCATAGATGCAAAAATCCAAAAAAAGTCGCTGAGTGAATGGTCAGTAGAAAGCAAAAAATGATGGTTAAGCCCCCTAAAGTAATCAAAATTGTATTTTTAGAACCAATCCAATCATCAACCCAAGCAAATAAGGCAGCGCCAAGCCCGGCAGTAATATTCAACATGATCCCAAACACGATAATATTGCTAACGTTTAAGTGAAAGGTGGTAGAGGCATAAATGCCTCCTAACGCCAATATGGAATTCAATCCATCAATATACAAAATCCTAGCTATTAGAAAGAATAAGAGGTCACGTTGTTCAGGAAGACTCTTCATAGTTATCAATAATTCGTTTATACCTTTTCTGATAGCAGCAGTTACACTTAAATGTTCTTTTTTCTTTTGTGGCACAATTAAAAATAAAGGCAAACTAAATATACAAATCCATAGCGCTACAAATACAGTAATGGCACGAATATTGGCAGCGCTGTCAGTCCCAAACCACAGACCAAGATCACCTTTCACAAAAACAAATAGTGAGATTATCAAGCACAATAATCCGCCCAGGTAACCGCACCCCCCAGCCCCACCCAGAGATTCGTCCTATATACTTTGATGAGCCTAAAGTGGTCAAAAAGAATTATAAAATACAGCAGCTACTTCTAAAGCGAAATTACTAATAAAGATACAGGTTAGCGCGATAGGAATAGAAGAATAATCTGGATAAGCAAACCACAAGCAAGCTGTTGAAAAGATGCCCAAATATGTAAAGAAAAATAACCATGATTTATGATGTCCACTAAAATCGGCTATCGCGCCGACCACGGGACTCACCAATGCAATGAGTAAAGCTGAAGCGGAAATTGTATAGCCCCACAATTCTGTTCCCAAAATATCATTAGGAGCAATCTTACTCGTGAAATAGGTGGCAAATATGAATGTAAATATAACTACAAAATAAGAAGAATTGGCAAAATCGTAAAGTGCCCAAGCTATAATTTGCCTCGTTTTCATATGAAAATCCTATTTTCTGCTCATACCATAGCGGTGCTTAGCGCGTGTAATCTGCTGAATAGACTCTTAAGCTAACATACCTGGCATGGAATTCTCTATTTATAACTCTAACAGGAATAGCTTATGAAGCGTTGTTACGAAACCTCTTATAACTCAAATAAAAGCCCCGGCGGGTCCTCATCCTCTCTTTTTATTCATGATAAAACAATTAAAACGGCCTGCTTTTGAGACTGGATTCAAGAAAATTTTTTAGATTATATCAACGAAGGAGAGTTAGTTGGTTGGTTGCCTAACGCATGATTAGCTTAAAGATTATAAGAAAAAATGGTTACTCTTAGGGGAGAATTTTTTCTGGCGCGGCGTAATATTATTTTCTTTGCCTCTCAATTAAATCGGTTGCCTGCTCCAAATCTTGAGCCTGGCTATTAAAATTTTTAAATGCTTCTGACTCAATTAATGCAATTTCATAATTTTTAATACAGCAAACGCTAATGATTGCTTTCTTAAATGCAAAATCAAAAACATGACCTCCTTTCATCTGAGTGCGATCTAAAAAATGCATATGATGACCTGGAATATTCATTGTTGCCATATAAGAGGGAAAGAAAAAACCACAGATCAGCCCATTTACATCTTTATAAGAAAAATTGACTTGTACCTCAGATATCGTTTCGGTAAAAGGTCTAAAAGGTTTTGGCTGACAAGACTCTGTCCGGGCCTCCATTTTATCCATCAAGCATTCAAAACGATAAGCATAAATGTAATTGGGTGATGGCACTTGTTTGTCAAATTCTGCTGAAAAATGCTCGAAGCTTTTAATATCCTCTAGGGAAAACTGGTGAGTTTCTTCAAAGTCAACTACCCAAGCAAAGGGTGTTTTTGTTGCGGATCCACGGGTCTTGCGATGCCATCTTCGATAACCCGATAAAATTGGCCGTCTGCTCCTATTAATTCTCCATGGACAGCATCAAAGGTACCTATGCCCATATTTCCTTTTTCCATGATTTGTGCAAGGCTGTGATCACCCTCATAAACTTTATCAAGAAAAGCACAAAGTACTCCTACCTGAAACAAGGTTTTATTCGAACAACTCATGAGAGCACCTCCAATTGCAACAGCTTAACTTGTCGGAATAATTAATGGGGGTATTTCTTATAAAAAACAATACTATTAATGTTAATCCAGTTATATCGATACAAGCAACTCCAAAATAACACACCTAGCGGGACACTCATATTTCCACTCCTATGCTTCGATCGGTTTGCCACTCATCCTAATTTTTTTCTTAGTTATACTTGGGCTACATTCGCACAATTTAAAATTTTCGCCTTTTATGCAGTTATCTAATTCGCTGGTATTATCAAGAGCTCAAATATAGGCTTTACAGCACCGCTTCATTTAATATGGATTAAAAATGAAATTGATTAACAAATCAGTATTTATCGCTTTAAGTTCTTTATCTATGGCAGCAATGGCATCAACAAGTAGTTCTAGTTTATATGAAAAATTATATAAGTTGAGCGAAAAACTGTATTACGTTGAGTATTCATTAAGCCCTGAACAACGAAAGATGACAGATGATTTATCCAATCAAATTGAAGCAGTTATCAATTTACCCAATGATACCATTTGTGGTACGAAGACTGTGGTATTTCAAGAGGTTTACAAGTGGTCTTATAGTTCTGATGGTTTAAATGAGATATCCTCGGAAGCAGAAAAAATTGCTAGCCTAATAACAAGTAAAACGTGTCCTGCAGCCTACTTTAACGTATTTAAACCCGCCTACAAATTTGCTTATACATACAATGGCATGAACAAAACCAAATCTGAAGCAAAAAACAGCTACTATGCTCAGTGATTATGAAGCTTCAAAATTTTACACAAAAATTCATTACAATGTTATATCGATAATTATACCTTTGCTTATTCAAGCAGCGGCATGAATAAAACCCGATCTGAAGCAGAGAGTTTTGCTAATAAACAATGTATAGGCTAATAATTCGAGGTCACTGATGCTAAGACTCGGTTCTATGGCTGGTAAAATAAGTTAAATAATATACCGTTTAATGAGAAGCTAATTAAATGAGAAGGATGATTCAATTTAAAGGGGATAAAATTGGTGTATTTGTAGAAACTATTAGTGGAGGTATCTCAGCGAGTTTTACACCTATTTTCACAGTAACAGTAAGCGAGGACAAAATTAATTTAGATTTATCTTCTGCAGCGAAAAGCTATTATGAGTTTCCTAAAGATTTATCAGTAAAAGAACAAGTATCTTATCTTTTATCATGTTTAACGCGCGCTGAAATGAATGAACAAACTGATATGCACAAGGTTATCAATGCGTTTATTGATCACACATTAGAGGAATCAACCGGTCTAATTATTTTTACCAGGACAGGATATTGCGTACAAGAAGTGCCTACAGAACAATGTCAGCCGATACCAAATAGTTGTTGAATCACTTCTACACCAGGCCAGCAATACAAGGATGGTAGAAATAGAAGTAGCCTTTATTTTTCTGTCATAAAATGATCATAGACTGCACGGCTTGCCAACGCTATAGCGCGACTACGGGTGTAATTGCTGACTGCGCGCGATTTAACATAAACCGCAATTGCTATATGCCCTTTATTATTAGGCAAGGTAATAATTCCGACATCACTGACAAAACGGAAAAGTTGTTTGGAGCCTGGATATCTTATATATTGCGGTTCATCTATCGCCCATGTTCCTGTTTTGTGAGCTACTTTTACAGAAGGTGGTAACAGTCCTCTTATCCTGCTTCTACCTGTTCTGCATCTCTCCATGATATTCATGAGTACTTTAGTACTGGATTCTGAAAGCGCTTCGTTTTTATATATTTTTACTAGCAATTTTGCCATTTCATCAGGTGTCGTTGTATCTCGTGTATCCTTTTCAAAACGCTGCCAAGCCAACATTTTTTGCTTAAGCGGTGTGCGGTTAAATATTTTTTCCAGGACTGTACAGTACGGGGCTTTTTCAACGCAGGATGAACATGATTAGTATCCATCATCATTTCGATGATGGAGCGGTTTATTACGATATTCTTGAAACCCAGTGCATGCATGCGCTTGGTTACATAGGCTGGTCCGTTAACGGTTTGTAATAGGGTATCACTTGCACTGTTATCACTATTAGCCATCATATATTTAAGTATATGGTGCAACGATATACGGACTTTTTTCTTTCACAGAGATAATGCAACGTTCCGGAACCAGGAACAGCATTATTCAAACCCAAGTTAATAACACGATTTAAAGACTCCTTTTTTGATCAACAAGATGCAAAAAAGCTAATGCAATTGGCAATTTGATGGTACTCGCCATAAAAATCGCTTGTTCCCATTATGTTCAATTAGCTTATTCTTCTCTATGTGAATGGCTGTAATACCCATTATGGCATTTGATCGTTTCTCAATATCATTAATTTTTTAGCAAGTTCGGCTTCTCTACTGGCCGCAGAGCAATTCACAGAAAATACTAAACAAAGGAATAAATTTAGTAATATATTGATATATTTCAAGAATAATTTTCCTTTCATAAAGTATTTCAATTCCTTTGCCATGAGTTAGTTATTCTTGCTGGTTAGAGTAACTATTAGGATATAGTTAATATTACTTGGTTATTGTCCTTAACTAAATATGCCTTTAACTAAATATTTTTCAGGATTAATCCAACAAAAGAAAGTACAAGTCATGCTTATGGAAATAGCCGGGCAGATTCTTCTAAAAGTAACAATCCAGACAGTAAAGATACCAAAGATAAAAAAGACAAACCAAAACGAGATAATAGACAATTTTTTGATGCCTGGTTTTGAGAGCGCAGTTAGCCGTAGATTGATTGAATTTCTTTCAGGCATGCGGTTTGGCCCCAAACACATGCGGTTATCAAAAATAAAAATTGTTAAAATTCATATGGATATGATTTATATCATTTGAAATGAAGTAGAAGGGAGTGGAAAATAGTTCTCTTATTGGTTAAAATTCATTCTTTTTGACCAAAAAGGCGAACTATGCCTTATATTCGAATTATAGGTATGGGGAACTATTTACCTCAGAATAAGATTTTATCATCAGCGTTAGATGTAAAGCTTGGCTTAGCTTCTGGTAGTGTGGAAAAAAATCTGGTCTTGTATCCCGCCATTTTGCATCTTCCCATGAAACGACTTCCTATATGGGGGCAAAAGCTGCTCTTGAGGCGATAAAAACGCTAGTCTCAAATTAACTGATATTGATGTCATTGTTAGTGCCTGTGGTGTGGGAGAGCAAGCCATTCCATCTACCTCAACCTTAATTCAAAAGCAGTTAGGGTTAGAGTCTTCAGGAATTACCTGTTTTGATATCAACAGTACTTGCCTTAGTTTTTTAACCGCTTTAGACACAATGGCTTATTTAATTGAGAGTGGGCGTTTCAAGAGAGCACTCATTGTATCGAGCGATATTCCCTCATTTGGTCTTAATTGGCAGGATATGGAAACCTGCACGATTTTTGGTGATGGTGCTGCCGCTTGTATTATAGAAAAAAGTGATGGTACCAGCAGCATTCTAAGCACACATATGGAGACCCATAGTGTCGGCTCCACTTATTGTCGCTTGGAAGCAGGAGGTACTCGCATTCTCCCCTCTCACCCTGACCATCAACGCTATGCATTATTTTATATGGAGGGTAAAAAAGTATTTAAATTAGCAAGTCGATTAGTTGCCAACACGAAAGACATTGTATTTAACAAAGCCAGATTAACCATGGATGCGATTGACTGGGTTATACCTCATCAGGCCAGTAAACTCGCAATGCATCATGTCCGTAAAAATCTCCGTATTCCTCATGAGAAATTTGTTGATATTTATGCTACTCATGGCAATCAAATGGCTGCTTCTATTCCTACTGTTCTTTACTCTCTTATTGAAAGCAAAAAATTGCAACGAGGCCACTTAATCTATTTTCTGGGAACTGGTGCGGGTATTTCCTCAGGTGGCATGATTATGGAATATTAAAATGATTTCGATTATTACTGGAGCAACCGGTTGCCTGGGACTCAATTTAACCAAGCGCTTGATTCACGAAGGACACGAGGTGATTGCTTTAGGTCGCAACGAGCATCTTGGCAAAATCTTGTCTCAACTAGGTGCCAAATTTATTGCTATTGATTTGGCAGAAAAAGAGAAACTCAAAAAATATCGGTCAATGCGGACCTTATTTTTCATTGTGCAGCCCGCTCAAGTATTTGGGGTAGCTACAATGATTTTCATCAAGCCAATGTCATTGGTACCCAAAATGTTATTGCAGCAACACCCGGACATGCTCGATTAATACATGTTTCATCACCGAGTATCTACTTTGATTTCACGGAAAAACACAGTATTAAAGAAGATACACCATTACCCGCAAAACCAGCCAATCACTATGTATATACCAAGCTATTGGCTGAGCGGCTCATTGATGAGGCTTACCAAAAGAAACATTTACGGGTTGTCACCATTCGGCCTCGTGCAATTTTTGGCCCCTATGATCGTGCTATTGTTCCGCGCATTTTACAATCTGAAAGAAAGGGTGTATTGCCAGTTATTGGCAACGGCCAAAACATCATCGATATTACCTATGTCGATAATGTGGTAGAAAGTTTAGTGTTGGCAGCAACGGCTAGTAACAACGTGGAAGGCAAAAAATACAATATCACGAATGACGAACCTAAAACCCTCATTACAATTTTATCAATGGTTTTTACTGCTCTCCACAAACCACTGCAAGTTAAATATCTGCCTTATCAACGTGTTAAGGTAATCGCGTATTGTTTAGAAAATTTCTATCGTTTATTACGCTTAAAACAAGAGCCACCAATTACTTGTTATAGTGCTGGTGTATTAGCTTTGGGGCAAACCCTCAACATTGATGCTGCCAAACAGGACTTACATTATAAACCGCTTGTCAATATTGAACAGGGTATTGAGATGTTTGCTAAATGGTACCAAGACTTATGATTAGCTATCAGTTATTTGAAGTGGGATCTTGCCGCCATTGCGAAAGGATGACTATGACAAAAGGACAGTTTAAACAGCGGGAATACCCGTCGACTTGTGCGTTAATAAAGCACAAAACGCATGGTTATATTTTATTTGATACAGGATATAGCGCGCGCTTTTTTCATCTTACTAAGTATTTTCCCTATTCCTTATATCGCCATTTAACACCCGTTACTCTCAATCAATCGCTCAAACAGCAACTTCTGGGAATGACTATCAAGCCAACGGATATTAGTTATATTGTGATCTCACATTTTCACGCTGATCATATTGGGGGATTACGCGATTTTCCTCATGCAAAATTCATTTGCCACCAGGATGCTATTCATGACGTTAAATCTAAAAAAGGATTCAGAGCTTTGTTACAAGGCTTTTTACCTGGTTTATTACCCAAGAATTTTTATGAGCGCCTTATTATTCTTGATAAAGAGGAAGTAACGCTGGAAAAAGAACTGGCTCCTTTTTCTGTTGGATTTGATTTATTTGGTGATAAGCAAATTTTCGCCATTCCATTACCGGGACATGCCAAAGGTCAAATTGGCGTGTATTTTAAAGCTGAAAAGAATACTTTTTTAATCGCCGACAGTTGCTGGCATCAAGAAGCTTATGAAAAACGGATTTATCCCAGTAATCTTACTTATTTGGTTCACGATAATAAAGTGCAATACATCCAAACTATAGAAAACCTTCATTTGCTTTATAAACAAAACAGAGACATTGATATTATCCCTACGCATTGCCTTCATACGCGCGAGCGGATTAGAGAAAAACAATCATGATAATCCGCATCCTTTATTATTATTACAAAACTATTTTTTAAAAATTATTTAAGTTCGCGTGAAAAATTAATTAAGTATCAAAAAAACAATTTAATAAGCTCACCAAAGGGGTACTTAAAAAGTCCCCATTTTATCGCAACTATCTTGATAAGCCTTTCCACGAATGGCCAATCATGAATAAAAATCTCATGATGGAACATTTTGATGAAATTAATACAAGACAAATTAAAAAAGAGGATGCATTTGCCATTGCTTTAAAGGCAGAAACAACGCGTGATTTTTCCCCTCTCTTGAATGATATCGCAGTCGGCCTATCCTCAGGAACCTCCGGCTCAAGAGGTTTATTTTTGACAAGCCCAAGAGAGCGTGATGCCTGGGTGGGAACGATTCTGGCCAAAGCGCTGCCTAATGGATTTAAGACGGAAGAGCGAATAGCCTTCTTTTTAAGAGCCAATAATCAATTGTATACGAATCTCAGCACCAGCAAAAAAATCAAATTTCATTTTTTTGATTTACTTGAAGATTTCGATCAACATATCAAAAGGCTCAATGTTATTCAGCCAACCATTCTGTCAGCACCTGCCAGTGTCTTATTGATGCTCGCTAAACAGAGACATCGACTTACTATCCAACCCCCGAAAAAATAATTGCGGTTGCTGAAGTATTGGAAAAAAGCGATGAAGTCTTTATTAGCAAAGCGTTTGATCTGCCAGTCACCCAAATTTATCAATGCACAGAAGGCTTCCTGGCTATTAGCGACAAAACGACAAATGCTTTAGTAATGAACGAGGAGTGTCTAATTATTGAAAAAGAATGGCTCGATGAAACTCATTTTGTTCCAATCGTTACGGATTTACTACGAACAACACAACCTATTATTCGCTACCGTCTGGATGATGTTCTGGTCGCCTCAAAAACAGAATCTGTTTTCACG
The DNA here is from genome assembly GCF_000308315.1 of Legionella tunisiensis. Classification (GTDB taxonomy): domain Bacteria; phylum Pseudomonadota; class Gammaproteobacteria; order Legionellales; family Legionellaceae; genus Tatlockia; species Tatlockia tunisiensis. The sequence goes on along the minus strand of NZ_CALJ01000028.1, from coordinate 959 downwards.
GAGCTTACTGCTATTGAAGGTCGTCTGGGAGATGTATTATATGGCCAAAGGGATTCTGAAATGATACCCATTTTTGCAGACATGTTTCGCCAGCAAATGGCTAGCAGTCCGGTGGCGTTCGAGGATTATCGCATAGTCCAACTCACACTGGATAAATTTAGTATTCAAGTATGTCCTGAGTTAAACGATAAAACGTTATTAATCGATCATTTAAATCAGTTATTCAAGCAAAAAAGCTGTTTGATGCCCACTTGGCAATGGCAGGATTATGAAAAGCACCAACCAGGCAGCAAACGGCGACGTATACAATCCAGGCTTGGAACGATAGCGGATACTGTTGCGAGTATGAATCTAATGGGGAAAAATAAATGAGGGTACTAGTAACTGGCAGTCGTGCTCCTGCGAGCATGGATATTATGCGTAGCCTAGTTAATCAAGGTAACGACGTGTATAGCGCAGACAGTATGAATTTCCCGCTGGGACGTTTTGTTGCAGGTATAAAGAAGCATTTCACCTTGCCCAAACCCAATCGTAATCCGGCCAATTTCCTAAAGGCTCTCAAAGTAATCCTTACTGATAATAAAATTGACTTGGTTATTCCAACCTGTGAAGAGATTTTCTTTATTAGCCAAGGTTATGAAGAACTATCCAAGCACACGAGGTTATTATGCGAACCGTTTGATCGCTTAAATGTACTGCATAACAAATATGAATTTAATCAACTTGTACATAAATATGGTTTAGATGCTCCTGAAAGTTGGCTGTTAACTACAGCAGAAGATAAGAAAAAGGTTCCATCGAAAGAGCCTATCGTTCTGAAACCGGTATTTTCCCGTTTTGGTTCTCACGTCATTATCAAACCAACCCAGAAGACAACCGATGAATTGCCGCTTAATGTGCCTTATCTCGCACAGCGGTTTTCTAACTGGTAAAGAATATTGTGCTTATGCTATTGCTCA
>NZ_CALJ01000029.1 GCF_000308315.1 Legionella tunisiensis | reverse complement strand
TAGGATTACCCGCTAACTTACTACGAGAAGCCTCTTCTACTGCAGCATGGGCTTGAACAGCAAACTGCTCCGTAGTAAGTGTACCACTCTGGTGATAATCTTTAATGAGTCTACATAGTGTTTTATGAAATTCTTTTGCTAATTCAGCATCTCGATGGTTGTCGGCAGTAAGTTTTTTGTTTCCTCCCCAACAGTATCATTCACCAACCGTTCAAATTCGGACATACGGGTAGAGGCTAATAGGGCGCCAATATCTGCAACATCTGCAACATCTTCAACGTTTTCAACATTTTCACTTTCTCCATAAAGTAAGGAGAAATGATAATTATCTTCCTGGTGTTCTGTATCTTTCTTAAGATTCTTTTTTATACTTTCTATGCTCTCCATAATTGCATCCTCTGTAGTTAAAAAGACAATAGATTTACTCTTTTAAAGAAGACAAAAGATTGAATAACTCATTAACCATATGATAATCTAGGTTTTTTACACCAAGGAAGGACTATAGATTATAGCTGTTAATAAGTTGGGGGTTATTCTAAAGATTTTTTGCTTGGAGCAAGAAATGTTTTTGAGATAGATGACGTCTTTACCGGCCTGTGAAAATCATGGGGGCAGACTGAGGTTCCCCCAATAAAACGGATAAAAAATTTAGGATGCATCTCTATATTCAAAATCAGCTGGGCTGATGTAATCTAAATATGAATGCCTTCTGTGTCTGTTGTAAAATATCTCGATGTATTCAAATAAGCTTTTCCTGGCTTCTGAATGATTCCGATATCGTTCATCACCAACCAGCTCTGTTTTCAGTGTGCTAAAAAAGCTTTCAGCCACAGCATTATCGAGACACTCTCCTTTGCGACTCATACTACAAATTAACTGATTCTCTTTCAACAATGCCTAGTAATAATTTGAAGCATAAGTACTACCTTGATCTGAATGGACAATCACGTTTTTGACTTTTCCTCGACGCAAAATAGCCATAGTCAATGCATCTTTCACAAGTTGAGCGTTATTTTTATCGCTCATTGACCAGCCAATTACTTGTCTAGAAAATAAATCTAAAACTACTGCTAAATAAAGCCAGCCTTTTTGAGTAGGGATAAACGTTGTATCAGACACCCAAGCTTTATTTTTCTACAACGTTAAAGTTACGCTTTATCCGATCAGGTGCTGCTTTTAAAGTATTTTTTGAATCTGTTGTAATAACAAATTTTTTGCCATTTTCGATTTTATGCCCCATTCATTCATCAATCGGGCAACTTTATTAATACTGATAAATTCACCATCATCTAACAAATCGCGATGAATCCGTGGCGAACCATAAGTACAGCGACTTGCTTGTAACTGCTCTGAGAGTAGTTCACAGTTTTGCTATTATCTTGTTCCCGCGTAATTTTTTGCGTTATGGAGCTAATTATTAGTTGACTCTCTTTAACAGAGACATTGACTTTACTATTAGCATCTTTTGGTAATTTATCTGATAGATAATTTCATTTTTACTTTCTTTAATTTCAACAGTATTGGCACCACCAGGCTGTTGCATTTGTGAAAATCGATCCTTCATAAATTGATCTATAGCTCTTTGCATTTGCATCCTGTGCTTCAAAATATCATTAGGTGATTGAAAGAAGGAATCAGGATCCAAGGTTACTTGCTGATTACTCGTTTTCACTTGATTATTTTGCTTCGCCACAAGTGCCATGGCTCCTTCAGGTACCATAGTGATAAGAGGGACAGAGACTAAAATAGGAATCAGTTTGTTTTTCATATAAATCTCCTTTCTAAATGGAATATCAAACGGGGATATCAAACGTTCAAATTTTGGATAGGCAGTTATGAACTAATCATTACAACCCTTATTTCAAATCCTCTTCTGTTTTATTTTCCTTCAAAAAGGTATTCTCTATATCGAGGTAAATTGGACGATTTCAAGTAATCCAGGGATAATGGCGGGCATTTTACCAGTTTAGGATGTTATTTACACTGCCTTATATTCCATCAGAAAATAAGTGGGGCTAGGGCTTGAATCTTGTATTCACATCAAAATTCAAGTTCTGCCTGTAGTGAATACCTTGATTTCACTATGTTGTATCAAGGCTACGCTTCCCGGATGGAAACCGAAGGCTGTAATCCGGGAAGTTATACCTTCAACATTAATGAACCAGAGAACTCTCGACCATCTGCCGCAGCATCGTAGGCAATACCGGCTTCACATGCACATGATTCGCCCCTAAAGCCAAACACTGCTCCCCTAACGATTCATCCACATGCGCTGAAATAACAATGATAGCCGTATCTTTATGTAAAGGATTCGCACGAATCAACGGCAAGATTTCCTCACCGCGTTTATCCGGTAAACCCAAATCAAGCAGGATGCAATCGAAGAATTGTGTTGTGAGTGTATCCAACGCTTGCTGTGCTGTCTCTGCCAAAGTTAATTGATAGTCGTTACTCAATGATGACCGATACATTTGTTGGCAAATAAAATTGTCTTCAATGATTAATACTTGTGCCATGATCTATTCCTTTTTTATTGTAGGTTGAGCGCCTTGCCCAACAGTGTACTGTTTTCCCCGCGCAGGCGGGGAACTACGGGTTTTCCACGGATTCTAGTCAGGCGGCCTCAACTCCCTATAACGTAAACCCTTCGCTACTGCTTCCGCAATATTTTTACACGTAAGTTTCAGAAAAATAGTATTGCGATGCCGTTCCACCTGTCGTTGCGACAATTCAAGAAAGGTAGCTATACTTTTTCCGAGAGACGATAAATACAAACACTGCTGTTCCCGTGTCGTTAAACATTCATCGATACAAAGCGGCCGCTGCACCCACGATTGAGACAACAAGGTTTGCACTTCAGCAAGCTGCTTGTTAGTAGGATTGGGATTACCCAAATAACTCAAGTAATCTCTGGCAAAGGCTTTAAAAAACTGCTTTTGTTTCGCAGTATGATAATTAATAAAAGCTTGTTTGTTAACCCTATTGTTTTCTATGTTTTTCTCCAATGTAGGTTGGGCGCCTCGCCCACCTACCTCTAAAAGGGCTCTGGAAAAAACCATGTATTAATTCCGTTAGAACGCAAAAATTCATTTAGCATATTGGCCTCAACTTAATGTTGGCTTGGGTAGAGGCGCCCTCAAGTTGGTGTATCGACCCCATTTGTGTGAGAATTTAAGGTAAGACATAAAATGTCTTGCTAAAGACACATATAGATTCAAAATAATACTATTAGGTCTAGCGTTCCGGAGCTTGCGCTGTGATGCAAAAACAGGAATTCCAGTGCTTAAATCTTGTACTTATAATCCCTAATTTTCTTTTGTGGTTGATCCTTTTACTGTTTTTATAATATTTCGTTACGCAAAGTAATACAGACTAGGGGCTTTGAGTTCCTACTCACCATGTTCTAGGCGTTCAACAAATATTGATCGATAAAGTTATGGGCGAATTAACCATAAAATGTCCGCTTTTTTTGCGCTATAGCACAAGTTTCGGAGCACTAGGCCTATTAGCTGTAGGGTCAACGCCTTCAACGTCCAATAATCGGTTGACCACGTCAAGATGGCATCGCTTTGAAACCTATGAAGGCTGCCCTTTCTACTCAATATTTAAAAAATGATCGGTTTTAATCTTTGATGAAATCACCCTGTGCTTTTTTGTGTAACAAGTTCTATTAATATTCTCTTAAGTATCTTTATTTATGATAGGATTTTTTATTAATTTTGATTTCTTATGCCTAAACTGAGTAATTTTAATCTTTTAAACCAAGTTATTGATAAAACTAATTCCCTGGTCCCATTTAGCGCTAATAAAGGCCGTTCTCACGTAATTAAATCGGTATTAATCCATGCGGTAAGGAACAAAGTCCCTCGCCATATTAAGAATCAAATTAGCGCTTTGAATTTGGATCCTGGTTATACTCCTAGGTCTTCGAGTAAAAAACCATAAAGATGGAAAAATAGTCGAGGGAAGACTTATACAACCAACCTAAATCGGCTTTTTTCTGATCTAGACAGAAAACCAAAATCTCGCTATTACAAATACCACCAAGATGGCACTCCCAAAGACATCAAATCAACGGTGGAAAATAAAGCTAAGAATAGTATTAAACATCGCATTGGAAATTGCGATGAATTAAGTGATGTTGCAGCATCCCTTCTCTTTGACGTTGTGAGTGAAACACCACTGTTCTTTGAAAAATTTTCTTTCCTCGAAAAAGCAGGATACGACCACTGTTTCTTGGTGGTTAATCGCAGCCCGAACTCCGATCCGCGAGATATCACTACATGGGGACAAGAGGCGCTGATTTGCGATCCTTGGGGTAATGCGGTATTTGATGTGTCTTGGATGTTATCGGGACTGGCTTATCAAAATCGGATGTTCGATTATATTAATTCTGGCTTACAAGACCCCAATGAGGCATTAGAAATTGAGTATAGATTTGAGTCTGGTATAGGCCATACTCTTCGATGGCAGGAGAAACATAGAGGAAGTCTATGGGAGATGGACGATTATTGGCTCGAAAATAAAAAAACCGGGTTATCATTCGGCTCAGAATAGGGTTTTCTCGCATATCCAGCCCAAACTGGCAATGAAAAGGAACGTGTATAATACAACCCTTTAGAACAAGACACCTGTTTCAATAAGCAGCCGCCCTTGCGAGAGTTTCATGCCATTCTGACCAAAGGCAAAACCTGCAGTAATATTATTTTCTCTCACAAAGGAAGCCTCCCCTCGCGCAAAAAAGATGCCTCGCTGGTAAGTTGGTGTCACCGTCAGCGACCAGGCATTACTCCCAGGACCATAGGCCACATTGGTTCCACCTGTTGTATCAATGTATTCAGCGTGACTAGCGATGCTCCAATGGGTATCAAAAGCAAATTTTATCGCTAAGGCAACGCCATAAGTCGATGCCGAGTCCAGTAGACCTATACTGGCGTCCTTAGGCACATGAGTAAATTGTAATGTGGGGTTAATAGTCAACCGGCCGGAGGTATAAGAATAAATCAAATCATAAATCTGACTGTTATTCTGTGCCAATGGGGTCACTGGACTGGATT
>NZ_CALJ01000030.1 GCF_000308315.1 Legionella tunisiensis | reverse complement strand
TTTTAAAGCTTTAATATAAATGATTTTAGATAATAAGATTTTCGATAATAGATTCCGTAGATTCATTTGGAATATTAAGTTTTTGTATTTTACTTCGATAAGCCTCTGAATTTGTATCATAGCGATCTTTATCGAGCCATTTCAATAAAGATTTAGCTATAAATTGAGGGGAGTTTAAATTTTTCACACCTGGGAAACTTATTTCGCGACTTTCATCCTCCTCAAGAATAATATTTTTGGCTCTAGTTCCAATAAAAACTGCCTGAGTTGAGGTTGATGAGCCAGAAGAAAACATGGCTATTGAGACGGAAGCCACTTCAAGCGTATTAGTATTAGTTATCATTTTATCAATTTCGATTCTATCAAATCCTGATTCAACGAGAGTATTGTAATAATAAATTTGTTTGATTTTTTCAATTTCTTCTTGATTAAAGCTTTTAGTTATACTGGGATGTAAGGTAATACGTAATTGATAATTATCTTTAAATTGTTTAAAGGCATCCATAAAAATTTTAAAAGCCAGAGCCTCTTCATCGGTATTTGTGATGGGTATTCTATAATTGCCAGCCCAAAGAATTAGTTTATCTGTTGAACAAATTTGTAAAACAGATCTGATTTCATTTTTTAACTCTTGATTCTGGTCAATACAATAATTAATCCAACTATCAAACTCACCGTGACGCGCATAAAGAACTTGAGGGGGGATTATCTAAATTAAGCTCTTCTATAATATTTAAGGCTAAAGTTTGAAATTTTAATATTTGTGAATAGTAATACATTAGAAATAGAAGAAAATTTTTTTATTTTATTTGTATTGCCACCTACATCAAAATAAATCATACGGTTACTTGTTGTAGGCAAAGTTTCAGCAATTTGCTCTTGTATCGTCGAGGATGATCCTATAACAAAATTATCATATTCCTTACAATGTCGAGTTATTTCTAATATATCCTCTTCATTAAAGTGAATATAAAGATCGGTTGCCGTTCCAAACCCATTTTTGATAAAATTTGGCATGTATATCACTCTTTCCAATTCTTTCTCTTCTAAAACTGTTTGTGCAGCAACTTGACCCACAGGAATGATACATAATTCATACTCATTTTTTTAACTAAATTTTTCATAGTATTCATTAATGCTTGAGTTTCACCTCTTTGAAATAAAATAAAAGCAATTTTCATCCTAGTTCTCTTCTTTCCACAAATATTCACAATAATCTTTTTACGACGTTGCCATAGATCATCAGGGATTATACCGTGTTTCATTCGTATGATATCCCCCTGCCTAAAAACTTATTTGACAGGGTCTGGTTTATTTGTGCCATTGACCATAAAGCCGCCTTTTAAAATCATCGTAGATTTGCGGCAAAAAAGCATTGAGTTATTATTTTCGCCCCAACTTATTGATTTTATTAGGACTGCTAGCTAACCTTGCTGCCCTTAAGAGGAGCAGGGTTGCTACATGACACCAGCAAAAGAACTACCGATTGTCATTGAAAAATCACAAGAAGACGTTGATCAGATCATTGCATTGGTACACTCATCAAACTTACCAGAGGGAACAAAACCTTTTGTCATTGGGTGTATTCACCTGGCTTCCTGGATTCCGCGCGCACTGGTCGAGCATAAAATAACCGTATCCAATTTAAAGCGACTTATCTTTGGCAAAGGAGATAAGACCACGAAACAACAAGACAAATCCCCACAGGACATGGACGCCTTGCGCATACCACCTACATCAAGGCACAAGAACACACCATTGCCTTAGAGTCCCTAAGTGCGGGACAACTATGCCCACATCACTGTGGTGGCAGGCTTTATTCCATCAACCCAGGTATCCTTATTAATATAAAAGGACAAAATCTAGCATCCGTTGATAAATACTGGATTGAGAAGCTACGCTGCGCTTTATGTAATGAAGTCTTTTCAGCCAAAATTCCAGCTCATGTCCACCCGGAAAAATATCATCCAAGTTTTAAAGCCATGTTAGCCTTACAAAAATACTACATGGCTATGCCTTTTCATGAAAATCATGGGGTCAGACTCGATTGATTTAAATGACAATATTAATTTTCACGGATTGATATTGTAGAAAGTCTTATTTAAACTCGCCAACTTATAGCTATGGAAAGAGCAAGAGTTTGTATGGCACGCCAACCACGCTTTGTGCTACCCGGTCAACCGCAACATGTAATTCAACGAGGAAATAATCGTCAAGCAATTTTTTGTAGTCCGAACGATTATGACTATTTTTGGAAAAGTTATTTGTAGCCGCAAAGGATTATGGCTGCCACATACATGCTTATGTACTAATGACAAATCATATACATTTACTTCTGACACCTTTATTTGAAGAAAGCATGAGTAAGGTGATGCAAGTGCTTGGGAGATATTATGTACAATACTTTAATTACAACTATCACCGAACAGGTACCTTGTGGGAAGGTCGTTACAAAGCATCATTGATTGATACAGAGCATTATTTATTAAGATGTATGCAGTATATAGAATTGAATCCTGTACGAGCCAAGATGGTGTTCGACCCATCGGCATATCCTTGGTCAAGCTATCGACACAACGCCTTAGGAGAATTAAATGCTTTAATAACTCCCCATGCTGAATACGAACGATTAGGTATCTCTAAGGAAGATCAATTTAAAAACTATCAAAAATTATTTACCTTAACTTTAGAGCAGGAAATAATTGATGAAATCAGAGAAAATACAAATAAATGTTGGGTTTTAGGTAATAAAGAATTTAAAAGTACAATTGATCAAAAATTAAATCGGAAGGTAGTGTCTAGTGAAAAAGGGGGCGATAGAAAATCGCTGAGGTATCAAGAAAGAAGAATCAATCGAGTCTGACCCCATTGACTTATAACCGCGCCGAGAATGCCCATCAACCGACTCGTAGAAAAGAAAAATGCCTTATTCGTTTCAAATCACCCGCCAGTGCTCAACATGTCCTGGCGCTCATGGGGAAAACCAGAAATCTCTTTGCTATAGCGGTTGGTCGTTACACGAACTCGGCAGCAAAGCAACGAGTCTAGTTTCAGAATGCTAAAGAAATTTGGCAATCTGCTGCAACAGCGCTGCTTTGCGCCTAAAATTCGGGTTTGCATCTTTCTTGCGTCAGAAAAAGTTAACTTGACGATGCCCCTAGAAAACTCTCTTAGCGTAGGTTTCCGTTCCATTGGACTCCAAACCCCTTGTATTCATTTACATGGTGGGGATAAGCAGTATTTGTCAATCGACCATTTCCTTTGAATTCTTTAGACTTATGAAATCCTTCACCACACTCTGCTAGTATAACACCAATTACCTTGATTGTTGGTTTCTGTTTCTGTCTCTGGTTGAATAGTGATGATAGTTGGAATTACTAAATCAACCTCTTTCTTGATTTTTACACAAATGGAATCGTTAAAGCTTTTTGTAAACATCGAGTAATACTTAGAACTATCCATTCTTAGCTCTTGCAAAGCCTCTTGCAGCGAAGGGTAGGTGTTATACTCATAAATATAGTCATATTCATCTTCATCTTGTATCGAAAACTCCATACCACCTTGAGAAAGATACTCATCACTATAAACGCGTGTTTTTTATCACCCCACGAGATTGTTTGAGATTTAAACGTTAATAAGGTATCAATATTGGAGAAATCATAGTCCAATAAACGAGATAAATTTTCTTCATTTTTAACTTGAGTGATTTCTTTTACGTTGGGATTTACAATTTTTTGCCTTAAAACAATAGCCATTCTCAGTCTATTTAATGCTTTGTCTATATTGGTCACTCTTGAAATGGTTTGTTCTGTGTGAATTAACCGAAGTTTGTCGCACTCCTGTTGACATATTCTTTCAATGATTGAATAAAAATGGCTGCCCATTTGGCCGCTTCCATTTATATGTTTTTTATTAATATTCACTACTAATTCGTTTGGCATGATTCCCTTTTTGGCCTCTAATAGATATGGAAGAACTGATAATTAGCTCTTACCTGTCAAATATTTTAGCTCGATATAATCTTTCACAGTAAAAGGTAGTTCTATCTTAGTGGAAAAATTACTAATTGTTTAACTATTAACAATAAATGGAATATCGAAATAGAATTTTTGGCTCCGTTACAAAAACGAATGATGGTTTATACTTCAAGCCAAATCCCATTAACAATATGACAATCTCGATTTGTTGCATCAAGAAATGTTAATAAATCGTCAAAAAACTGCAACATTACATAGCCTAAGGCTGAATGAGCTGTTCAATTTCATTATCTAGGTCGGATATATTTTGCGGACTGATGTGTTCTTGACTGTTATTAACAAGGAACCATCGATGTTTATAGCCTGCAGCCAAGGCATAAGGAACACCAAACGTAGCCAGAGCAAGACCAAGATTTTTAAAGATATCGCCCCAACTAGGATTACCCGCTAACTCACTCCGAGAAACTTTTTTATTTCAGCATGGGTCTGTTCAGCAAATTGCGTCGGAGTAATTGCAGCGTTGACATACTGATTAATTAGTTTTCGTAATGTTATATAGAATGTCTGTCCTAATACAGCATCTCGACCAGGATTCACAGCAAGGTCGTCGATTTTACTAAGAGCGATACGC
>NZ_CALJ01000031.1 GCF_000308315.1 Legionella tunisiensis | reverse complement strand
TGAGTATAGTGAACCAGAGCGACCAGATTTAGTGTCGCCAACTGTCAAAAATTATATGACACCTGTTGGTTTTGCAACGCTGCAAACTGAATTACGTGATTTAGTGAGTCATGAAAGACCCGATATTGTGAAAGTAGTAAGTTGGGCCGCGAGCAATGGTGATCGATCTGAAAATGGCGATTATATTTATGGAAAAAACGATTGCGTGAAATTGACAGACGCATTCGCTATTTGACGAAACGATTGGAAAGCGCGCAAATCGTAGATCCCAAACTTCAAGTGGGCCTTACTCAAGTATTTTTTGGCGCTACTGTCCAATATAGCAATGAAAAGAGTGAATCCCATTCGGTCAAAATTGTAGGTCTGGATGAAGCAGATATTAGTGCAGGAAAAATAAGCTGGATTTCGCCCTTAGCGAAATCATTGTTGAAAGCGAGAGTTGGAGATAGAGTGACGTTACGGGTAAGTGATGGAGAAAGTATTTTAACGGTGACCAATATTTCTTACGACGTTTAATCAAGGCTACGCGCTTAGATAGTTTTTCAGCAAGAACAAGGAATTGAGCCATATTGAAAGAATCTCTATGTCATACAAGGAAGTTAGTGATGTTGTTTAATGAAGTAAAAAAGACAGTGCGTTTGCTGACTCATCCATTCTTCGCACTCATTTAAAAATAAATTGCCTAACAAAGCTTACGTCCGAATCATCTGGTTTATGCGAAAAGAATCGACCCTTAAATTGTGAAAAACTGCTAATCACCACTTTCTGCGTTTCATTCTTTCTTTCAAAATTAACATCGTCCAGCAATGTGGCAATTTCTTCAATATAGTTCTCAATGTCCCGTAAGGTTTGAATGCCATTTTCTGGATCATGTTCTCTAACGAGCGTTAAAAGCTGATTCATACTGCTAGCCAATTCATTTTCTATGAACGGCTCTGTCAAGACGAAAAGATCACCTAATATGTCTTCAAAGGCTCTTAGGATTTTATTGGCTATATCATTACAGTTACCTTGATTTACATAGCATGGCATATACTCCCTCATATTTTGAAGCTCCCACAATAGGTAAGATCTTTTTTATCAAATGCTTCGGATTCACTCATATGCATTGTATCAATTTGCTGAAAAAAGTTTTGGAAACTCTGGTTATTACGGTCCTTATGATTTTTGTAAAACTCATCATAGGCCGTGTATTCATCAATGTATGGTTGAATCATTGCTTGTTGATTTTCAGGAAGTTGTTTAATTATTTTATTTAACTCCTCCACCGTATCTTTAATTAAAAAAGTCGGTTTACTGGTTCTAGAAATCAAAAAGACTACTAGCATTTCATCCGCAACGGGTGCATTGGATAGGGCTTTGCATGCTAGTCCAATTGCTCGAGGGTCTAGGCTTCTAGACCTAATTAGCGTGCTGTTAAGTATCGATGGCAAGTGATTATAAAAGTTGAGGTACATATAATCCTCATCATTAAAAACTCTATTAGATAATTCTCGTATTAAAGGAGCGGCAGCAACGATATCTATATTTTGTATCATGTCTACCTTATCTGGTTTGTACATATCTCCAACAATACCCTTTAGGTGAGTAACAAAACTATCCAGTTGCTCAATGTCCTCATTATCAGAAAACTGTCTGCATAATGTTGTTAACTCTTTTACACTGGGCTCTTGCTTTTTAGCGGGTAGTTGAAAAAAGGTAAAAGTCCACGGCTAAGAACCTCTTCCAGGGTATTATCACCTGAGCACCCCGCTATAGTTTGGGCTATGCCATAAATAGATTTATAAGCCAGATCATTTTCTATTCGGCAATCAGTAATAATATAAATTTTTCTTGAATTAGAGTGACTAATATCTATCTCTCGTATGCCATCTTTACTATCGATAATAATCTTTGAAACACCGAGCTTCTTCAGCCTTGCATCAATTTGAATATCCTCAACAAGATCATCATAGTCCCTTAAAAACTTTGATTCTCGCCGACTGGATTGTGAAAATACGGAACCAATATTGTTTACAAAGAAAACAAGGTTTTTGCCCTCAGCCGCTAAGCTTTTATTAATAGCCAAAGAGTAGATGAAAGCAATCATATAGTTCGAATCTTGAAAAAATGCAGGTATAAAATGATTTTCTTCTAAAAAGAATCAACAGTGCCCTCAACATTCAAATCATCGTCGGTATTTATACCAAAAATTTTGTTGATGGCCTGCTGCTCATTCGCTTCAACAAGAAAGTGAAGAGAGCGAATGGCTGTTTCTCTTGAAGAAAGTCCTCTATCTTTTTAAATTTAACACCGCACGGTAGAACATCTTGATTTAACTTTCTTTCTCTGTGGGTTAGAGTCATTTCATAATAATTATCGTAGATTACAGGACCATAATTATGTAAAGTTGTCACAAGCGCTTCATCTATTGCTGTTATACAAGTTGTCGGTGGAAAGTCCCCTGGAATATAGTCTTTTAAAACCCATCGAAGACCGCATGGTAAAGGTAAATCGATAATCGCGTCACACGATTCAATCTTTTCTAAAAGTTCAGTATTTGACTCAAGCAGCCTGTTAAATTCGTTAACTGCTACATCTATTTCTCGTGTGTCTTGTGGATATTCCAAAATAACCGCTTGAGATTGGTTTGGGTCAGTTGCTTCATTAAATTCATCAACCAACCGTTTGATTCTCCCTCCATTTTTCTCATTACCAGCTTGAAGAACAATAAAGGAGCATATGGAACAATCGTTACCAAAATGAGCACGAATTATCGGTTCCAACTCTTGCCAGTGGACAAAATCACCAATACCATCGTTAATAATTGGGTTGAATATAACTATGTTAGGCATTCTGCTACCTTAATGCATGTGAACAGCATAAATAGTTTTTTGGGTTTACATTGCAAGCAGATGACTCCTATCAGTATTGTAAAGATGTAAATTGGAATAGGATTAAATTTAGACCTAATAGTATATTTTATAGTCGTATTTTGCTATTTGTTCAACTCGTAATCAGAAAACGGTTCTGTCGTAAAAAATTGCGGCTCTTTTCCGTTTCTAGTGGAAAGGTCTTTTCCAAAATCAAAATGAGCTTGAGGAAAGGAGATGGTAAGTGGGGGCAGGCAGGCCTTAGGCGTTGATAGATCGCCCTTATACTCTTTGAGTAGAACCTGTATATCCTAATAGTTTATAGATATGATCAAAATACGAATACACCTACAGATAACTTTACCTAAAATGTCGGACTATATCTCGTCATAAAAGAACATACACGGGGTATTCATCAATGGGGTGGTCAGAGCTTGGGTTTTAATCGTTGAATACAAAATTTAAGCCCTGATCCCCTTTGCAAAACCATTGTTAAAAATAAATTATAATTAATATATAGAAGATACCAGGTAGGGATAGTCATGTGTACATTAAGAGATATAGTAATCTTTTTTGCAGGGGCAGCGTTTTTTCATACCTTAAGCCATATCATTCTACCTTATTTTGTTTCAATGCCTCTAGATATAGGTATTATGGTATTAACGCCAACGCTTAATCTATGGATCATTGGAATTAATGCACTGATTACGCTCGCTTTACTTTGGTGGGCATATAAGTTGAAAGGTAAAACTTAATAATATAAAGACCCACGTTATTTGTTAGGGAATACTATTATGTGAATGTAAATCAATTCCACCATATAGGTTCACTCTAAGCACCTTTATTAACCGTTTTTGTTTTTTCCAAACTAAATTTTACCGGTTACTTCAAGGAGGAGCTTTCTATATGATTATCAGGGCTTGAATCTTGTATTCAACAAGCAGGCTAAACCCCTAATCCCAGGCGTTTCTTTCAATGGCAGGAGGATTTTTACCCTGCTATTTCATGCGAGCCAAAAGGATATTTCCAGTATATTATTTAAATAATATATCTGTATCGTAATCATCATTAAGGAATAGTATGAATAGCCTGGTATTAGCCGTATTTATTTTTTAAATCTAACTACTGTGGCCTTTGCAGACAATAGCACTTACAAGGGGCCCAATAATCCAGTTATCCCTGCTGATAATAATAAAATCAGATTGAGCCTTGCTGAATGTATCGAAGATACCAATGAGATGACGAGTGATAATGGAACGCATGATTTGGCGAAAGGACTATGTGAATTACGCGCACAACATCAAGCTGCGCGTCAACAAGCATTGAAAGGGTTAACTGAATTAGTAAATCTATATAAAGGAATGATGAATCATGATCACGATCAGAGATTGGCTCAAACAATTTCATTGATTCAGAGCGGTGTAAAAACATGCCTCGATGCTTTAGCGTCTCAGGAATATTGTCATAATATAGCTTGTGTTACTGAACCGGAACTTGATGCCATCTTTTGTGATAATCAAGCTACAGCTATCATCAACAGAATTTTTAGGACGCTAATAGTCTCATACAAAATACTGCATCAATGGGGCTTGAATTTTGTATTCAACAATCAAACGTTAAGTCCTGCCCCCCTAACTCTTCAGGCTATGACCCAAAAATAGTAAAAAGCCTCAAAAATTCTAATAAAGTTCTAAATATTGTCTTTTTGATTTATTTTTTTGCGAATATTTGTGGTGTTTAACTTTGATTAGGAGAAAAAATGCCACGACTCAGCCAATTAACGTTTAAGAAAATTCTAGGTGCGGGAAACTTTGGACAGGTATCTTTGTATGAGAATGATAGCAATGGTGAAAATATGCGGTAAAAAAATTCCTCTTGGCATCAAGCTAAAGCGCAGGGACAGCCGACACGACAAGCCAAATTTACTTGCTGTCAAATAATCTAAAAAAGCATTCCGCATTACGTTCTGTAATGCGGAAAATCCAGATAATTGTCATGAATGTTGATTCGGCAAATTCATAGGAAAGAGAAGCGTGTCCATTCAATTGATTATCATCGTATACCACAAATTCAGCGTGTTAAATTTATCCCGGCCTGGTGTTCGAGGTTACTGTATGCGATTCATTTTCAAAGATTAGGGCGTGCAAGTTAGGAGAAAAAATGCCTTCAAAATTATGTTCTAGTGTTTGTATCGCATTAACAATATTATCGTGCAGCTCCCCATTCCTGGAGTTTGCCAGGGCATATTGTTTTAAGCGTTGATAGGCTTCTAGCATATTATTATAACTTGGTATTATATAGGGGCGAGACACCTCCCAATCTCCACCATATGCTTTTAAAATATAGTCCATGTGATAGGGCTTGAGATGGCTTTCTCGAATAGGGTTCAACACATCAAAGAGCTCTCGGCCATATCTAAAGTCAGTGATGGCTTTCATAAGTATATCTAAAGCGTTTTCTTGGCTTTTATGACCAGTCCCAAACAGTCCATTAACAGGCTTAGGATATTTTTCTAAATAATCTAAACAAATGACTTCCAAGCTACGGCATAGCGATCTATAGGCATCACGGATAGCCGCGATAGGTGTTATTGCTTCGTGCGTTAATTGCTGGGTGGTTCGTTTATAGATTTCTTGCTCTTCTTGTACTTGTAAGTGGGATTTTTGAACATGACGTGCCGCTATATAATTGTAGTTGCTATCGCGGTCCAGCCGATACGAAACAACCGAATTAGGTCGTAATGGACTATCGGCGTCAGGCGTGTTATGTGTTATAGAAAAATCCGTGGCTAACCCATCGACCTTATTAATAAAGTTAACCAATTCGCTAATTTCAACATCATCATCCAAATAGATTGTAACTTGTGCTTCATTTAAGAAACGGGCATTTTGCGGCCCAAGATTTTCGAGGTCGTCATTTAGCCAATTGCTGAGTACTTTAAAGGTTGGAAATATACCTGCGTCACAGTAAATGTTTAGTAAAGCCATTAAGTTTTCTTTTAGTTCAAGGTTAACCAAAACGTCTTGAGGTAGATTGATATGAAGTTTGTGCCCAGATTCTTTGATGACACCATGCTTTTCCTTTTGGTTAAAGTAGAGATCATAAAACTAACAAAAGCATAATAGACGTCTGAAACACTGATACCGGTGTCATTAAGCGTTTCATTATTTTGCTTCAGCTCAGCAGATAAAGCCGGGTCAGCATGCAGCTCTAAATGCAACCTTGCTTCTATGCACTTATCCCTTAAATTTTCTAGACAAGCATATAATTCTTCTCGAGTAATACTTTGTGTCGCCTCATTGATGTCTTTATATTTATTTTTGAGCGCAATCTGATTACTTAAGATAGAATATATATTATCAAGTTTGTTTTCTAAGATGTAATCAAATAAAGTGGTTAATTTATGACGCAGCGAATCAGGATTTTTAAAGAAAATAAAACCTGTTTCGGCACTAGGGGACGTATTTTCTTCTTTGGTTCTCATAATAATCCTTTTTTATATAGACATATTAATAATAGTTCTCTTTTTCGGTATGGAAGACTTGGCAAATACAGTGCAAGCGCCATTTTCAAATGGAAACTCTAAAAATAACCAGGGCATTAGCTATCGGGCAACGCTTGCTAAATGGGGCAGAAATAACTCAATTCGTACGTCAAAGCGGGCCGGTGCAATTATAAAAGGACCACTACAGCTATCAGTTTTATCAATTTTGAAAATTATAAAGTTCGTGTTAATGTCCATTTGCTAAGGGTGATAATCTTTTCAATTGAGTAGGAAAGGTATAATGGGAAGTAAATTACATAAAACATGGACACTACTTAAATTGGTTTTATATATAATCGTTTTAGTCGATATTATGCAACTTGCTGGATGTGGTAGCTGTAAGTCATCGGGGTCACCAAGCTCTGTAACTCTCACGGCCCAAAATGGACAGTGCGTGCTGAATAGTAGCATCACGTGCACATGCTCAGGTGGCGGTCTTCTATCTTCTTGCTCTCAGGGCTCTCAGACCTTTCCCCAAGGCAGCGTTGCTCCCGGCCTTGTTCCTCCTTGCACCTCTTCATTTAGTTGCGATCATTTGTCTACCTGTAGTCAATAGATCTCTGCTGGTTTTTGGCGTAAGTTACTCATTCCAGCGCAATTGAAAATGTATGCTGTCGACGGATTGGTGGGGGAAAATGCGCGCCAGGGATTCCCGGCGCACAATAAACAATTAGGCATGTACGCTAAGGCCAATGTAGGGGCCGTGGAAATTGAAACGGGTGGTTTCTACGCCGGTAACTTTTTTGGGCTCCTGCAACCGCATAATTACCGCGGATCATGTCCATGGCATTATTGTATTGATTCACCCTGATAACCCACTTCAACCACTGCGTAGCCACTATTCTTAAAGCGATAGTTATAGTCGATACCCAATTTGGCTGTGAAGCTATTCACTATCCGATCACGCTTGGGAGAAGAATAAGTGACGTAGACGGGGAAATTTAAAAAGGAATGCGAATTAATTTGTCCAACAATGGGTGCATATTCAAAATTACCCGCCAGGCCAAAATTGCTTTGAAACAAGGCGTAACGGCCATCCATTCCCAGCAAAGGACCTGCGTCTCTGAGCTGAATCTTCTACACATCTTGCCCGCAATCAGAAAACATGATCAAATTCACCTTTTAGTTTTAGGTGAAACATGGAATTGGCAGTTGAAAATGCGCAGGCTTGGTCAGAAGCAATATTTGGTTCAATTGAACTAGGCGATAAGCGTCTAACTAGACGCTTAATGCAAATTGGGAAACAGCTATCTTCTTTACCCGGCAGCTCATTATCTGAAAGTTGTGAGGGTCAAGATGCGTTATTAGAGGGAAGCTATCGCTTTTTACGCAATAAACGCGTTAGTGCCAAGCAAATTGCTGATGGGGGTTACCATGTAACAAGTTTATTATCCCAGTCAATTCCTACGATATTGGCAATAGAAGACACAACCACTCTGTCTTACACTCATCAAGTCAAAGAAGATTTAGGCGATTTAGGGGGGCCAAAAGAAAAAGTAATCGCGGGTTTCATGTACACACTACGCTATTAATGGATGCTGAAAAAGAAAAAACGATAGGTTTAATAGCTCAAAATCGCTGGTGCCGTCCTGTGGAGGAAAGAGGGAAAAAATTTCATCGACGAGTCAGGCAATATAGTGAAAAAGAAAGTTTTAAATGGGAAAAAATACGCGAGAACTAGAAAGCCGCCTAGGCTTAAAGATGGCAGATGTTATATCAGTATGTGATAGAGAGGCTGATATTTTTGAATACATCCAATATAAATTGGACCATAACCAACGTTTTATTGTTAGAGCAAACCATAATCGAAAGTTAGAACCCGGTGATAGTTATTTATTTGAATCTTTATCAAACGCTAGGTCTTTAGGAACTTATACTATTGAAGTGGCTCAGAAAGCAGGACGAAAAAAACGTCAAGTAGTGCTTGAATTGAAAACGACTTCTGTAACATTTTCCCCTTCCGAAAGACGCGCAAAAGACCGTCAATTAAAACCGATAACGGTAAATATTGTCATTGCTAAAGAGCAAGGTTGTGATGAAGTAGAAAGACTAGAATGGATTTTATTAACCTCAGAAGAAGTATCATCATTTGACTGTACACGCAAAATAACTCGTTATTATGAATTGCGGTGGCGCATTGAGGATTTTCACAAGGCGTGGAAAACAGGCGTGGGTGCCGAAGAGCAACGCATGCAATCAATTGAGAATTTAGAAAAGATGATTGTTATTCTCTCCTTTGTAGCCATTCGTTTACTGCAATTAAAAGAGCATTTTGAATACCCGGTTACTCTAAATATTGATGACAGTATTCTTTGTGAAGAATTATTATCTGAAACTGAATGGAAGGTATTGTGGAATAGTGTTGAAAAAACATCATTACCCGAAAACACTCCCACCGCCGCATGGGCTTATCAAGCAATAGCAAAACTTGGTGGATGGACAGACTCTAAAAGAACTGGCAAAGCAGCCTGGGCTACTATTTGGAAAGGTTGGTTTCGGCTAAGAGAAAGACTAGAGGGGCTTAGGATTGCAACAGCGATGATGAAGATGTGATCAAGAGACAGGTCTCTGAGTTGTGCCCTGAATTTCTGTTTTTCTAGCGTTTATATTTTTGGAATGTAGCCGGGAGGCTAATGAAAGCAACTATTAGGGTTTTCCCCTAAATGAGTTATAGTGAGTTTCTGTTAACATAGATTTATGTCAGGAGATCATATGTTAATATCAGCCGTTATTATATTTGTTTTTGTTGTCGCCTTAGGGTTAGGCATTTTACCTCCGATATTACAAGACAGAAGACCCAATAAAACTGTTCGGGCGTTACACGGTTTGTTGGCGGCAAGCGGGTTGATCCTTATATACGTTTACGTATTTGTATTGATGACTAGTTTTTCTCCTTTACTCATGACCAGTTTAGTACTTTTAACTCTTGCAGCATTAGGAGGTTTAACCTTAGTCATTCTTGCTGAAAAAAAGATATATGCTCCTAAGATCATAGTAGCTCTTCATCCCTTGGTTGCTATAGTAGGACTATTTACTCTAGTGATATATATTTTACCGTAACCTTGATTACGCTATGCTCATCAAGGCTACGCTGGCTGGAACTATTTTAGTCACGCCAGTGTTCTATTTTGATTTTCCTGCTGACTAATGTCTTTTATTTCACGGTTTAAGGTATAACTTAATAAGGTTCGTATTAAAACAATACTGGCTACGATACCAACTGAATAATAATCCGGGGTAGTCGTGGTTCCTATTAGGTCGGCAGCAACAATAAACTCCAAACCTAATGTTAATACTCTACCTAATCTCAATCGAATTTGATTGATATCCATTTTCTTAGTGATATCAGAGTTATAAAACAGGTAGGAAAGGTAGCGAAATAATGCGGTTAAAACACCAATAAGAATAACAAGCACTCCACAAAATGAAATACTATGTTGTATATATAACAATAGGGAATGCAAGCTTAATATTTCCATGATTTAGTATTCCTTTCGCGTTGTGACATGTACTCCAACTATTAGGTTCATTATTTAGATAACTAGTATGAATATCAAGTGATTATAGCTTAGCCAGCCTTGATGCAGCTAGCGTCATGAAGGTTTATTGATGTCAATCAATTGTGTCGTTGGGCGAATTGATTTCATCATTAGTGCGTAGTGACTGTTATCCAAAGTTCGGCCAGCGATGCCTAAATCAATAGGCCCGTTTGGAGAGTGAATACCTTGATTACACTACGCGGCATCATGGCTCTACGTTTACTTGCTTTAAATGACTTCTTTGCTGTTACTTGTAAGGGTCGCTTTTGGGGAAATAGTTTCATGATTGTCTTGTGCCGTTGACGGTATTCCCATTGCTTTTATAAATTTCCATCACATTGTTTTCTATTCCTTGGCAGATATCCTCTAAGGGCAAATGGCTAAGCCTTTCGGGGGAGAATGGGTTTTGTAGTTCTACACCAATTTGATCGAGAGAAAATAACGCATAAGCAACAAGTGCCGTAACTAATGGATTGATATAAATAGAATAATCTACAAGGGCGATAGGAAGGATTAATAAAAACAATAGAATAAAACGCCGTGATTTAATGGCCATGACAAAGGGCATTGGGGTTTTTAATATGCGCTCACAAGCTCCCTGGCAATCTATTATGATTTCACGGCATTCTTCTGCTTTGAGGAACGAAAATTCATTAATTTTATTTTCTTTTACCAATAAGGAAAGTAAGCCTGCGAGCTTGCTGGATATAAAATTAGGTTTATGGGCGATGTTGGGTAGTTCTTCAAAGGTGGGCGGATCGATGAGATGCTCTACTTCCTTGATGGACTCATTCATTCGCAAGTTATTTTTCATTAAATAGGGGATGGCTGCCACGTATCCCATAAGGCGGGATATGAGCTCTTTTTCCGATGGGGGTACATAATTGGCAATTATTATGGCTAAATTACGACTGCTATTGACCACACTTCCCCAGAGTTTTCGTGCCTCCCACCATCGGTCATACCCCGCATTGATACGGAAAACTAAAATTAAACCCATGACAAGTCCAGCATACTCAAAAGGACTTATCGGAATAGCAAGCCAAGGGACAAATAAACTCAACAACGATATAAAACAGGCATAAAGAGTCGCCACTAAAACCTGCTTCAACACTTTGGGGGTTACAGAGCCATGAATAGCAAGGGCAGAAGCGAGAAATTCAGGGTATTCGTACTTATTAACTATCTTTTTATTATCTTTCATTTTATACACGACAAAAATTTATGAGACCAAACGAGCGATTTTTTATCAACTGTCCTCGATAAGCGATCGGGTTCCTTATAAACGGGAAAATCATCACGATTAATAACAGGCATAACGATCCCCCCATTTAATTAACGTAACTCAATAAATAATGTCTGGGAAATTAATTTCAAGGGGTCATTCAATCTAATGGAATACAAAACAGTGTAAATAGTATCCTAATCAGGTGAAGTGCCGGCCATTATCCCTACTTGAAACCGTCTAATTTGCCTCGATATAGGGAATACTCTTTTGAAGGAAAATAACACGGAAGAGAACTTGAAATAAGGGTTATGACGATTAGTTCATAACTGCCTATCCAAAAACTTGAATTTTTGACACCCATTTAGAAAGGAGATTTATATGAAAAATAAACTGATTCCTATTTTAATCTCTGTTCCTCTTATCACTATGGTACCTGAGGGAGCCATAGCACTTGAGGCGAAGCAAAATAATCAAGTGCAAAAGAGTAATCAGCAAGTAACCCTGGATCCTTTTGATACGGATTCCTTCTTTCAATCACCGAATGATATTTTGAAGCAAATGAATCAAATGCACAGGGCTATGGATCAATTTATGCAGAGTCAATTTTCACACATGCAACATAACTTGATGAGTCAGCCTGGCAGTACCAGTACTGTTGAAATTAAAGAAAATAAAATGAGATTATCTATAAAATAACATTGCCAAAAGGTGCTGATAGTAAAGTCAATGTCTCTGTTAAAGAGGGGCAGTTAATAGTTAGCTCAAACGTAACGCAAAAAATTACGCGAGAACAAGATAATAGCAAAAGTGTGAGTTACTCTCAGAGCAATTACAATCAAGTATTTCAATTGCCAAAAGGTTATGATCCGAACTCTATGACGACAAAAACAAACGATTCAAATTTGATTGTTATTTTAAAAATCATTATCGAAATCGAGTACTCTAATATAAAAAGCTCAAATTTTCAGAGTAACGCCTGCTTTTCGCGGCGTTACTCTTATAGCCAAGCCTTGATGAAGCATAGCGCCGTCAAAGGTTATTGACCTCAAGCTTTGACCCCATCGTTCTTATTAGATGGCGAAATGTACCTCAGCCTAAAAAAAGTTGCCTATCAAAACGGTGGCCAGTATCTTTAAACAGGTTAATATGAATAAAATGAGATATTCTTTAGTGATACATAAATATGGAATTTCCTTTATGAAAATATTGTGTAGACTACTTATATTATGTTTTATGTGTCCCAGTTTATATGCTGAAAATCTTGTAATTGGTGCATCGCCTTTTAATCCGCCTATGGAAATGCAGGCAACTAAAAATGGTGTATTTACTGGGTTTGAGATTGATCTCATGGATGAGATTTGTCGGCGGATTAATGCTACGTGCACCTATAAGCCCATGACATTTGCACTATTAATGAAAACAGTAGCAGCGGCAAAAGTTGATTTAGGTATAGCTGGTTTCTTTATTACGAAAGAACGGTTAGCTTATTATTTATTTAGCACGCCCTATTTACAAACCAAAGCTCAACTATTCTCCAGAGTTGGCTCTAACATTGATAGTAGCAACATAAATACAGGTAAACGTGTTGGTGTTGAGACTGGTACTATATTCAAGTCCTTTACAATGCAAATGTATAATAACGTTAAAATAGTTGAGTACATTAATCAGCAAGACATGATACAAGCGTTAAGCGAGGGTGACATCGATCTTATTATGTTTGATTATATTGGCGCTTCGTATTGGGTTAATAGTAATCCCAATCAATTCAAATTAGTTGGTGAAGCAACGCCGTTAGGTATGGGCTATGGTGTTCTGGCCAATCTCAATCGAAGTAGACTGATTTCTCGAATCAATAATGCGTTGAGTTCGATGGAAAATGATGGAACTTATTTAGCCATTTATTCTCGTTATTTTTAACGCTGAACAGTCGTGTTGCAAGCTGGTCTGTGAATTATGGTCCTAAGCATCAGGCTTGCTTTTGCGAACCCCTCTGTTCGCCAATCGGATTGGCAATTATCAATTCTTCAAGTCTAGTCTTAAATTAAAAGACAGCATTACCGTACTGGTCGAAAACCGTCTGGATCGCTATTGTGCCCGGAGGATAAAAAATGACTAACAGGTCTATTTCCCATGAGATGGTTAAAGCCTTGAATAATTGAAAAGACAATTATTGTGCTCAGCATCCTTGCTGGAAGTTCATTTCTTGTTATCAGCCAAAAATTTTTGGTTACTTCGCTAAGACCAACAGTTTTCATATAGTTGGCCTTTTCCTTAAAGAAGGAAAAACTGGAGACCCGAATTAATCGTCTATTAGCATCCATTCTGGCTCCCAGTATAATCCTATCGTAGGAGGCGTTTAGAGGATAAGTCAGTAAGGAGGAGATGGCTCCTGCCAATCCACCACCGACAAAATTTGCAACAGCAGGATTTTCAATAGGTAATTGGTTGGTTATTGAGTCCGAAAACGTGAGTAAAAAGTAAAACTCATAAAATTAGATACAGACTTAACCGGATATCCCATCAAAAAGAGTTGTTTAATATTATAACCAGTTAATTTAACCGGGTTGATAGTACCTCCACTCAGGATTTTTGCACGGTTATTAAAAACAGCACCAAATGCTGTATCAGCTTGAGAAAAGACCAAAGAAGTGAAGAAGGAATAATAATTTTCTCTCCCTCTTTGGATAGGCTTTGCTGTCTCCTCGTGTTCAGTTGAGACACTCTCTGGACTATTTTCCTTGTTTATGTGCTTGCTGGTTACACTAACAGCCCCCCGTTTTTGATTAGCTATTGCTTGAGATTGAAAGATTTGCCAAGTGGATTTTGCGAAAGCTAGTGGGGTTGGTTTGATTGTTGTATTTAATTGTTTATTACTTAATAGCAACGTAATCGGAGCTGTTATAATGGAGGTTGTGAGACTTGTTATACTTGTTTTAAATAGTAAATCGATTCCTTTCAACAAATAGCCATCCTTACTCCAGTAGGAGCGGGTTGCTGTTTTTATAGGAGAAATATCGTTCTTCTGAGGCATTGTAAATTTGTCTGTTATAAAAAACGGCGCATGATAACGAGATATAAATAATAAAGGAATATGTTGTATTACAGGGGGTTAAATTAATCACTGTAGCATAAGGCATATTCATTTCATTATTGGTACATAGTAGTTGATTATCTAAAAATTTAGCTAGCATGTCTAAATCAAAAGAATGAAACCCCTTAATTATGTTAAACACCCTCGGGTGCAGGGTTTGAATCATGTGTTTAACGATAAAAATTCAGCCGAGGCCTTATAGTTCCCCATGCTTGTCGCAAGGTCAGGATCTAATTAAATAAATCAAATCAAAGTGATTAGTCTTTTAAAAGCAAATTATTTAGTGTTGTCGATGCTTTTTGGGGGAAAAAATATAT
>NZ_CALJ01000032.1 GCF_000308315.1 Legionella tunisiensis | reverse complement strand
TGATTATCAGGGCTTGAATTTTGTATTCAATGATCAAAACTCAAGCCCTGCTGCTCTGGGTACTCGCATCCTTGGCAATTAGAAGCCGCTTCCCATCCGCGCAGTGCTTTCAGTACTCTCATCTTTTTTCAAGCCCTTAATCTCATCTAAAAAGGGTAGTTTAAGGATGGGGGCAACTTGAGGACTGGTAAAAAATGCAATTTGGTACTTGGATTTTAATACGTCCCGTACTTTATCCACTTCAGGTGCAATAACCAATTCTTTGCCATTTGCAAATTTCACTAAAGAGGCTTTCGTTGCGTTTTTTGTTAATGCTGATACCAAGTCCCATAAGTTTCTTATTGGTTCACCATTGACCTCAATAACACGATCGCTTTCACACATTGCCCCACGGCTAAGGGCAAAATTTTCATAACCGTCCGTGTCTTCTGATACCAGAATATTCTGTAGTACAACAACTTCGTAACCGTCCTTTTTAGGCGAAATCCTGGAAAATTCATTAAACATGAGCGGAACATTGGATTTATCAACAATGACTTTTTGCCCAGTTGCATAACTGGTTGTAAATGTGTCCATCAAGGGTTGGGTGCAACGGACAAACACATAGCCGCCATTTTTTCCCGAAGGCTGAATGTGGTATTTGAGTGGTTTGTCGCTCTTGGGTCCGACAATACTGCGGCCTAACTGTTCAGTTAGCCTAACCGTAATTTTTAGTGTTTCAGAGTCTCCCTGGTCATTTTTTCTTTGAATTACAAACACTATCTCATCGAGGTATTTCTTGCGCTGTAAAAGATAGAGATAAGAGATAGGATTCTCGAGTTCCTTGACCTGAACACTTCCATCGGCGTGAATTTTATGGCCATCTATTGCAAGAATGACATCGCCTTCCCGCAAGAGAGTATAAGCGCATGACGTGGGTGGTACTTGCGATACACGGATGCCTAAGGGTTCACTCTCAAGAGAATCTTGCATATTCAATTGAGCTCGTAGAGAAGGATTCTTTACTGCTTGCCACTCAAAGCTGATTTGAGGGACAGTCACATAATCAATAAATTGCTTTGCCCTGAGTGCACCGAAGCGTTTGTAGTTTTCTATAGTTTGTACAATGGTGCAGGCAGGAATAAAATAACCCACATTACTGAGTGAAGATGTGCCTTGGCTTACGATGCCGATACACTCTTCTTGTTTTTCCCGTACTATCGTAATCGGTCCGCCACTATTACCAGGGTTAATTGGTGCACTGGTTTGTACAGTAATACCTGGTAAGCGGGAGTTGGCGATGGTGGATACTTCCGTTCTTGATACATGGCCTTTGGTAAAGGAAAGACCTTTTCCTCCTGTGGGATAACCATAGGCATTTACCTCCGTTGAAGAAGGTTGAAATTCCGTATTAATGTCTAATGGTTTCACTTTATTTGCCAGGAGGGCTTCGGCTTCTGGAGAAGTCGTCTCTACGATAGCAACATCCATAATAGGGTCAATCCACACCGGCGTTACAGGTAATTCGGTAGACCCTTGATTAAATTTTACTTTTAAATAAGTTGAATTGGCCACCGCATGCGCATTGGTCACTAAATACATTTTGCTGCCGTGTTGTACAACTGTAATCGTAGCGCTTGATTTGGTCGGTTGACCAACAGACCAAGCAGAAACGTAATTAACGGTTTGCTTGTCCACTTCGAGTTTGAGCGTAGAGTTTACTAACATTTATTACCCTTAAGTTACTATTGATAATTAAGATCGTTACAACCATTTTTAACTGCTGCGTATCTTAGCTTGTATATTGAATATAACAATGGGTGATCCCCTCTTTTCCTCTCAGTCCCAACTCTAAATTATTCATCTCTAATTTTTAAGCAGGGACAAGGCGATAGGTATGTTACCGTAGCCAGCGTAGCGCTTGATGACGCTTTAGTGTTGCGTTGTGATTTAGCAAAGGTGTGCTCAGACTTTTTAATTTTCTCTTAAGCTGAATTTGGTAAAATTTTAAGCAAATTTTATAAATCGGTTGAATAACAAAATGAAGCTAAGGCAATGGATATTAAAGCAAATCGAAGATCCTGAAATGAAATGTATCTTGCTAGGGGAAACACACAATTCAAACGCAGGAATGCTTGGTTTAAAGGAAACAATTGAGATTTTGCAGAAAGAAAGGCCTGGGAAAAAAATCAGGGTTTTTCAGAGGGGCTGATCGCTTTGCAAGAAGGGATTAATCAACCGTACTTTGTAG
Organism: Legionella tunisiensis; assembly: GCF_000308315.1. GTDB lineage: Bacteria > Pseudomonadota > Gammaproteobacteria > Legionellales > Legionellaceae > Tatlockia > Tatlockia tunisiensis. The sequence continues at coordinate 776 of NZ_CALJ01000032.1, read as the reverse complement.
ATGATATTCCTACAACGTTAAGACGCTCTCACAGACTATTTTATACCCAATTAATCGAGCAAGGCATCGAATTATTTGGCCTTGAAAATAAGATTTCTGCTCCATTTATTACTGTTCAATCCCATGAAGATATATCCAAAATTGTGGAGGCTTTGAACCTGCCATGCAAAATCTATCATGACGAAAGTGAGATATCATTATTTGCTTATAACGCGTTGGCTCAGAAAGTATTTGCCGAAAGTTTGGAGAGAATTATTCGACCAAATGAAATATTTAGTAGTTATATAGGCCAAGGGATTGATAAAGACACTATTTGTATAGCGCTTGTTGGCGTTAAACACATTCCCAAGGTCAAGGGTGACATGGATAAAACCATCGAAGAAGGGATGCAAGATAGATTAAGTACTGTTGGAAAAACAAGACCTTGTTATGTAACTTATGACTATTCCGATACGGAAGAGCAGTTTGATAATGAGGTCACTCCATATTTTCCGAAATCTGATACGTTCGGTTCCTATGAGCCAGTTGAGTCTTGTACTGTAATTCAAACGGATTTAGTTCCTTCTAATCTAATAAAAAATACGATCTTCCAGCAATCAAATAAGCATGAGAAGAATGTAAATAATTCTAATAAAAAATGCGTCACCATGTGATTTCATTCTATTTTTCAAAAGTTCTAATAGCCAGCGTAGCCTTGATTGCGTTACGCTTCATCAAGGCTACGCTGGCCAATTTAGACAATTGGAGAGTAAATGATGAGTAAAGCTTTTACTAAA
>NZ_CALJ01000033.1 GCF_000308315.1 Legionella tunisiensis | reverse complement strand
TTGCTCAGGATGATGCTCTCTTATAAAGTCAAACAGTGTTAGAACCACTTTTTTATGCCCGTGGTAAGCCGCTTCTCTTATTGCTTCATTATTCCTGACTGTAGGGTCAACGCCGTCTATGTCTAACAATCGGTTGACCACGTTAAGATGTCCGTTTGCGGCTGCCATTCCTATGGCAAAATTGCTATCCGCTGTAGGGTCAACGCCGTCTATGTCTAACAATCGATTAACCACGTCAAGATGTCCGTTTGCCGCTGCCATTCTTATGGCATAATTATCCTCGTCTGTAGGGTCAACGCCGTCTATGTCTAACAATCGGTTGACCACGTTAAGATGTCCGTTTGCGGCTGCCATTCCTAGGGCATAATTATCACCCGCTGTAGGGTCAACGCTGTCTATGTCTAACAATCGATTAACCACGTCAAGATGTCCGTTTGCGGCTGCCATTCCTAGGGCATAATTATTCTTGGCTGTAGGGTCGACGCCTTCAAGGTCTAATAATCGGTTGACCACGCCAAGATGTCCGTTTTTGGCCGCCCCTCTTATGGCATGATTATCAAAAGCCGTAGGGTCAACGCCGTCTATGTCTAATAATCGGTTGACCACGTCCAGATGTCCGTTTTCGGCCGCTACTCTTATGGCATAATTATCAACAGCGCTGGGGTCAACGCCGTCTATGTCTAACAATCGGTTGACTACGTCCAGATGCCCGTTTGCGGCCGCTATTCTTATTGCAGCATTATTATTAATTGTAGGGTCAACGCCTTTTAATAACTCTATTTCCAATTGTTTTATGTTGCCGCTTTTGCATGCTTCATGTAGTGGCTCCATCTTTTTCCTTGTCATTTAAATCTTGAGCGTAATTCATACTACTACGCTTAATATTTATTATAAAATTATTCGTCATAATGATGGATAAGCAGTCCTATTGAAAAAACTTAGGACACAGCCAATTTAATTAAGCCAGATGTTAAGAGGGAAGCATGCGAATTTCAGGCGCAAAGAAGCTGTGCAGCAGCCTGATTTCATAAGCTGAAGGCATGGTTTGGGGCGGGGCCAAAAACTCAAGGAGGAACACAATCAAAATCATTGAATGAGTCGTTTTGTATCAATAGTGGTAAGAAGCCGTTTTACTAAAAACAAGGGTATTAAGGGGGGAACGTCCGAATGCAACGGGCAGACACTTCGATGTTCTTAGCTTGGCCGCCTTCGATACCCAACGGGAAAAACACGAACCAAGCATTGGCTAAATCCAGCTGAGACGAACTCCAGTATACACCGTTCGAAAATCCCCCAAAATTACACGGATCTACCAGATTGGAGCAAAGCGCACTATGAATTGCAGACAGCTCATTTCTTGCAGGAAGATACCAGTCTACACCAATGGTATCTCGGCAAAGTCGCGCGGCACACTGGCTAGGATCATTGGCACAAGCTCCATCAATAAAAATGGCATCGGTATTAGCAACACCATCATCCAGGCTTGTTGCACCAAATATATCAGAATTATTACTGGTCCATTGACTCTTAAACTCGAGTGCTTCATCAATGACTACCTTGCCGCTGCCTCCACTTTCTTGAAACACCAGTCCTCCCAGATGAGAGAATGCAATCAAAGTTTGTGGGCTGTTGAGCGTATTGCTGCCACTGACAGTAATCGTACATGGTGCATAGGGGGTGTCGGAGGTTAGTTTCAGGGTACAATTAGCGCCAGGTGCCACACTGGCACAATTACTGCCATCAATCGACAGGTTGGGGCAGGCGGCTTTATTACTAACCGTAATTGCATCAGCATTCACAGTACTGCTGGCATCATTGGTCACTTCTAAAGAAAGCGACGCTCCAAACACCGCAACGACACGATTTTGTTGCACAGGGCTTGTAATGCTTATTGTGGTTCCAACATCACCACGGGTAATGTTTAGTATGGCAGCACTTGGCTGATAACACTGATTGGGATTCGGGCTGCCACCCAGAGGTGCCTCGCATAGCACGGGTCCGCTATGAATACCGCCTAAGGGCAGTGCACTGCCTATAATGAAAAGATTTAAAGTGCAACTGCTGCCCGATTGCCCCTTGGGCGCCAGTTGACAGGGTGTAGTTTGGATAATGCCTGGCATTGGCTGGGCCACTAAATTTTTAGACTGCGCTGACTCATTTTGCACTAGATATTGTACTGTGGCTGTACCATTTTTTGGTACAGTCAGAGTGGTTTTGCTTCCAGGTACAGCTGTGATGATCCACAGTGGTCGCGCTGCTTGTGCTGCTGTCAATATCAGCCAGGATAACAGACCAACCAGTATTTTGTTAATTAAAGTGTTTTTATTGATATTTTTTGCATGGTTTCTATCCTTATGCCACATAAGTAATATTCAATAAAACACCATGGGTGGTGAGTTGATTGAGCATTAAACCTGTATTGTCTGGCCAGGGCGCCTGGATGCCCATAAAATAGGCGGCGTTTTTTGTTTGATTGCCTATAAACAAAAATGTCCGAGAGGGTGTTCGGAACGGATAATAGCGCCCATATCGCCATTTTTTGTCTAAATTAAAATCATCTTGTGACGATCAATTTGATATTAAAATATGCTTTATGAATTTAAAGATTACTCTCATTTAATTGAATGAGCAAGCGTGGTCATAGGGGGCCGGATCTGGGCTCGTTGTATTTTTCGCTCAAGAAAATCCAGAAACGGATGCTTGTTTTTTATTGGTCTTATTCGTCATTTCATTATTATGTGAATAATGGGCAATTATCTAAAAATTGGGCTCATTGGATATCCAAGCCAATTGAGGACTCTGGTTTGGGAGAATGAACACCTTGATTACGTTGTACTCCATCAAGGCTACGCCTGCTAATTAACAGGAAAATTATCATTTTTTAGCGGATGAACGCCACATCCGTATAAATAGTGTTCCAATGAATCTCAAATAGTTACCAAACCTCTTCAAAAAGGACGTTACCAATTTAAATTGCAAATAAAAATTAATATATTAAAATATTAGTATATTAAAAGGTACTAATATTGGAATGCATCATGCCCGCTAGAAAATTAATTTCCGAGAAAATGGCAGAATTTTTAAGTGCGATAGCTCACCAACACCGCATTCGAATTATTGAAGAACTGCATGCAGGCGAACAAAATGTAAACAGTCTACAAGCCATTTTAGGAACGAGTCACTCGGTCGTATCACAACATCTGTCTATTTTAAGAGCTAACAAGATAGTCAAACAACGTAAAGAAGGGAACCAGGTTTATTATCAATTGGCTCAACCAGAATTAGCAAATTGGCTACTTCAAGGACTAGCTTACCTTGAAGGTGGATTGCAGTCTGATGAAACTATCCGCTCAGCAGTTAATGAAGTAAAGACGATATGGAGCCATATTCCAGGCGTTAAAGACGGTGGTTCAAATGCATAACCAACAAGCAGGGGCAATAGGCGTGCATCCATAGAAGTATTTACTATGTTCAAAGAATTCAAAAGTGACCTTATGGCGGGTTGAATACTTACGTGATTATAGAGTAAACGCAAAGCAGAAAAATATTATTGTTGAAATGGTAGATTTTATTGAGTCCGCCTGACATTCGGACCCTATGTAGGAGTGTAAAATGAAAACATTGACTAAAGAAATGCAAGCGACTATTACACCAGCAACTGCACTGCACCTATTGCAAGAAGGTAATAAACGATTTGTAAATAATTTAAAAGTTAACCGTAACCTTTTGCAGCAGGTTAATGAAACCTCTGATGGACAACATCCTTTTGCAATCATCTTAAGCTGTATCGACTCACGTACCTCGGTCGAGTTGATATTTGACCAGGGTTTAGGCGATGTATTTAGTGTACGCATTGCAGGAACTATTATTAATGAAGATATTTTAGGTAGTATGGAGTTTGCTTGCAAAGTAGCAGGGGCGAAGATAATCGTGGTTTTGGGACATTCAAAATGCGGTGCAATAAAGGGCGCATGTGATGATATAGAAATGGGTAATTTGACAGCCTTGTTAAGTAAAATACAACCCGCTGTGAGGGCTGAAAAAAGTACCGTTGGAAACCGAAACTCAAGTAACGAAGAGTTTGTGGAAAAGGTTACTGCTATTAATGTACATAGCACAGTACATGCAGTTATGGAGCGCAGTCCCATTTTAAAAGAACTTGTTGACGCAGGCGAATGTGGAATTGTTGGAGGCCATCATGATATCTCAACAGGCGAAGTGAGTTTTTATGAAGATACTAAGTTCGGTTTCCTTGAGACTGACTCTGCTTTTGAATCTATCATAACAACCTCTTGAGGGTAAATCTGTGTGCATAAGTGGGAGCACAGCCAGCGTAACTTTGATGAAGCGTAGCGTAATCAAGGTTTATTGAGCTCAATCCAACCTATCATGGAATACAATGCCAATGGGATCACCCATTAGAAACTCTCGGTCAAGAGGTAAAGCAAAGCCGTTTGGTTTGTAAGCCAAATTTTATAATTTTAGAAGTGTTAGAAGGTTACATGTACACTCTATGCATCTAAAATTTCTAATGGAGGTGTCCTCTAATATGCACCAGTCACCCATATGAATTAAGACATTTACTAATGGCCTGATGGACATTAGTAGTCCTTGGCATTATCGCCTCAGAAATTATATAGTGCCGTGCTCAGTCCAAGTCGCCAGGTTCTATGAACCAGAATGACAAATCAGTGGCTTATGTTTTTACATGGCCAACCCTTTGTGGCTCAGAGCACGGGCATATCAGTATACAACAAACTTCAATGACCTCATGATTAGATTAAGTGGTTAAGGTAAAGGTTTAATCAGAGCTATTGGTTTTACCAACCCCATGGTATAACTCAATTACCTTAACCGAACGCCGTTTAACCTGATTACATAAATGCTTTTTGTACATTAAACTCCACCTGGTCTCTCAATACATAAAAACAAGCTCGAGCTAATTTATGTGCAACCGTTTTAATCGCAACAACCTTGTTTGTTTTGGCGAGTTTCCGTTGATAATACTGTTTCACCGTTTCGTTATATCGAATTGCAAAATTAGCAGCTTCAGTAAACGCCCAAGCTAAAAATTTATTACCGTTTTTGCTATTGGTATTTCCCTTTTTCTTACCATTACTAAATTTTGCCCCACTAATACATCGGCAATAGGAGGCATAATCGCCCACTGTATCAAAACGCGAAATCGCCCCTGTTTCTAACATAATTGTTAAAGCCAATACCAAACCGATTCCATCAATACTGGTTAACTGTTCAAAGGCACGTTCCAACCGCAAGTCTTTTTTAAGTACCTTTTCCAAGGTATTGATTTGCTCCTGTAAACAATTCATAACCACCAAATTACTCTTCACTGCTAATGCAACATGAGGGATTAAAAAATCAACATCCACTTGCTCTGCTGTGAGTTGCTTAATTTTGTTTGCGGAAATTCTTTTATTCAAATGCCGAGCATAGAGTCCCTGAATTGACTGGACATTTAGAGTGCTCTGTTGCACCAATTGCATACGTTTGCGCATTAAATCCCGCGCCGTACGTTGCTCCTTGGGATAAATATAGCCTTCCGGTAAAATGCCTAATCGCAACAGTTCAGACAACCAACGAGCATCACTCGTGTCATCCGTATACTTCACTCCTGAGTACTGCTGTATCGCCGCCGTATTAGCAAGATGAACTTTAAACCCTGATTCCATTAAGCCATCTACCAACCAGTACCAGTTGTACGTTGACTCAACGACAACTCCTAGTAGATTACTTCGCCATGGCTCCAATAAAGAAACTATTTTTATAAGGTCGTTCGCTATTCGTTTGCGTAATATTTCACGACCTTCTTCATCAATTAATACCACAACACTATTATTTGAATGTAAATCAATTCCACCATATAGTTTCACTCTAAGCTCCTTTATTAACCGTTTTTGTTTTTCTTCCAAACTAAACTTTACCGGTTACTTCAAGGAGCTTTCTATATGATT
>NZ_CALJ01000034.1 GCF_000308315.1 Legionella tunisiensis | reverse complement strand
TATTCCAGAGGAAAAAGGTGTTCGGGTGATTTTTATCGTTTTGATTGCCGGATGAAAGATTATTGTTTCTAAACGCGGTTATTTCACCTTTCTTTTTCTTCAGATCGTCTAGCTTCGCTTGAACATGATGGTATTTATAATACTGAATCATCAAATCACATAAAGCATCTACCATTAGCACGACTTCATTTTGGCGCTCATTTTCCCAACAGCGTTTATTGGAAATAAATAATTGGTACATAGACGAAAATTCTGCATCCAGTTGATTCAAATTAAAATCATCAGCCCTAAAATCAAAATGGCTTTGTTGCTTGGGTGAGTTATAAAAGAAGGAGTCTTTTATTTGATTTATTTGTGATAAAGGCATACGAAACGTCTATAAAAAATCTATCTATAAAAATTAATCTCCCGATTTTAACAGTTAGTATAGGTTTTGCGCAATATTTCGCCCCCTGTAATTTTATATAAATATTAATCATATGGTCTATGTTTTTTTATCCCCCAATACGGGGAACGACCATGACTAAGAGAACAGACAAATAAAAAGTAAATTCCCATTTTGAGAAATGGCGTTTGTTCATTATAGTGATGGCATAAATAAGTGTCAGTGCAGGACGTTTTCAGAGATATTTGAATGAAAATAAAAAACTCTTCATTCTTGGCGGGTACGGCAATTTTGGGCGTTATATTGCAAAAGTATTGGGAAAAAATCCCAATATACAATTAATCATTGGCGGGCGACGCCTTGAGAAAGCGCGGGCATTCGTTAAAACCTTGAAACCAATTCATCCTGCTCAGGCAATACAGTGCGATATTTCGCAAAACCTTGCAAAGACCTTTGCAGAGATTCAACCAGACATTGTTATTCACACTGCCGGCCCTTTTCAAGGCCAGGACTATAGCGTGGCTGAAGCCTGTCTTAAGCAAGGCTGTCATTATATTGATTTGGCTGATTCACGGGATTTTGTTTATGGTATCTCTAAACTGGATTCTGAAGCAAAAGAGAAGAATCTCTTCATTTGCAGTGGTGCAAGTTCTTTACCGGCATTAACCAGCGCTATTATCGACCATTATCTTGAGCAATTTTCAGTACTGGAGAAAGTTGACTATGCCATTGCAACGGCACAATTAACCAATCAAGGATTAGCAACGACTGCTGGTGTTCTAAGCTACGCCGGAAAACCATTTTATAGCCTGATTGATGGCAAACAGCAGTTGATTTATGGCTGGCAGGATTTGCAATTAAAACAATTTTGGCAATTAAATAAACGGTTTCTCGGTAATTGTGATGTGCCTGATTTAGCCTTGTTTCCAGAGCGCTATCCCCATTTAAAAACCATTCGCTTTCAGGCGAGCCTCGAATTAAAAACCTTGCATTTAATTTTATTTTTTATGTCTTGGCTGGTCAGGCTTAACCTCTTTCCCTCCCTTGATAAATCTGCTGAAGCCTTGCTGAAAATCTCCCATGCTTTCAATGCACTTGGACATGATAACACGGGTTTTTATATGGAACTCTCGGGGCTGGATCACCAACAACAAGCTAAACAATTACGCTTTGATATTTATGCAAAACATGGGGATGGCTTATACATTCCCTGCATACCAGCGATTTTACTGGCTGAGCGTTTAAGTGATGAAGAACAGGATTTATCTGGTGCCACAGCCTGTGTGGGACAGATTTCTCTCAACGATTATTTAGATACGTTACAGAGACTACATTTAGATATTGGGTGGAAAGAACAAGCGTTCAACAATAGGAAATGAAATGAAAGAGATACAACTCGAACAACCCAAAGAGGTCATTCACGAGTTAATCAGAGAAAATGGCGACTTCCCTAATAACGTGCATTATCCCTTATTGATATACAAAAACATGGTTGCCTTGACTGACCATCCGCCTCAAGTAATTCAGGAATTTTTGCACCACAATCAGTGGATCAATTCCTGGGTTGATGGGATCTATAAAAATCATCATTACCATAGCAATACCCATGAATTATTAGTCGTCATTGCAGGAAACTGCCAAGTTCAGATTGGCGGTAACGAAGGCAAAATTTATGCGATTTCCCGAGGTGATATCATCATTCTCCCCGCCGGTGTCGCCCATAAAAATGTGGGTTCAAGCAGCGATTTCAAATGCATTGGCGCTTATCCTTTTTGATGTAGACTGCGATATGAATTACGGTAAGGCTGAAGAACACCCGCGAGTCGACAACAATCTTAAGAAGGTAGGGTTGCCAGCAAGCGATCCGTTATTCGGGAAACATGGGCTACTATTCAATTATTGGCATAGAGTCATGTAGCGTTATTCCGTCTATAATTTTATTTACAGGTCATTCTCATCAGGCACAATGTTTCTTATTAAACTAAGAGCCACGAATCGTTTATTTCTGCAAACTGTACGATTCACAGTAAAAAATAAACTATTTATTATTCTTCCTCTGATTGCTCTTATTTTTACATTTTCAGGAGTGGTGTTATTAGGCTTTGGTGTTCGTTTCGGTGCGGAGCTGAATCTACAACCCAATATGCCTCACTACTATTGGTACTTGCAAATCGTCGGTTTTTTAACCTTAATTTTTTGATCGTGGGTATCAATACCTTCTGTAGTGCTCTATTAGTTTATACGGCAAATTTTAAATTATCGGGAAAAGAAATGTCGCTTAAACAGGGATTCAGCCAATGTTGGTCACAACGCTATGTATTACTTTCCTGGGGCATTTTCTTTACCTGTGGCGGATTTATTTTATCGCTACTTTCGCGCGCCGGTAATTTCGGCAGACTCTTTTTTAAAGCAGTTAATGTTGGCTGGCATCTATGCGCTTTTTTAATCATGCCGTTTATCATGATTGAAAAATTACCCCCTAGTCTTGCCTTTGATAAAGCCAAAAACTATTTCCCCGAATCCGCCGTATTTCAAGTTAATATCTTATTACTCTTAGGCTTGTATTTATTGCCTCTCTACCTTTTTATACATTGGTCTCCCTATTGGATCCCTGGCCGTTATCAAGCGATCATGGATGACTATATCTTTTATGCCTTATTACTTCTTATTGTATTCTGGCTAACGTGGGGAGCTGCCATAAATTCAGTGCTAAAAACAGGGTTATATTTAACTTTAGCGGGTCAAAAAGAATTAGCCTTTTTGAAGAAAGAGGATGTTGAGAAAATGATTGGTGAGGACAAAGCGAATTCTTGATTGACCCTTGCCCCCACACATAAGACTCAGCGCTGCTTAATTGCCCCCCATTTTCAGGCACCAAAGGAAGAAACTCGTTACTAATTTTTTTAATACATCACCCTCTGAGGGTGTCCTGGCCGTAGAAGGGATAGTCAGGGAGGGTGCAGGATTTTGCAGTGCCTCGGTTAAGGTGATGAAGGTATAGCCATTGTCTTTATACATCTGAATAACATCACCTAAGAGATAGCTGTTCAGTAAATTCGCATGCACTAATAAAATTTGCTTTGCATTTGGATCTTTAGCCAGTCTCTCTGCTCTAAGTGTTTGTTTCCAGATGTAAGCAAGGTAACGTGCTTTCATCTTTTTTACATAAGCTTCCCTTGCGCGATAAGGAACGTGGTAAAGCTGTTCATTAAAGGCAAAATCCTTGCTATCAATGGTTACCGGTGCAATGGTGTAATGATGTTCATTAAGATAATTAAGAACCTTAGGTTTCGTATTCTTATTGCCTTCTGCCAAATAGGGATAACGAAAATATTTTGGTTCAGTCATCAAGGGAGAAAGAATTTTATCGGCCCGCGCAACATCAGCAATGTATTTCTCAGCACTCATTTGATTTAAATTGTAGTGCGAGTAAGTATGGTTGCCGATCATAAATCCCGCAGCCCGAAACTGCTCAAGGAATTCCCATTGGCCTTTTCCTATCGCTCCCGCAATCACAAACCCTGTTGCAGGGACATTGTGTTCGGTGAGCGCTTGAATAATTCGATTGAAACGCTCAATGGAGCGTTGCTGATTGCCCGGCGTATTCATTTTTGACGCGACCAGCGGCAAATCATCAATCGTGAGCGCAATTTCGCGAGTTTGTCCCAAACAACTACAACTAATCAGTAGAAGACACAAATAATAGACTATTCTCATTGATAATCCTTTATCGGTAGAGGGTATTTAGTTAGTGTAGCAGCACTTTTATAGACTCGCCTTTTTGGTTTAATTTTGAACATAAACAAGCACTTCCTGTATAAAACAGATAAGCTGACTATTGCGAAACACCTATTGACCAGATAAGTTTAACTAACTGATAGTTAACTTAGATCGATAAGATAGCACTCAACGGTTGTGACTTGCCAGAACCGTTTTTCTTTAACTCAGATAAATAGGGTCAATGTGATTTTCGGGAATGCTCACACCAAATCATTATCAGACGGCTTTTTCCGAAGCGCTTGCAGGGTATTGGTACTCACCTTGTGCGCCACCCTGGTTGGTTGCGTCAATTATCTGGGTATTCATAGTCATAAAAAAATGGCGCAGCCCTCACAATTTCAGACCAGTAAAGGTATACCAAAGCAACATGGGCATTGGCCTAAGCTTGACTGGGCTAATCAATTTGGCGATCCACAACTGATTGCTTTAATTAATGAAGCCATTGCCTGCAATCCTGATTTGGAAATCGCCAGAGCCCGTATAAAACAAGCCCAGGCGCTGGCAGCCAATAAATCAGCGGCTTTATATCCGCAAATCAATTCGCGTGGCGCTATTGATCGTGTACGGGTTGCTACGTCAGCCGACCTTCCTTTCGATATAGATAATGCCACCTTTACACAACGTGCTTTCCTCTTAAATCTCAATCAGGATTTGGATATTTGGGGAAAAAATATCTCTTTTCTCAGAGAAGCCATTTCACAAGAAAGAGCGGCAGAAGCTGCAGCGCAAGAAGCGAGCCTTTCTCTGGCCACCTCGGTAGCCTCGACCTACAATCAATTAGCGTATTATTACGCGTTGCGTGACGTATTAAGACGTACAGTGGCTCAACGCGAGGGGTTGAATAAAATTTCTCTGGTACGTTTACGCACAGGCCTGGATACCAAAACGCAGGTCTACCAATCACGAACCAGTACCGAAACAGCGCGTACCCAGCTTATTGCGACTGAAGGACAAATAATCACTGTACGCCAACAATTAGGCGTGTTGTTAGGTGCCGGACCGGATAGAGGATTAGCTATCAAACCACCCCGGCTAAAAATGATCCAAACCCCGCAATTACCTGATAATTTGCCCTTAAATCTCTTGGGGAGACGGCCTGATATTGTCGGAGCTCGCTGGAAAGTAGAAGCAAGCCGTCATGGCATAAAGGGCACGAAAGCGAGATTTTATCCTGATGTGAACTTGGCCGCAGGCGCAGCCTACCTGGCGTTTGCTCTGAGCGATGTTACGACGACTGCCAATGTAAGATTTATGGGGGCAGCCTTTAGTTTACCCATCTTTGACGCAGGCGCCCTACGAGCGCAACTTCGCGGCAAGTATGCGCTTTATGAAGAAGCAGTCGCTGAGTATAACAGCACACTGAATCGTGCTTTTGGCGAAGTGGCCAATCAATTAGCCGCCATTCAATCGGTTGATAAACAACTAAGACCCCAGAACGAGGCATTGAATGCAGCAGAACAAGCCTTCAATTTATCAAGAGTTCAATACCGTACAGGCCTTGCTGCGCAATTGGTGGTGTTAGATGCCGAGCTGAGTTATTTGAACGAACAACAAACACATTTGCAACTTGTTACAAGTCGCCGTAATCTGCAGATAGCGTTAATCAAAGCACTTGGCGGGGGCTTTGGAACCCCGATTTGCTATAAATGCAAAAACCTAAAGCAGGAGAGTTAATGTCAGAACAGGTTTCTACTCAATCCAACGACGAACAAGCAATGAGTCAGAAGCGGACAGTTTTTCTTACTTTACTGACCCTCGTTTTTTGCTTGTAGCCGTACTTTACGGCTTGTATTGGTTATTGGTAGGCCGTTTTTACGTAGAGACTGATAACGCTTATGTCAATGGCAATATCATTCCAATTACCTCACAAGTTGCCGGCACGATTATCGCGGTCAAAGTGGACGATACCCAGTTTGTTAAAACCGGTCAGCTTCTCGTGCAATTAGATCCAATTGATAGCTTTATTGCACTTCAACAAGCCGAAGCCAATCTTGCATCCACTATACGAAATACCCAGCAATTATTTATTAATAACAAGGGCCTCATGGCCAATATTAAAGACAGAGAAGCAATACTTGCCAGAGCAAACCAGGATTTAGGACGCCGTAAGGCAGCCATAGGCTATGGCGCGGTTTCGAACGAAGAATTAACGCATGCCAAAGAATCCCTCAAAAGTGCAGATGCATCGCTCACTCAGGCCCGCTCCGCACTTTTAGCCAATCAGGCATTAACAGAAAACACGAACCTGCAACAACACCCAAGTGTTTTATTGGCAGCAGCAAGATTCCGGGAAGCATACATCGCTTATAAACGCAGTGAAATCGTTGCTCCGGTTTCCGGTGAAATTTCCAAACGGGTTGCTCAAGTTGGGCAACGCATTGCACCAGGCGCCCACTTAATGGCGATTGTTCCTTTGGAACAAGTGTGGGTTGATGCCAATTTTAAAGAAAAACAGGTCAGGAACATGCGTATCGGTCAACCCGTTACCCTGACCGCAGAGCTCTACGGTTCTTCTGTAAGATATCGTGGCAAGATTGTAGGCTTTTCCGCTGGAACAGGAAGTGCTTTTGCGCTATTGCCAGCGCAAAATGCGACGGGGAACTGGATTAAAGTAGTCCAACGACTGCCTGTTCGTATTGCGATTGATCCTGAAGAACTGAAAGCGCATCCTCTCCGTATTGGCCTATCCATGTTAGTCACCGTTAATATCCGTGATCAACGCGGAAAATATATCAGTGAAGCGTCCGAAATACCTGGGTATGAGACGACGATTTATGATGACTTAGGTCAGCAAGCCGATGCTGAGACCATCAGAATCATTAAGGAAAATGTAGCCAAAACCATGAACCTCTCACCCCGCGCGACAAACGAGTCCTCTCAATGAGTGCCGAGCAAGCGCAACATGCGGCTGCACCCCCTCCTTTAGAGGGGATAAAGCTTGTTATTGCAACGATAGCTGTTGCCCTTGCTACCTTTATGATTGTTCTTGATTCATCCATCGCCAATGTCGCTATTCCAACGATTGCAGGTAATCTGGGTGTCTCGCTTGATGAAGGAACCTGGGTTATTACCGTATTTGCTGCAGCGAATGCAATTGCGATCCCGTTAACCGGTTGGCTAACCTTAAGGTTTGGGCAAATTCGGTTATTTATAAGCGCCATTGTACTCTTTGTATTGACCTCCTGGCTTTGCGGTTTAGCAACCAATTTACCTTTTTTACTGTTTGCTCGAGTCCTGCAGGGCTTTGTTGCCGGCCCCTTAATTCCTTTATCACAAGCTATTTTGCTAGGCTCTTATCCCAGGGAGAAAAGTTCAATTGCCTTAGCGCTCTGGGGAATGACGGCCACCGTCGGCCCCATTGCCGGTCCTACCTTGGGAGGCTGGATAACAGCTAGTTATGATTGGTCGTGGATTTTTTACATCAATATCCCAGTTGGTCTGTTTGCTGCTGTCGTCTGTTGGTTTATTTATCACGACCGTGAGACGGAACGAAAAATTTTTCCGATTGATACAATCGGTCTAATACTTCTCATCGTTTGGGTTGCTGCCCTGCAAATCATGCTCGATAAGGGCAAAAATCTCGATTGGTTTAATTCCCCTGAAATCATTATCCTGGCGATTATTGCCGGGGTCACCTTTTGCTATTTTCTGGTCTGGGAATTAACCCAAAAGAACCCTGTGATCGACCTCTCTCTCTTTGCTGGCCGCAATTTTACTGGCGGTACCATCGCTATTGCAGTGGGATATGGCGTGTTTTTTGGTAACCTCGTTTTATTACCGCAATGGCTGCAACAAGATCTGGCCTATCCTTCGCTCAATGCCGGATTAGTCATGGCACCGTTGGGTGTTTTTGCGGTGATTTGCTCACCCATTGTCGGGAGAATTTTACCCAAAACGGATGCCAGGGTGATCACAACCATTGCCTTCCTTCTTTTTGCTCTGGTCTTCTATCTACGCTCACTGTACACCAGCGGTGTCGACACTTGGACTTTAGTAATCCCTACCTTATTGCAAGGCATTCCTGTCGCGATGTTCTTTATCCCGCTGTCGCTTATTATTCTGTCCGGACTTCCCGCTGATAAGATTGCGGCGGCTGCAGGCTTATCCAATTTTGCACGCGTATTCTGCGGTGCTATTGGCACCTCGATTGCGAGCACCACCTGGAATAATCGCGCGATCGTGCATCACTCGCAATTAACGGAACAGTCAACACCCTACACGACAACGTTTAATGATTTCATCCATCTGAGCCAGCGTGTTTTAGATATCAATCAAGAACAAAGTTACGCACTGTTTAATCGCATCGTCGATGTACAATCCGATACCCTTGGATTAAATGATATTTTTGGATCTCATCGCTTATCTTCCTTGCCCTCATTCCTATCGTGTGGATCACCAAGCCTGAACCAAGTACCGTGCATGCGGTGGCTGTGGAAGCCTAAAAAATCTGGAGTTGATACTTACTGTAACAAATTACCTGTATCACTTTTTTAGCAATTTGCTTTATCATACTGCTGCTTGAAGTTAGATTACTCTGTAAATTATTTGGATTATTTACTGAATCCTGACTCAAGCTTGCTGCAATATTATTAATCAATATAAGGTAGTATAAAATGCGTAAATCATTTAGATCGTGCCTGTTTGTTCTATTTGCAATATTGTCGTCTGTAGCCCTGGCAAGTGTTCATGAGGATCATCCTTATACCTTTACCATTTCAAAACATGTTTATAAATATTCTGAGCAGTACCAAATTAAATCCACGCAGCAAGATACCTACCCTGGAACCGTCAAAAAGAGTGCCTTCCGTATTCGTGACAACTATGACTTATCGAATAAAGATGGCTGGCAAGCGACTGGTATTACTCGCGTGCTGTCTCCTGGCATCTTGTATCACTGGGCTAAAGACATTGATATTTATGATACTCGCGGCGTAAAAATTGGTTTAATTAGCGGAAAATTTGCAACACTCGAAGCCGCAAAATTCACTATCTATGAATACGATGAAGAAGGAAATTACAAGGAGGTTGCAGCTGCCTACGCAACGCCTGATTTCCACCGCTTTGCCATCCTGGAAACGCCGGATAACCCTCATGCGCTTGCTGAAATCAACCGCAATTTGGGTGATAAGACTTGGACTGTCAGCGTCCATTATCCCGAAAAACTGGATGATCGCTTAGTGCGTATTTTTGCTGGTTTCGTCATCGACCACGAAGATAAATTCCTGGCACAAACCGAAACAGACGTTGAGTTAGACTAATCTTCCGTCCCCACGCCCACGTAGGCAGGAATTATAATATTCCTGCCTACGCACAAACACCCAACATTAATGAATCAAAGCAGTCATTACATCTGTATTTATTAAACAGGCAATTAGAAATTATTCTTACAATTTGAAAATACCCTTAATAGAGAATACCTTGATTTCACAGGCTACTAGCCGAAAAAGAACCCATTTTTCCCAAATATTAGGGGTGCCGAAGTTGAGCGTACCATCTATTCAGTCGGCAATACGTGGACTTCAAAGAAAAAATTTAATAGGAAAATTGCCTGAAAGGGGGGAATATTTTATTGATGACCCCAATTTTAAAAATTGGCTTCAGAATATGGATTAATTACTTGGAATAGAGGGATGGACTTTACATTTAATATATCTTTGATTTCAAAGCTATGGACTTGGTTTAAATTAATATTTATTAAAAGCTGGAACTTAATAAGTCGTCCGCTATTACAGGCGACATGCACTTATTAATAAAGCCAACTTCGCTGTGATGGATTGGTTTGGTGGTAAACCTTGCCCACGATTTATCAATCTGCAAGCCCAGTTCAAACATCTTTACTGTGGTTATGATCTATCACAATTTGCAGATTGGTTAATCAAGCCTGTAGACAAAATTGATCGTCAATTAATTGAGGATGAATGGCCTAATATCGAACCTATTATCAAGGCGTTAGGCTGTAAAGAAATCACCCAAAGCATTCTGATTAAAAAGCTATGCACGTACAGCGCCTCAAACAAAACTAGAAAAGCACTCTTTGAATACGATAAATTGATCCGCAGCATTTACACCCTGAAATATTTACAAGATAGAAAGTTACAACGAGACATACATCGTTCCCAAAATCGGGTGGAATCATATCACCAACTGCGCATGGCTATTGCAACTGCTTATGGAAAAAAGCAATTATCAGGTAGAGGCGATCGTGAAATTGAAATCAGTAATCAATGTGCCAGACTTATTGCCAATGCTATTATTCATTATAATTCGGCAATATTATCCAAGCTTAAACTGAAATATGAAGCAGAGGGAGATCAAAGGGCATTAGCACGGTTGAAGAAGATTTCGCCTGTGGCTTGGCAACATATCCATTTTCAGGGGCACTTCATTTTTTCTGGTGATAAGATCATTGATCTTGATGCAATAATAAACAAAGTTTTATTGCATAGAGTAAAAAGAAAATATGACTAAAAAGCGGTCGGAAATTTCTGGGGTTAGCGTTTAGACCTCCTAAATCGGGGGAAGATCAGGATTAGTAAATGAAAATAAGCGATAATATTTATCAAAGTAAAACCCTATTAATAGTCACATTGTTAGTCTTTGTTGTAGGTGTTTATAAAATTCCCTATAAAGAAGTAATAGATATCACAGTTACACCACCTACTGTTGTATATTCTTCCATAATAAATGAGATAATTTATGGGTTAGGTCCATCCATAGATCATTATTCTGGCAGTATTAATCTATTAGTAGCTGTGTATTGGTTAGTCAGTCTCCTATCTGTAGCCGGCATGATTGCTATACTTTTTATGCTTCATTCACTTAAAGCACGCAACCTAGACTATTCAAATAGACTGATTATTACAGCAACACTGTTTATCTATTTATTTCTTATTGAGAGTATAATTATTACTTTGCGCTTTTTTATCACTACCGTTTCTGCAAGTCTTTATATATCAACACAGTATTTTACGCCCGTAGCTTTTTTCATCCCTGTTATATTGCTAAATTTACAGATCTTGTCATTATTTAGTACACCGATAAGAAGAGCAGGCAGAGGATTAAGGGTAGGTATTATACTAACAATAATTACTATTTTTTATATATTATTTTCAATAATGCATAGCCATCACAGCAAAGAGTTCGGCCATTTTGGCAGCCACAAACACCGCCGTGTCAAGAACAGCAGCCACTTCTGTAAATTGGAAAAATAATTTTTGATGAAATTATGTCATCGTATCCTGTTGGCGTAATAAAGGAATTGGAGCGAGCCTCTGCACCTGCATTTACAGTTAATGAAATCTGAAATATAAAAATTGCCATTAAAACATAGCGTTTTTTAGCTTTCATGGAGAGCTCATTTAGTTTTTATAAGTGGTTTTAGCTAGCAACTAAAGAGGTGGGAATTTTGGGGTTGCTCATAATGGTCAGTAAGCAAAGAAAGCAACAGCTCCCTGGCAATAAAGGGACTGTCCTTTGCTCTTATCTGATCATTCAAAAAGGAGGTAGCTTCTCTAAGCGTATCAGAATTAGGTTGCTCTAAATTTTCTAAAAGATTAGTCAGTTTGTTTTCCTCGCTGGGTTGTACTCTTGGCAGAATAGTAAGGAAAGCTTTCGCTAAGGTTTTCAAAAACATATCCTGGGAAGTTACAAATTTTTTAGTTTGGCAGCAGGTAATTAGCAATTGACATTGATCGTGGTGGTTTAAATTGAATAGGGGGTCTTGGTCTTCTGGCTCAATAGTCGGGTTTTGCCAGGTTGCTCGCCCAGGTTGCTTGTCAATAGTTAAATCATATTTCAGCTCTTCTTCGCAAAATTGTTGAATGAGTTCTAAAACAATCATCATTTCGTGCGGGTCATAGCAGGTGATTAAGAGGGGAGCCTTGGCATTTTATGGGCTAGAATATTCCATAAAATTTGACACATGTCTAAAATTAACCCATTAGGTGTTTCGTCATGATCACTTAAAAATTCTGGATGACGCCAAATGATACAATGAGCATTTGATATATCTGACAGAGGCGGAGAACTGGCAATATTGGCATGGATATAAGTTTGCTTCACATGAGGAGCCTGTTTTTGTAAGATACGCATATTAAAACGTAAATCTGTTTTATTGATATCGCAGCCCAAATAATTAACCTTGACCTCCCTGGACCGGGCCAACAGCTCAAAGGCCGCTAGTTCAATGGCTGTACCACAAGCAATGCTAATCACATTGAACACTTCTAGACTTGCAGAATTCGCCAGGAGATTTCGGATAACCGGTAACAGTGAATAAGCCATCCGAAAATGCCTGAAAGGAAATGAGTTTGGGCTTGGGAAAGAGTTAAAAACAAACATTTGAAACAAATAAAATGCTTAATGACACAATATTGTACAGGTAATTAACCATAAAGACAACGATAAACTTCTAATAATCCTGAGCATCCTCGGCAAGGATATGGCCATGGCATAGAGGCAGTTAAATATCTTATAACCTCATAATCTATGAAATATTTCTCATGGCTTGGCAAATCAGACTAAGTAATTATTATTCTCCACTCCAACCCACCATGGAATATAAACAGGGTGAATTACCGAAGAAGTTTCATGCCCGGAGGCACTTTTTTCTTTACTGTGACCCTGCGAAATAGGAAATCATACCTATTGGTAGACCCCATTCATTTATTAAAAGAGGCAGTGCAAACAGTTAAAGCGCCCCCCCTTTTCTGATCAAAGCTTATGTGATTTTACCTGATCATCTTCATATGATTTGGCAGTTGCCGTCGGGGGATTCGGATTACTCACAACGGTGGAAAAAAATTAAGGCTCGATTTTCAAAATCAATCCATAAATCCGCTTTACCCTTAATTAAAACAAAACACAATGAATATTGTCTTTGGCAACGGCGGTTTTGGTAACACACTATCAAAAATGCGATTTTATCGATCTCAAATCGCAACTTGAAGAGCAGATGACGCTAGATAATCATCACCAAATGTCTAAGATTGGCACCGTCAACTTAACTTCGAAACACTACGAATAGCCACTAAATATAGTTTTTTATCGTGAGTATTGCACCAAATATTGTGACCAAAATTTGGATTTTAAGTTAACTTGACGCTGCCATAAAAAGCCCTAATTTATTTATAAATCAAAATCAATACCTACTGTACCCATATTGTAATACTGAGGCTTTATTTTAACCAGCCAGGGAGCTGTGACGGGATGTCCCGTCTGTATAGTAGAACCGAATGTATAGTTTGTTTCAGAAAGATATAGAAATCGGTATTCAGCAAAGAAACTGGCCTGAGAACTGAAATCATAGCGCAGGCCTACTTTGGGCTGCACAGCAAACGCTACAGCTTTATCATCAGGATCCGCATTATAATGGTTCAATCCAGGTTCTGCAGGGCTCAGTTGGACTGAACTGGCTCCAGAAATAGAGACTACAGCCGAACCTATACCAACTCCTACATAGGGTTTAACGTTTCCAAATAATGAGTGGTCAACATTCAAAACAGCATTAACTAGCGCAACGCCTGTTTTTAAGGGATAACGAACAAAAAAATCATGTTCTGGAAGCCTTATCGTTTCATTATTGATGTCATGCCCCTTTAATTTAGCCCCCCCTATATAATAGCCCTCTAGCTCTATAGCTGGTGTTATTGGCAAATGCACACCGACATGATTAGGCCATGCAAACCCAATATGGCCTCCTACCATTCCCATTGAGCTGCTATTTGCTTTACCAAAGGAATTAACTGCTAAAGCACCACCAAGGTTTTCAAAAAGAAACGCTGTTCCGTATTGGCTAATATCAGTGCTACTTACGGCACCACCACCACCAAAAACCCCCAAATAAATTCTGCTAGTGGGTTCAATGGTTACAGGTCCCATAGCTCCGCTGTATGCAGCAGAGGTTGATAATGCTAATAAACATCCTGCAACAGCTTTTTTATTGATTCTATCCAATGCAATCTCCTTCACTATCCAATTAAACTTCCTTTACATTTCTATGTGGTTACACTCTATTTCACATCCAATAGTATTCTAAATCTTAACTCTTTTATAGGTTTTTTGCTTAGATAAAAAGCAATCAAAAGAGAGTCTATTAGTAACTACTCTGTTATTGTTGTAGGCGGCAGCGTCAAGTTAACTTTGCGTTATACTGCGGCTCCTGCAAGCTATAGATCCACCTAAATTTTAGAAAAAGGTAACCATGCAGGGGGTAAGAAACAAAGCTTGTTGGGCAAGTCGATTTAATACAAGGATAGATTAAATCTATCTTGAGGTCGTGTGTTCATCGCAATTTTCTCTTCTACCGTAAACTCTACATTGGGAGGAATAAGGTAACTAGCATCGCTAACTTTTATAGTTTCAGTAGAATCAGGCAACATATTAGCCATTTGATAGTCACGCATACATCTATTATGCTCTTGAGATGTAATAAGCGCGTATCCCTCTAAAGTATCTAAAATTTCATTTAATTTGGATTCATCAATTGTTTCTGCAAACATCCAATGGTAGTGATTATCTTCGGGTCTAAAACTATCTTGATGGAGCAGATAATGGTCAGGATCACCACGATGAACAAATCGGTCAATGCCAAGTTCTTTCCCGTATTTCATAAATAGCACTCCGACTCGCACGTTCGTGTAATTCATATTAGAAGATGATTGAAAAAATCTATTATTGTTCGGTTTAAACGATCTGTTTTGTTTGGGGTAAACCGTCAAAGTATTATCAAATAAGCTAAGATTGACTTTTTCACATAGATGAGTAAATGTTTTAGGCATGGCTGGCTCTTGAAAATAATAAAAAATTTAAGTTAACAGGTCTTAGTTCAACATCGTAGTATGAAGATATTAAGCTTTTCTTAAGATGATGACGCAATTTACCTTTAACGCGCACAGGATCTCTATTCAATGAATCAGGAGCGATTTCCATCTCAATTAAATGCAAAGGGCAAGCCTGCTTCCTTCTGTAGGCTACCTTAAATACCGCTCAGCGATTTTATTTTTATTGCATCATTGGTGGTTATGGGCGATACTTTTTCGAAATCATTGGTGAGTAGATTTTTAAAGTCGGCCTTTTTCTCTTGGGTTTTTTGTCTAAAGAAACTGCAAAAAACCATGCAGTAATCATTTCTTTCTTC
>NZ_CALJ01000035.1 GCF_000308315.1 Legionella tunisiensis | reverse complement strand
TAGTACCTAGAGAGGATTGGACTATCCTTAAACGGAGTGGTTCATCACCGCGACTCTGGAAAAATGTTAATGAACTCGGTCTTCTTCAAAGACCTGAGTGGCAATCGTTGAAAACCTCTCTGGATCCCTTATGGATTGATGAGGTTTTATTTAAACTTATAGATGTATCTCTTATTAAGATTCCTTTTGACAAAGAAACTCTCAAAAGAGCTATTATTGGCTGGATGAAAGGGGATTCTTATGAAGAAATTGCTAACGCATGCGATATTGAAATTGATGCTGCGCTTAGACTGTTATGCCATACAATTGGGTACGAGTTACAGGACGCGATAGCCAAGCTGTCTCTCTTAGCAGAGTCGTATCACGGAGATGACAATATATCAGAGATGGCAAGCAGTTGGCCTTCGCTTTTACAATATGGTTTGTATGACCTCCAGCAGCTTGATTTGTTTGAAAAGGGAGCCAGTGATAGGCTCGGCGTCTGGGGATTATCAAGATATTTAAGAGATTACAACATTTTACTGCGCAATAAAGAACTACTAAGCTTTCTACATCAAAATGCTAACAATATTATTAATTACCTAAACGAAGACCCCCGTGTACCTACATTGTGTATAAAGCGCACATGTGAAGAATTAAAAATTCGCTTGAATTAGAGATGCCTCTCAATACTCCTATATCTGCTAACCTTAGTCCTGACCCATTTATGCTGTTGCAAAAACCTCACGTGAGCCACTAAGAGAATTAATGAAGAAATGATAAATAGGTCTCAAGAGTTCATAAAGATTCAAGGCCTGCTCTGTCTTCATTTGCTCATTCTGTCCTAGCAAGATGGCCTTTTTGATTCTCATGTAAATGGTTTAAAATATTCACACAAGCTCTAGTTGCATAGTCGTGAGCAAAATACGCTTCGAAGCTATCTAAATCTTCTGACACACCTATTTTATAAGCATCCCAGCGTTCCTCTGCTATTAGATGAGGGTTCAATAAAAAATGAGCAATATAGTTTAAGGAAGAGTCGATAAATCCTAAATTATCATACAGTATTTTTATATTAAAAGTTATAGGCTCGATTGCTGTACATTCAATATGAGCAGCACGTTTGTTTCGGAAAAGCTTGAATTCATTTGTTGCACTGTTTAGTGCATTGAGTCCATTTTTTAATTGGCTGTTTCTTTTAAGCACGTAGGCTAAAGGTTCGGGTAAGATTAATTTTAAGAAATCTGAAATATATTCAGAAAAGCCTTCTGCAAGTTTGTAGCAGGATAACATTATTTCTGGGCATATTGTTTCCATCTGCAGCCACCCCCAGAAAGCTTCACCATATAATTCAGAATTTACCTCCTTATGCCCCGCGATAACCATGAAAATTTTAATTTTCTAGCACAACTCATTAACTCGCCACGTAATTCATTGAATCGTTTTTCATGTTGATGGAAGGATGTTTTAATTGCTTTTAAGTCTAGGTCTATTTTTTCTGTTGTGTCCATTCTAATTTTCTCATTCGTAATATCGATTGATTTTAACTAGTCGTTTTAAAAAGCTGAGCTGTAAGTTGTTCGCCCTTATTAGAAACACCCCAATTTTCCAGTTGCAACTCACTGCGGAATAAAATAAGATTAAAACGCGTTTGTAATTTTAAATGCACTAAAAGCGCTGATAGGAGGGATTGCAGTCCCCCGCTACCAGCTAACCACAATCATCTTCTCGGAGACAATTATGGCTAACGTCATGGTATTCGATTTGCTCATCTTTTTTCAACGTTTCTTCCGCAGGAAACGGCGTAAAACCCCCATTTTTTCGACGTGACCCTTAGGGTTTGTTGGCTATTTGCGCAAGTAAATCGCTAAACGAACACTAATGTTTCCAATACTCACTGCACGGGTAGGAACAGTCACGTCTCTTGCTCGTGTTCTTTTTAAAAGGTAGCTGTTGGGCGAGGCGCCTAACCTACGTTGGAGAAAGTGCATGGACAGTAACAGGATTAACAAACAAGACTTTATTAATTACCACAGCGCGAAGCAAAAACAGTTTTTTAAAGCTTTTGCGCGGGATTACTTAAACTATTTAGGGAATCCTAATCCGACCAATAAACAACTTACTGCCGTACAGATTTTGTTATCACAGGCGTGGGTGCCGCGGCCGATTTGTATCGATGGGCGCTTAACCACACGGGAACAGCAGTGTTTGTATTTATCCTCGCTGGGGAAAAGTATTAAAGAGATTGCTACCTTTTTTGATGTGTCGGAACGGCAGGTTGTATGGCATCGTAATAATATTTTTCTGAAATTTGATTGTAAAAACATAGCAGAGGCGATTGCCAAGGGGATGCGTTATGGAGAAATCGCGCCGCCTGATTAAGGCCGGTGGAAAACCGGTGGTTCCCTGCTGGACGAAGCGCCCAACCGACAAAACTATAAAAAGGAATAAATCATGGCCCAACTTTTAATCGTGGAAGATAATTTTATCTGCCAACAAATGTATCTTTCATTGTTGAGTGAAGAATATCAATTAACGTTGACAGAGACTGCGCAGCAAGCGTTGGATGCGCTGACAATGCAATTCTTTGATTGCATCCTGCTTGATTTAGGATTACCAGATAGACCAGGCGAAGAGCTCTTGCCACTTATTCGCTCTAATCCTTTAAATAAGGATAGCGCTATCATTGTTATTTCAAGCCATGTTGATGAACTTCTAGGGCAACAATGTCAGGCTTTGGGAGCTAACCAAATCTATATAAAACCCGTGCTTCCTACTATGTTGCGGCAAATGGAGGCAATATTCTCCGCACCATCTCGAATAGAAAGCTCCTAATACTTAGAGATTTCTCACTACGCTCGGCATGACGAAGAAAATGATTTCAACAAACAACAGCCCTGTAGCAACTGCCTTGAGTTCCTGGCTCAATATAGTTGCTGCATTTATTATCATGTTTAGATCAATGTCTGGCAGCGGAAATTGGGGTTTCAAAGTCGGGCGGATTAGCCGGGAATATTTCCCAATCAACGAATCGAAAATGACCTTGCATCTGGTGTGAAAACTATTGTAATCTTTTGATCTTTTGAAGTATTAAACGGATTTAATTTTGCTAAGGACTCACTTGGGGCAATGGACCCTACCTCTATTTTTAACCTTGCTTGGTTGTTGCTCTATTAATGCCTGGTCATCGCAGGTTATTTATGGGGCACAAAATGCAAGGCTGTTTGCGGGAAATACGCATAAAAAAATTTATTTCTTGCAATTAGGCGCATTTTCTAACAAAAGTAACGCCAAAAATATAGCCAAAGCGATTAAAAATAAAACTCAATTTCCTGTCGTCATCACACCGGTATCGGCTATGTTTGCCGTTCGCATAGGGCCTCTCAATGCGCAAGAACTTCATCAAATGGGAGCAAAATTTTCAGGAAATTTAAAGCAATGCCGCATGCAGAAACAGGTTGTTCCTCATCAAAAAATTAATAAAATGCAGGTAAACCCCTCAAGACTTGCGCCACCTAAAACAGTAGACCATGCTAAAACAACCTGGTTCACATCGTCTCCGGACGTAAGCAATAGTTGGTATTTGGCAGCAAAAAATTGGTGCGCAAAGAACACATGTCGATGATCAATTAACAGTAGGTAATGGTAGTGGTTTCTCTAGCCCTTATGATAAAGATACCTATACGATGGACTCAGAGTCTTCTGCAGTGCTAGGTGTTGGCGGCGGTTATCGCTTTACCCATTTTATTGTTCCAGCTGTATCGGTTGGAATACATTATTCTCATTTCTTTAGCAGAAAAATTAAGGGGCAAATTATGCAGTACAGCTTGCCCGAATTCACCAATTATAATTATCAATGGAACCTATCATCAGACTTAATTTTAGCATCATCAAAAATTAATGTTCTGGAAATCCATCATGTCATGCCATTTGTTCAGGCTGGTATTGGAGTCAGTATTAATCATATGAGTGAATACAGTGAAAGTGTATTACCCAATGTAACGCCACGTATTAACCCCGGTTTTTCTAATCACAACCGTACTACTTTTGCTTACCAGTTAGGAGCTGGATTAGATTGGGCTGTCAAACCACAATGGTTGCTTTCTGTAGGATACGAATACACGGATTTAGGTAAATTCAGTTCAGGACCAGGCCTTCAGGAATGGAGTAGTGCAACGTTGTCGTCTCGAACGCTAACCAGCAACGCAGCGATATTTGGAATGACCTACCTGTTTCATGGTTAAAACCATCCCTGTATGCAGGCACGGATCTGCAAATCGATTCGGGATGAGAACTGCACTCCTTTTCAACGAGTGTAATTTTTAAGTGTGATGGAGCGCAAACTCCATCAGAATAATAAGAAAGGAT
This sequence comes from Legionella tunisiensis, assembly GCF_000308315.1. GTDB lineage: Bacteria > Pseudomonadota > Gammaproteobacteria > Legionellales > Legionellaceae > Tatlockia > Tatlockia tunisiensis. Next base: position 18,569 of record NZ_CALJ01000035.1, on the reverse strand, counting down.
CATCATGAACCGCTCTGTTCGTATCATAACAAGTTTTTTCTATTCTTATTTACTTTTTTGACTTATGCGGGGAAAGATCCTATCGCCTGGCGGGCTTCAAATGGTTTTCCTGCACAAACCTCGGTTGGTCAAACTTATACCATTGTTTATACATTCACTAACCAACTACCTTTTTCGTTAGTAAGGCCATTAATTATCGAGCATTTGGCAAGTTCTGCAGTGGAATTTACTGTTAATGATCTATGCACTGGGCGTTTATTAGCTGCAGGAGCATCCTGTACAGTTACTATCGCATTAAACCCACTAGTGATTGGTCAAAAATCATTGAAATTGACGATTGCAGGCTATAGTAGAGATCAAGTTCCTTTACCAGAACTCATTACAATCGCAACGGGCCAATCGTTAAGTGCTGTCACAGGGTCAGTGACCGACTCTTTACCATCCCAATTAACCAATGGTTCAACTGCTAGTTATAAATTTACCTTCACCAACCAGAGCACTATTGATGCAACTAATCTATCAGTCAATGTCTCACAAACACAGGGGATACCAAATCATACGTCCACTTGTACCGGTACGCTTTCAGCCAACGGAGGAGTCTGTTACGTAGAAGGGACCTATACGGTGACCTCTACTACGCCTTCTATTCAAGAAGTAACGGCAACACTTTCTTATAGCGGTCCACCCGATAGCCCCGTCCAAATCAGTACATTAACCCAAGTAGTCAATCCAGCAGCCCCTTTAGTTGGTACCGTAGTGACGGAGTTCTCTTTACCGCCATTGATTGTGCAAAACAGCGTACATCAAATTCAATTCTTATTTACAGCGACAGGTTCTGTCGATATTACTGGGGGTGCAACTATTGGTTGCGATCAGGGAGGAAACGATTGTTCAGCAACCCTGTCTGCTGTTGCTGGCAGTTGCCTGACACCCCAAACCTTGACCAATGCAGCTTGTCTTTTAACGGTGACTTTTACGGCACCTGTAGCGAATGATCCACCCGATACTTATGTGTTAACAGCACAGGTTCCTTATTCTGTTAGTGGTGTTCCTCAGCCTGCTGCTACAGCAATTACTTCTGGTTCCGTTGTTGCAGCATTACCAACAAGCAGGACCGTTAGCGTAGTCAATAACTGTAATTTCGATGTGTGGTTTTCACTTAACGGCAGCAGCTTGACCAGTACGCCTAATTGCCCAACACAGGCTTGTCCTGCAGGTACCAGCTGTAATACCTCTACCCACAAATGCTATTGGAATAATCCCTCACCCAATATTGTTGTTGCTCCCCAGGCTTATTTATTAACTGCTAACGGCGGCACAAATAATGTGACCATCAATGTGAATCCTGGAACTGATCCCAGTATTCAATGGAGTGGCAATATCTCCGCAAGTACGCTATGCAATGGGACCTCGTCCTGCCAACAAGCATCTTGCGGTAATAACGGTGGTAGTACAGCTTGTGCACCGGGGGTCGGTTTTACGCAACCTGCAACCCAAGCTGAAATCACTATGAATCTTACTAGTGCAGATAGTTATGATGTGGAAGTGATTAATGGTTTCCACATCCCAATTTCCATGCAACCGGTTTATTACCAATCTGGAGCAACGGTTATTCCGGCTACTCCTGATAATTACAATTGCGGAACGCCTGGTAATAACGTAGCAACCAATGGATTTGGTGCCTGTAATTGGGATAACGCCGTAGTTCCTGTTATTGATCAAGCGCCGGGTAATGGGTTTTATTGGGTTACAAACGGAGGGACGCCTTGCTCTATTACTGCAGGTAATCAGGGCTGTCCAGCGAATACATTCTGTGGGCTCGACAGTAGTTTTAACCAGGTATGTGGTAATTTCCTTGGATACTGGTCTGCGGATCAAGTCTGTGGTGCTAATCCCCCGGCCGCAGTGCAAAGCTACTTTAAATGCAATCAAGCACTTCCCACATCGTCTACGCCGTTTTATCCATCAGGAGCAGTGCTATCTAATTTGATGTTATGTGCTGTTCCTGCCAGTTATACCGGCCCCAGATATAATACCTGTTATAACGCCTATCCAGGTTATTCGGCTAACGACATTGCACAATGTTGTGGCTGTGCTGACTGGTGGAATCCAGCCCAAACAAATAATGTCGCTATCGCTGCAAACTCCAATACTCAAAGCTGTACCCAAGTTGGTGCTTCACAGCCACAAACAAATGTGCAATGGAATTCGTATGTGCAACCAATGATTCAATGGATGAAGCAGGCTTGCCCCTCAGCCTATGTTTATCCTTTTGACGATAAAACGAGTGGTTTCGGTTGCACTAACAATATCAATGTCGCCGGGGAGCCGAATTCTACCAGCTATATTATTACCTTTTGTCCAGGCAATATAACTGGACTTCCCGCTGGTATTAATGAAGGGCGAGGATAATTCTTCCCTCCGGTTTTATTTGTCGTTCCCGCGAAAGCGGGAACCTGGTCATCGCTCATTGATCGCCAGACTCACTCATGACCTTGGTTAAAAAATCCAATGGTTCTGCAATAATTTTCTGCTTTTCACAGCGAGATAATTTTTTGATATACCGCTCTACTTTCAAGGCCTGAGCCTTACTGCCATTAATTTTCCAGGATTGGGCAATACAAATTGGTTTAAAACTACGTGTATATTTACATCTTCCCGTTCCATTAACGTGTGATTGATAGCGTTTATCGAGATCCGTGGTATAGCCGGTGTAATAGGTATTGTTGCTGCATAATAAAATGTAAACCCAATAGCACTGTTTATCTGCTGTCATCGCTTCTCGACTCAAATTACTCTCAGGGACTCATTATATTCTTTCCAGTAGGCTGATATAAATAACCTGTAATACACAACAATCCTATTTATTTTCGTTAAATATTTTATAACCTATTGAATTTATTTGTTTATTTTTATAAGCAGACCATAGCGAAACATCTATGCGCTATAATAAATAGTAAGGAGTCTTTGCTAATATTTTACATTGAAAGTGGCCAAATTATGACCATAAAGATTGTATAATAGGCCTAATAGACTGAATTGATAGCGAGATGAATCATGGCTGGTGAAAAAGACAAAGCGAGTCAAAAAGACAATGAGTTGGAACAAGAAAGGAAGAGAATTGAAGGCGAACGGGATCATGAATTCGAGAAATCAAAAGACATCGATGAAAAGAAACCTTTTGATTGGATTATACATATGATGAAAACTTTTTATGCTCACTATTGAGTTAATACTTTTGCGCGCAGATGACCCGAAAAAAGAAGACCAAAAGAAAACCTTTGAAAAGGAAGATATTTCTGAGGAAGATACTTTTGAAGAGGATATGCAAACAGAGCTTTCGGACTCTAAAATGCTGAAGGGGTTGGGCGTTGAATCAACCCCCAAGCCCAAACCTGTTCCCATAGTACCACTAAATCTCCTAAATATGGATGATGATCCTGAGAACGAAAAAGAGAAAGACGAAGAGGAAGAAAATCAAAATGATGTTGTGTTTTCCAGTCCCTTCCAGATACCCAATCCTCTTTCAACTAAATTGGAGCGGAAAAAATAGGCGTTGGGAGTATTAGCAACGCCTTTATTTTCAACGCCTGAACGAGGTAGAGGTACTTTTTATATTCCAATAAATTTATTGATTTCAGGAACGATCATTTTGCGAAATTTACTGCCATTAAATAATCCGTAATGACCTACGCCTTCCGCCAGATAATATTTTTTCATGCTATCAGGAAGATTTTTGCATAACTCAATGACCGATTTTGTTTGCCCAAGGCCTGTAATATCATCCCGCTCACCTTCAATGATTAAAAGTGAAGTATTTCTTATGTCTTGTAATCGAATGTCTTTTCCTTTTGATTTATAGCGTCCTTTTACCAGTAATTGCTCTTGAAAGACGGTATGGATGGTTTGCATGTAAAACTCAGCAGTTAAATCCATTGTGGAAAAATATTCAAGATAAAATTGGATAATTTTCAATGCCTTATCCCGATGATTAACGGCATAGCTATTAATCGCATTTTTAAGTGATTCCATGTGGCGTGGTAAATTCATGCTCATAAAACCAGACAATTGCATGAATCCCGGATAAACAAGTCTCATTGCGCCAGGAAAACGATTTGGAACCATTGAAATAACATTTTGATGAAACCAATCATCATCTCTAGAAGCAACAAGTTCGTTAACCGCAGTGGGTGATTGACTAGTATCGATAGGCCCGCCTAACAAGATAGTAGTTTGCGGTAATTTGGGATCATTTTCGGTTGACATTAATGCGATCGCAGCCAATACCGGAACTGTAGGTTGGCAAACAGCCATAACATTAAGATCAGGTCCCAGGAGTTTAAAATAGGACATGATATAATCAATAAACTCGTCTAAATCAAACCCTCCCTCTTTTAACGGAACATCACGGGCATTTTTCCAATCGGTGATGTAAACGTCATAGAAAGGTAGTAGTCCTCTCACTGTATCCCTTAACAAGGTTGCGTAATGGCCTGACATAGGCGCAACAACTAGCAATTTAGGGAAGGGTTTTTCACGCAAGATCTCTCTTTTTTAAAGCGAATTAAATTGCAAAAGCTTTTTTGATCGATGGTTTCCTCATAAACATCACAATAATCATCCCCTAACTTAACATCTTTTATACCAAATTCCGGTTTTTCATAAATATTGGTGATCATATGGTATACATACAGATGGCCAGCCAACTCTCTATAATTTTGAATTCCTGCTTGAGTAATATTTTTTAATAGTTCATTTTGTAATTCAGAGAGAAAGGGAATAGTCATTGGTAGACTCAGGGTATCTGCTATCCGTTGAAAACGTTTTGATAGGGTATGGCAGTAATCCGAATAAGGCTGAATGGCCCTCATCGTAAAATCGTACCAATTATAAAGGGAGCGGTTATCAAGTGGGTTATGTAACATAGAGGTTCCTTGTCTATTTTTTCACGGTTTAACACCTCAATTACTCTGCTTAGTATAGGATCACTTCTGAAATAAGAATAGGCGTGGAGTAGTCTGAATCAAACGATTTAACCTGAGAATTTAATAAGCACAAAAGGCTTTTTAGGCGTAAGGCCAGTTTGCAGTGTGTTCTTTTACTCAATCTCAATGGTTTCCTTTGCAATTAAAATCACCTCTTAAAACCGGGCTATCCTTAATAGGATAAGCGTTATCAATTAAGCTCTATGCAGGTAGTGCTGCCAATATAAAAAGCCAGCTGCAAGAAGAGGCACGCCAGGCAGTACCAAGCAAGGTCAATGAATTGCTGAGATAAACCAGTTTGGTGCGGTAGTGGATCAACGAGAGAAAAATAGTGCTCCCGCAATGACCAACGCCGCTACACAAAAACAATCAAGCACCTTTAATCCTTTAAAAACAGATCTTAAACCACGCGATGCTGATTAGTGTTATCCATTAGGGCAACCTGGTCTATCCTCCAATCACACGGCTGCCCTTATTTCTCTGGGGGACTCAATGGATTCTGGCGGTAAAACCTTACCAATAAATCATAAACATCAGGATAATATTGCCTAATAATCATAGGCCTCTCGAAGAAAATCTCACTAAAAACAGCAAAAAATTCGGCCGGGGAAGCTGATGCATAGGAATTAATGGGAATCGGTTTATCCTGTTGCAACTGCTTTTCAAAATCGGCGTATGCGTGATTGAAAACTGTTGCCCATTGTTTTACGGACATCCACTTATGGAGTGGTGGCAACCCATTGGCTCTCCCATTAAGCATGTCTAATTTATGTGCAAACTCATGAATCACCACATTAGAGACACCATTTTTCACTGTGATTTAAGGTATCCTGCCAGGACAAAATGACAGGACCGCGTTGCCAGGATTCACCGCTGAGATGGGCCATATCCTGATGCACTATACCGCATTCGTCCACTTCAACACTCTGCTTACGATAGGCGCCAGGATAGATAATTACGGAGACCCACCCATCATACCAATCTAATCCAAGATTCAGGATTGGTAGACAGGCCTGCAGTGCAATTACTACACGCATAGCGGAGGTGATTTCAAGATCACCAGCAGCTTCTAAGGATTTATAATGAAGAAATAAAGTGGCTAATTTTTTAACTTCGTTCTCTCTTCCTCAGTTAAGCGATGGAGTAAGGATAATCCAAGGAAAGCCTGCTGCCACTCAGTCTCAGTGATCCCTGAATGCTTCATCAGATACTCATGCCACCAATTTTTTATCCATTGAAACATTAACACTCCTTGTTCTATATTTTCAGTCTGTAGTCATTGAAAATCTCTTACTGATTTGAACTCGAGATATATCTAATAACCAACCCAGTATCCTTTTCTCCTCTTTCTGCCAGCAATTGGTAAAATGTTATTATGATTTCTGCTGCCGTCTTTTTATCTAATGAAGGATCATCAGGATATTGAAAAGTCATTTCTACTTCTTTCTCACTATACTTCGTTGATAATAGTTCAATGATTTTATTGAGTATCGTTTGCGCGTGAGTAATATCGGTTTTAGACAACGGAGGTTGGGGTGTTTCCAACGCGCTTTTTATAATGTTCTGATTGGCAGCAGGTATAGGATTCTCAGGGTCCTCAGCAACTAACTCTATTTGATTGGCATCAAGCTTATCTGCAAAAATATTAGGATACTCCATAAATAACACTAATACAGGATTCATCGTATCAAGTTTATTGTAATAATCTATAGTGGCTTTTACCTGTTTATAAATGGCTTCATTGGTTGCTTGTGCACCATATTTTGTCATTTGCGAGCTAACTAATTCACTGGTGTAGGCAATAACATTTTGTGAGTCATTATGAACAATGTCTTTCTTCGTTTTATCTATATACTCTTTAAATTCTTGTGGTGATTTTTGGGCAAGTAAATCAAAAAAGGGGACTCTTTCCTTAAATCACTCTCAAATGTCCAAGCCTGGTAGTAAGGTATACCATACAATTTCATTATCAAGAGCACAAGAGCCACTGCAAAGAGAGTTATCAATAGCTTGTTTTTTGGTCTATTGTGCAAATAATATTGCAATCCACCGACGACTAAAACAGTTAGGCCACCTACAACCAGATAGAGCCAAATCATAATAAGGTTCCTTAATTTTGAATTGGTTTTAGTCCATACTTTCTATTAGGATAGTTGCTATTTGTAAAACTGACCTTGGGTAGTAATAAAAAAGATAACTCGCAGAAACGACAGGATCTATAGTTTTATATTAAAAAACACCGGTTATGATGTTTATTACCACAGGGTTTAAAAAGGAATTTTATGACGCCGAAGATCAAGGAAATTCTAATTAAAATTAGAGAACAAAGACCTTTCATATTAAACATGACGGACTATTTCCCGGTCGACCTCGTAGCTAATGGAGTACGAAGCATAGGCGCATTACCTATCATGAATAATGCGAGGCAAGAAGTAGAAGAGTTGTTGAACTTATCTAAAGCGGTTGTGATTAATATGGGAAAGCTGGATGATAATTTTATCAAACTTTGCAACCAAATCTGTAAGACAGCGAATAAATTCAAAATCCCTATTATTTTAGATCCAGTCGGAGCAGGAGCCACGCAATATAGAACGGATACAGCCATCCGGATTATTAGTAACCATGCTATTTCCATTATTCGAGCTTATCCCAGTGAAATTGACGGGTTATTGAGTGGGCAAGTAGGGCTGCAAAATCATAACGCTACAAATCTCACTGTAATGACCGAGAAAGCTAAATTATTATCTGAAAAATACAAGCTAACCGTTGTTGTCAGTGGAAAAAGACATATTGTGGCTGATAAGAATCGAATAGACTCCTTTAATTTTGACTCGAATCTACTGCAACGAGTAGCTGGTATAGGCAGTTTGCTTTCCGCCATTATTGGCGTTTTTCACTCAGTAGAAAAAGACCAGTACATCGCTGCTAAACATGCAGTGGAGTTTTATGCCCATTGTGTTGGCCCTACTTCCTGCGATGCCCCTGGCCCAGCTTCTCTAATTACACGAATTATTGACAAATTATATATCAAATCATCTGAAGCTTTAATTCAGTCATTGTAGCCTAGCCTAATAGATAATTATCTAGAAGATAGAACTATTATCGAGGCCCATTCGATCCTGAAGTGACTACTCTATCGGTTGAATTATCATTTATAACCCTTAACTCTCCAGCGGGCTTTGGTGGATTTTCTGAGGGCGTCGGAGATACAGTGGAAAAGATAGATGAACCTAGGCGGTAGGTTCCGTGTGCAATGACCGTAGTAGCCAAAACAGATCCGGTGTTAGTAGCAACTTTTTGGAAAAAGCGTAGCATAATTCTATCCCTAAATTAATTTGATTGATTTAAAATTGTCCATTATACAATAAATCACGTAGGAAGAAACCATTTTTATAAAATAAAAATGGTCTTCCTACTGAGCCCGTAACTAGTTAGGGCCCTTTGGTGTAACTTGGGTAGGTGTAGTTTGTGTAGAAGAGTGAGTATCTTCTGCAGAAGATACCTCTTCACAAATAAGCCTTTGCTCAGAAAATTTGCCAAAAAATCCTTGCGGATTTCCTCCAGGTTGATATTCCAAAGGAACAACCCTTTTTAATGGCTCAGTCCCTAATGTTTCACCAACCCCTGATATAATAGAATAAATCATTGCAGTGAGTGCCATTCTTATAGGTAACTGTTTGGCCGCATTTCCAAAAAATGTTTGCGCTGCTTGCTTTGGATTGCTTTTAAAGCTGTCAAAAAGTTCTTTGACTACGCTCAGTGTAGTTCTACTTGTTAATTGACCATCGGTAATGGTTGCTCGAACTATTGTATAATCGCAAGCGACAGCGAAAGGATATGAGAAAAAGGCAGCGGCTGATCCGCTCAAAGCACCAGCAAAAAAATGCTTGGCTTTTTTATTCTTGATGGGTAAGGCGTTTGCAACATGTCCCTCTAAGACGCAAAGAGCGGCGAAATTAACTAATCCACCCATATACCCCGGTACAAATCCTCCTTTCATCAAATGGTAAAAGTTATTTGGTGTGTACCATTTAAAATCCTTAGGCATCAAACCAGGTATTTTTTGCAAGGTAGAGTAAGACCCTGGAACCTGGTTTACGAGCATATCACCAAAAGATGCAGACGCAACAAATCCTAACTTCTCTTTCGAGAGTTTCTTCACTCCTCTTTCCTGCATTAATTCTTCTTCTCTAAGTAAAGAAGAAGAATATTCTTCACTGACCACCTCAACAGGCTTATTGTTTTTAACGCCGGTCACATAAACGGTTCTTGCTACAGAACCTTTTAAAGACATCGCGGTTCCTCTATATAGCGTCTGCATAAATGATAAAAAACCAACATTGGCAGCACTCGGCGGTAAAAACGTCCCATGCAGGCTCAGGCTTGCAATGAGCGATCTTAATGGACTTTGTACCGATACAATACCACCGCTTGTTATGGCTGCCACGGTAGCGAAATTTGCAGCATCCCAAGTCTTTTGGTGCAATTCTGGGGGAGTTAGACCCAAACGTTTAGCCCAGTATGCCGCTACAGGATTTTTCGCAGGGGTTACAGGAATTTCTCTTTTATCTCTACTCATTAACAGCCTCTTTTTTATAATTACAGCTTTTAGGGTTGCGTTACTATAGAGAGTAATTCTTAACAAAATATTAACAAATTAGATTTTGTAGATTCACCATGTATAAACAAATAGCACTAAAAGATTGAATGAAAAACATTATGAGCTAAAGTAGCTCTTTTTGTATAATTATTAATGCGTTGGGTGTTTTTTAGAGCGCCTGAATAGGAGCAATGGTGCACGGCTGTTTTACAGTTCGCGTAAAAAACAAGTGATTCCTTTTGAGAATAACGGCATAGCGATATATTAATACATGATTGCTTTTATTTTTGTCCACTGATTCGTCAATCTTTAAAAAGATAAAGATATTCTCCATAACCCGCTTGTTCCATTTTATCCTTCGGAATAAATGTCAGTGCAGCTGAGTTCATACAGTATCGTAGCCCTGTTGGTTTGGGCCCATCTTTAAATACATGGCCTAAGTGAGAGTTTGCGTATTTGGAACGAACTTCTGTGCGTACAATGAAAAATAACTCCTATCCGTATGCAAAACCAGATACGACTCATCGATTGGTTTCGTAAAACTAGGCCATCCAGTTCCTGAATCATATTTATCTTTGGAACTAAATAAGGGTTCCCCTGAAATAACATCAACATAGATCCCTTCCGCTTTATTATCCCAATAAGCATTATCAAAGGCTTTTTCTGTTCCTTCATGTTGGGTCACTTCATACTGCAAAGGATTAAGTTTTTTAAGTTGTTCTGATTTATTAAATTGAGGCGTATAAGCCATCCCATTAGTCAGTATAAACATAAACAACAGCATACAAGTCAGTCTTATCATACCCTACCTCCGCAAGCCTATTTACGTGGTGTGACATGGCAAAGCCTGTTTAGGGTTTTCCCTTAGAATGAATTTTTTATTCTTTTAATGAGGCCATATCAATAACAAAACGATATTTCACATCACTTTTTAACATACGCTCATACGCTTCGTTAATTTTCTGAATCGGGATCATTTCGATATCAGGTAATACCTTATGTTTAGCACAAAAATCCAACATTTCCTGCGTTTCTTTGATTCCACCAATCAGTGAGCCTGCTACACACTTGCGCTTGAAGACTAATGGACGCGTATCTAATGGCGATTTAAGTAGTTCCACTGCACCAACAATAACCATCGTTCCATCTCGTTTTAGTAAATTCAGATAAGGATTAACATCATGTGTTCTCGGAATGGTATTGATCATAAAATCAAAATAGTTTGCAAATTTATCCATCATTTCTGCATCAGTAGAAATTAAAACCTTGGATGCACCTAAGCGTCTGGCATCTTTTTCTTTATCTGGCGATGTTGTTACCATCGTGACTTCTGCGCCCAATGCATGGGCAATTTTAATAGCCATATGCCCCAAACCACCTAATCCAATCACGCCAACTTTATCCCCCTTTTTAACTTTCCAGTGACGCATCGGAGAATAAGTGGTAATTCCGGCACAAAGTAAGGGGGCAACTGCTTTAACATCTAATGAACCAGGTACTTTTAAAACAAAATCTTGATTGACGACGATGCTGTCGGAATAACCGCCATAGGTCATACCACCTGTTTCTTTCTCAGGGCTATTGTAAGTGAATATTTGCCCCGTCTCACAATATTGTTCTAGTCCATCTTGACAGCTAGCGCACTTCTGGCATGAGCCGACAAGGCATCCAACTGCAACGATTTCACCTTCTTTAAATGTTGTTACCTTGTCCCCAACCTTGATCACTTTGCCAACAATTTCATGGCCAGGTACGACCGGATAAACAGTACTTTACCACTCATTGCGTGCTGTATGCAGATCAGAATGGCAAATACCACAATATAAAATGGCAATATGCACATCTTGAGAGTTCGGGGTTCGGCGTTCAAAAGCAAATGGTTCAAGCAAACTAGTCGGTGATTTTGCAGCATATCCTTTGGCTTTAATCATGATACTCTCCCTGAATCCTTTATGTCATATTAGTACTCATCCTGCTGCTCTTCAAATCAGTTTACTTTAAATGTGTTTGCAATAAGCAGCTTATGGTGGTTTTCTTTTATTCGGTCTGTTTTCATTTAAAGGAGAACTAATAGTACTATTGTATGAAGAACAATTGGAAATTGAAAAGCCTGTAAGGAGATATACTATGCGTGGCATTTTATTAAAGCCTTTACGGGAAGGAGATACGATAGGCATTGTTGCACCGTCGAGTCCTTTACAACAAGAAGATATTGAAAAAGGTATTGGTTTCTTGCAGCAATTAGGTTTTAACCTAAAATTAGGCGCTCATCTTTATGAGCGCGATAGATTTCTTGCTGGTAGCGATGAAAAGCGTGCACAAGATGTGATGAATTTTTTTGCCGACTCTTCTGTCCAGGCCATTTTTGTAGCCCGTGGCGGCCAAGGCTCACAGCGTATTTTACCCTTACTGGACTATTCAATAATCAGCAAAAATCCCAAAAAATTAGTTGGTTTTAGTGATACAACAGCCCTGCAATTAGGTCTTTTTAAACAATCCAATCTTGTTTCTTACTCAGGCTACACCTTAACAACAAAGACGACCCCACTTTTGGAAAAAACGTTATTGGCTTGTTTAACCGATGAAGCGTTTCAAATTAACGAAGGTGAAGTTGGAAACCCCGGCATTGTGCGAGGAATTTTAGTCGGTGGAAATTTATCATTACTAACCTCTTTAATTGGCACACCTTATCAACCCAATTTTAAGAAGACAATTCTGTTACTCGAGGACGTCAATATTGAGCCTTATAATGTCGATAGAATGTTATCGCATATAGACCTGGCTGGAATCTTTAATCAAGTTTCAGGTGTTATTTTCGGTCAATTTGAGAATTGCTTTTCTGAGTCCACGCCCGCTGATGGTTCTATAACTCAAGTCATTCATGAGTGGATTGGCCGCTTATCTGTTCCTTGCATCAAAGATTTTCCTTACGGTCATGGGATAAGAAAATGTGTTGTGCCGATAGGGAGAGAGATTTTATTGGACGCTGATTCAGTGTGTGTAAGTGTTGAATAAATCCAACCCAAGCGCTAAGACCAACAAATGAAAAAAGAACTTCGCTGGGTTGAGCATTCTTTCAAAACGGAAGAATGACTCCAGCTTCTCAACGCGTTTAAATTCTATATACTTGTTTCCCTTGGAATCATTTAAATCAAATCACTATCAAATCGCAGGGAACGCGTAATGAGTCATATTTATTCATCGGAAATAAGAGAAAACATAGAAACTGATAAAGTCGCCGCGGTTTTAAAATGGATTCTTCTGATCACTGCAATCGTCTGTTTTACGATCCTCATATGGGGTACTGTCAAAACTTATGAACTAGCCCCGCCATTACCGAAAAAATTTATTAGCGAATCCGGTGAGGTCATTATGACTGCCGAAGATATCGTTGCGGGCAAAGCTGGTTTCCAGCGTGCTGATCTAATGGATTATGGTAGTCTATATGGTATGGGCTCGTATTTCGGCGAGGATTTCACAGCGAAGTACCTTGTGCAACTTGGAAGATTAATTGAAGAAGACATTGCCCAAACTGATTTTGAGAAAACCGTTGGCAATTTATCAGAGGGAGAGCAATATGTTACTCGTAACAGGATGCAACAGAGCTTACATCAGATAAGGCTCGATCAAGGGACAGCTATTTTATTACCCCCTGTTGTAAAAGCCGTCAGGCAATTACAAGTGGAAATATCTGAAGCACTTCTTAATCATGATTTTGAAACGGGTTATACGCGTGCTTATAGTCTGGACAAGCAAAGTGCGTTGCAAACAGCGAGTTTTTTAATTTATTCTTCGCTGACAACCATTGCTCATCGGCCTGGTAAAAATTATTCCTACACGAATAACTGGCCGCATGAACCTACAGTAGGCAATGCTCCTACGTCTGCAACCTTTTACTGGACCTGGATTTCCTTTTGTTTTGTATTCTTTGGTTTTGGTGCCGTACTTTATATCTACCATCGTTATTTAAGCGAATTAGATACTGGCGTCATGACCCCTATCCTTTTAGGATTTAAACCACTTACGGACAGTCAGAGAAAAATGGGCCAATATTTTGTTATTGCCGCAGTTTTTCTATTAATCCAAATCATGGTCGGTGCGATCATGGCGCACTATTATACTGAGCGCGATAGTTTCTATGGCATTACTATTAATACATTTTTACCATTTAATTTCCTACGCGATGTCCATACTCAAACACCCATTATATGGATTGGGCTTTCCTGGATTAGTGCTGCCATATTTCTTGCTCCAATCATTAGTGGAAAAGAAGCCAAAGGACAAGGATTTTTAGTTGATTTGTTGTTTTGGGTTACTTTATTGGTGGTTGGTGGAGCTATTGTTGGGAACTATCTTGGTATTATGGGGTACGTGAATCCTGTCTGGTTTTGGTTAGGGAATCAGGGCTTATCTTATATTCAACTCGGTAGACTATGGCAAATCGGTTTTTGTGTAGGGCTATTCCTCTGGAGTTTTATTGTGTTTAGAGGCATGTGGCCGGTATGGGAACAACTAAAAACAGCCACTGTGGAGTTCTGGACGGGACAAATTCGCTTGGAACATCTTTTTTGGGCAAGCACAATTAATATCGCTGTGTTGTATTGTTTTGGTATGATTCCTTTAACGGGCATTGAAAAGTCCTTCACCATCACTGATTTTTGGCGTTGGTGGGTTGTACATCTTTGGGTAGAACAATCCTTTGAATTTTTCACCGCCTGCGCAACGGCCTATCTTTTAATGGGTACGGGGTTAGTCTCCAGACGATTAGCCGAGCGTATTGTATTTTTTGAGTCAATCCTGATTTTTCTTGGTGGAGTTATTGGTACAGGACACCATTGGTATTGGACTGGTACACCTGATATATGGATACCGCTGGGAACCATGTTCTCGTTTATTGAAGTATTGCCTCTCGTCCTTTTAATTATTGATGCAATTGAACATCGTCAACTCATTAAAAACAAGGTAATTTTGCCTATAATTTGGCTTATCTTTATATCCTGGGCGCGGCTTTTTGGAATTTTGTTGGGGCAGGGGTTTTCGGGGGCGGGACACTTAATGCTCCTTTAGTCAATTTTTATGAACACGGTACTTTTCTTAGCCTTAATCATGCCCACACTGCATTATTTGGAGCTTTTGGTCTACTTGCGCTGGGTTTAATTTATTTTTGCCTTCGTTATGCAGCAGGTAATCAAATGATTTGGAGTGACCGTTTAGGGATATGGGCATTCTGGCTTTATAATGCTGGTTTGGTTTTATGGGTTTTTTAAATTTCTTCCCTGTTGGTTGGGCCCAATTGATGGATGTTTATGAAAATGGGCTTGCCCATGCCAGAAGTCTTGAATTTTACAATACCACTTTGTTATGGCAATGGTTACGCCTTCCCGGGGATGTAGTATTTGCGCTGGGTGCATTATTAATGGCCTATGATTTCTTAATTAAATTGCGGCCATTTTTTCCAAAACTAGCAAGAGCACATAGCTTGAGTAGGATGACGACTGGCTAAGTGTTTCAGAGAAAATTTATTTTTTACTCAGGGTCAATACCTGAAAATCCCTGAGTTTATGGAGACAGCCGAAGCATTGCTTTGGCCCTCTTTGCTCAATAACTTCTTTATCTCAGTTTTTGCGCAAATAAGGAACCAAATAATCCCTGGAGTGGTTTACCATGCTCATCCAATTTATGAAGCTGTCCCACGGTTTCTTTATATTCAAGAATTGACCAACCACAGTCCTGGTAAAAATGATACAGTTCGTTTCTTTCTGCCAAAAAGTAAAGAATGACGGATAGGCATATGGCTCTGCTTTGATTGGAAAAATCAGGAAATTAAATCCTTGTGCAGTGGTTATTTGTTGGAGTTCATTTAACAACATTGGGATGCGCTGCGCATTTAAAAATGGCAGCGTCATCGTTGAGTAGACAAAATCGTAGGCGTGGTGACTCAGGTTTAATGGCAAATTTAAATCATGGATAACCGTTTGAATAGTTGTCAGCTCTTCTTTGTGAGCTATCTCAGTCACTTGTTGAAGGGAGGTTGCATTGATGTCTACACCGGTCACTGAATGCCCTAATGATGCCAGGAAGAGAGGATTTCTTCCGGAACCGCATCCTACATCCAATACGGTCATTGCTTCTTGTTTATGTAGATAAGTCTGGTACACCTGCAATAAGTCGCTATGGATCTGCAGCAGACCATATTTTTTAGAGAAATATCGTTCTGGTTTGCAATAAAATTGGAGTGAGGCACGCCAATATTTGCTGAGTGGAATGACTTTATGCCAGGAAGCCGGTGGAATCAGTAATTGCGGTGCATCCTGATTTACTCGATGCCGTGCTAACTCGTCTTCTGCGCCATTAAGAAAAATAAAATCGATTTCCCCTTCTCTCAGGTGCAAAAGTCCCCAGGTTCCTTCTTTAGTGCTATGTTTATTTAGAAAAAATTGCAGGTTACCCTGCTCATTAAGTTCTATTTCTTTATAGCAGCGTAGTTCATCATAATTGATCGGCATGTCTTATCCCTTCGAGCGCCTCGAAAATTGGATTCTAACAAGCACCGTACCTTTGTAAAGGGATTCCATGTGTCAAATGATCATGCTCTTCGACCTTCGGCAGATGAGTCAATAGACGATAAATGCCAGGTTCCTCCTGTTTGGCTGCAGTAAGCGTAGATTGGGATTTGGCTCGACCTGGCTGTTACATCAAGGAAAAGAATTATTTTTAAACAATTGTATAATATCCAGCAAATAGTATATATATCGTATATGGTGATTAATTAATTTCCATATTTTTCTATGAAGAACTCTGACCTTCTGAAAATAGCGCGAGAAGCAAGCGTATAGGCTAGGGAACACATAAAACAAAGTGAGACAACACCTCAGGTTAAGTTTTATAAGAAAAATGTCGCTTTATTGGGTGGAGATTTCGCTCCAATAAGAAGGGATGCACTGCAAAAAAGATATCCAGATCTTTATGAACAACGCAAAACAGCAGGCTATAAAGAAAGTGCCATTATTTATACGTTGCAAGATATCGCTAAGGGAAACCTTGGGCAAAAAGTAGCCGATATGCGCGCTCAAGCTGATAAGTTATGGAAAGATTTTTGTAAGTATAAAGGTGTCGACGAATACTCTGAACACGGTCAGTCAATGAGAAGGCAGGCACTAGAACTCTGTGTTTTAGAGAAAAAAATAGGCAATTGTGGCGAATTTGCCACACTGGCCTTTCACTATATCCAAAGAAATTATTCTGAACAACTTGCGGAAATGAATCTTACTGTCCTTGGGGTCAATGGTAGTAGACATATTGTAGTCAGTTTGGGGGGCGTGATGATAGGGTCATATGTGATCCCACCTTGGACGTTGTTTTCGAATTAAATAAGGATCCTGAAAAATTACATGATGTTGCTCAATCTCGCGGGAAGAACACTTATTATCCATACTCTCCCGAGTATCACCCTCTTAGAGAATTAGCCATATACAATCCAGAAGGAGCGCTTAATCAGGAGGAAATAGACGAATTAAGGCAATTCAAAAGCGAGGGAAAAAGCCCAGTCATTGATTTACCATCTGCTCGTGCACAGAATGCAGTGAGCACAGGAGACGCAGAGAATATTGAAGAAAACCTGAATCAAGAGGAAACTTTTAAACAAATCTGTGCCGAAGCAATTGCAACTACATATGCTAAACCTTCCATGTCTTCGGCTCCCGAGGAAAAGCTCAAATACGCTTTGCAATGCTACATCAAAGCAAGAGCCAGAGAGGCTCAAGTTGTTTCAAATGAAAATGAAGAAGTGTCCTATGATGAAAACAATACTAATCCGCATCCTTTGGCAAAACTCAAATATACAATCATGTGGTGGAAATCAAAATTTAATGCCGAAGATAAGATTTGTACAGCAAAAAAATAATCGATAAATTAGAAGGCCTTAACAAAGGACCCATTACTGCGCGTGAATTAGACATTCTCAGGGATGGCCGCCTTGGATCGGATACCAAACCCTTTCTTGATATTCTGGAAGCAATGCGTGAAAACAAAGACAAATAAGCAAAGGAATGTAATACAATTTTTTCAGTTCAAATAACCTTATTAATTGTCATGATTGATCGGCATGTTCTCTCTTTCGAGCGCTTACGAAAGTGGGATTCTAACAAGTGCCATACCCATTTAAAGAGACTCCATCTGTCAATCTATCATGATTGTCGGTCTTGGGCTGGTGAGTAAATAGACGATAAATGCCAGGCTTTTCCTCTTTGGCTTCAGCAAGACTTGGTTTGTTGGCATGCGTTGATTGATACGTCATGTATGCGGCTGTAATTAGCAAAGCAGCGGGCCAGGATATTGCAGCTACCGTGACGACAAAAGTCGGTCCTGCCGTATTGTAGACTAAATTTTTCCAGAAATTGGTATTTGCGTGCTGATATTCTACGGTTAATTCTTCGAGTAGTTCCTGATGTGTTGGATCATTTGGATGTTTACCGTTTGATAACTCCCGTTGCATGGCCAGGTTTGCTTGCGCACAACTTTTGAATTCATTGGCAGTGGCATATAAAGCGGAACCTAACATCATACTGAAAACGTAAGTCAGGGAAAGACCACCAAACAACAAGAAAATCACGCCAAAGCCAATGGCCTGACAGCAAGCAGCGGTGAAGTTAAAGGCATAATAGGCTGATTGGGCTTCCCATTCGTCCTGTAACATATCCATTTGTCGATTAATGATTGCTAATTTTTGCGAATCAGGGGGCAGATTTTCTTTTTGTGTCTTTAATTCCTGGATCCGGTTATGGTGCTTTATTGCGTCAAATGCCCAATGGGTTACTACTAGCGCAACATTAAACACCAAAGAAACCGCAACCGTATTAACTATTGCGGCTGTTGATAGATGAAACAAGTCCTGTTGATAAATGAGTAAATTGACGGTACCCCAAACCACGTCATTTAACATGGTAAAACCACGTTTATCCAACTCGTCCAGGAATACTTTTTCA
>NZ_CALJ01000036.1 GCF_000308315.1 Legionella tunisiensis | reverse complement strand
AGAATAGTCAAATTAATTTTCATTCCGCACTTGGCTATAAATTACTAAATTTTCCTAATGAATGGCAAAATTGTATAGAAGAAGCAAATAATGAATTTCTCAAATTCTCAAAAGATTTTTTAGTGAATAGATAATAATATACATTTGAAAATGTGAACTATGGTGTTATAGCTACGAAACTATGTGACCAACGGGTCAAGGCTTGAATTTTGATTGTTGAATACAAAATTCAAGTTCTGACCCTTACCCCATTTGCATTACAAACATAAAATGAAGCGAGAGATGCTGAATGTCGGCCACAGATATGGAAAATATTACATCCTGGTTCATAGATAATCAGCAACCTGATGGCGCTATTTCAGTTCGAACTCACATTCTAGATGATAGCAAACACGCACATATTGTGCGATTTTTATCCAAATCAATACCTTATTGTTATATTTCCAAAAAGGATTTGGAAGCGAGAGTTAATGAAACAGGATTGTCAGCATCTGAAATATTGAAGAATAAATTGCCTGATCCAGGCAGCGTAATGGCCGGAGACTTTGGTGAGATACTAACATTATTTTATCTGGGCAGTGAGAGAAATGAGGCAATCGAAAAACTAATGAAATGGCAATATAAGCAAGATAGAACAAAAGCTGCGCCACATTCTGATGTAGTTATATTGCATAGAGAGTTTAAAGACCGAGCTTCAAAAAACGATTTCGTTATTTGTGCCGAGGCAAAAGTGAAATCTACTCAGTCAAAGTTCTCCCCTATTGAAAAAAGTATTGAGGGATACTGTTCGGATAAAACTGGAAGATTAGCAAGAACACTGGTTTGGCTGAAAGAAAAAGCTATCGATGAAGAAAGTCCAGAGTCAATTGCTTATATAAAACGCTTTACAGACGACCTTCTCGACATAGAGTTCAAGAAAAATTATAGAGCGGTTGCAGTAATTGACCGCAATTTTCTAGATCAAGAACTTCAAAAATCTCTAGCACTACCAGAGCAAAATGAGGAGTTTGAAGTTATTGTAATTGGTATACCTAATCTTAAACAGTTGTATGAACAAATCTTCTTTAGAGCAGTAAGCGAGGTGAGCTTTGATTAGCCAACTACGCAACATGATGGCAGAGATTGAATCATGGGAAAGCGCAGCCGAATTCGGCATTTCCCAAGATTTATGGGCAGAATATCAAGTGAGGCTACGCAGTGATGATCTATATATAGCTGTTTTGTCTACAGTATTTGATGTTCTTAGAACAAAGGATTCCGATGATAGAAAACGCAATCTTTCGGAGTTGGCTAAAACTCTGTTGATATATTCCCGTAGCGCTGCGTCAAAATATCTTACTGGAATTGATAAGTCGATAAATCTGCTATATTGTGCTGCCACTTTTTATTTAGCTGGCTTCCCCGCCACTGCAACATTTGTTGTAAAGCAAATAAGTTGCAGATTTGTATCTATAGAGGAAAGATTTTTATACGGCTTATTAAACCGAAAGTTTAATAATTCTAATGAATTAGAAAACAAGTTTAGTATTTGGTTAGGTACTTCTAATGTTGCTCAGTTTAATAATATAAAATTACACTTTATTTCAAAACAGCACCAAGGCCTAATTGATGATCCGAGATTATTTATTGCGTCAAAATTAACAGTAGATTGCCTCACTCGGTTTCAAGAATTTAATATATGGGACAATCTTAGAGAAAACGCCGCAAATTTCAACCAAGACATATGGAAGGTTTTTCTTATTAACTCAGATGCATTCCCACTTTGGGAACTTTTTCCTTCTCAGATGACAGCGATAAAAAGCGGTATATTAGATGATGAAGACAAAGTTTATAGCCTGCAAATGCCTACCTCTGCAGGCAAAACTTCTCTATGCGAAATTCTAATCTATCATGAAGTTAAAAGTAGAGGGAAAAAGTTCTTTTTCTAGTTCCGTTTCGTGCTCTTGCTTCAGAGATAAAAGAAGGTGTTTCAAGACGCCTTGAAAGCGCAGGGGTTACTGTAATAGCAAGCCATGGTGGCAATATCCCCATGCGCTCAGAAAAGGTGACTGCAGAATCTGCCGATGTGCTAATTATCACACCTGAAAAATTTATGGCACTAGCTCAAAATCATTCTGGGTTAGAAAATATATTTGGCACGATTATTTGTGATGAAGGTCACTTAATAGATGATACCAGCCGAGGATTACAATACGAGTTACTTCTAACAAAATTAAAAGGCTCGGACGAAAGGACAAAAAATTATTTTCATTTCGGCAATTTTGCCAAACGTAGACAACATACATCAATGGCTTGGGGGAACACCGGAACATCTATCCAAATCTGATTACAAGCCGGTTGAGATAGATTTCGCATTTATGGTTTCACAGGGGACGGATTCTTGGCAACTAGACTTCAATACCATCTACGAACGTCCGCGCAGCTATTTTCTTCGTAGTTTCCTTGTCAAAGCGGATCTTCAATATGTTAACCGTGTTACAAATCGTAGAAACATAACTAAGGAACGCGACTCCTATACCACACTGGCTTGCGCGGCTGCCTTAAAAGCAAGAAGAAATGGGGCAGTAGCATTATTTACTACTCAGAAAAACCATGTAGTGAGCCTAGCCAATAAATTGATCGAATTGTGTTTAAATAACACTCCTGTTGCACAGTACTCTCCAAGTGTAGCACGGGAATTGCCTGATTTAGTTGAGTATATAGCATTCCAATTTGGCATAACCTATTCTCTCTCACAGCTCTTGAAATACGGAATCGGGTTTCATCATGGAGACCTACCCCAAGAAATCCGTAGAGAAATGGAAAACGCCATTCAGAATAGAGCAGTGGATATACTTATCTGTACGAGTACGCTTGCAGAGGGCGTCAATTTACCCATCAGAACTCTGGTGGTTCATACGATAAAACGCTACGATGGAAAAAGCCTACGCTCTATTGAAAAAGAAGCATTAAGAATATTGTAGGGCGTGTCGGGAGAGCCGGCAAAGAAACCAGAGGGCGCATAATTTTTGCGAACAACAACGAACGCACCGAGGCTGAAAACGTATTTAGAGATATTCATATGGAGCCAGCTTATGGTGCTCTATACAGACTCATAGAATCTTTAAACAAGGTTGTAACAGAGAGGCAAATTCAGTTAAGTAATGAAATCTTTGAAGCTCAGAATACCAACTTCCTATCTATATTAGATAAAATAGATAGTGCGCTCATTAATTTAATACCATATGAAGTAGTTTCAGAAGAAATTGAAAGATATGTTGAAAAACTTCTTGAAGGCACGCTGGCTTATAATTATTGCGACACAGAGATACTAAAAAGTCGCATAAAAGAGTTGTTCGTACTCCGAGTACGG
>NZ_CALJ01000037.1 GCF_000308315.1 Legionella tunisiensis | reverse complement strand
TCAGTGTGGGTGCTGGACTGGATTATTGTAATTGTTCCTCTTGCCCTAAAAGTTCTTTTAACCAGGTTTTAAATTCCAACTCTTTGACAAGTGCAATTAATTGCTCTCTGTCGGCTTCCTTAGGGCTCAGATCAGAGAGAGTTAATGGCAATTCCACATCTGTTTTGATGGTGACCAGTTTTTTAGATAGAGGTAAATGAGCAAGACTCGAGCGCAAATACTCTCCGATTTTGCCACTAATTTTATCTGCTGCAACAATTAAATTGTCCAATGTTTCATATTCCTGTAGCCATTTGGCTGCAGTTTTAGGACCGCATTTAGTGACCCCTGGTATGTTATCTACACTGTCACCAACTAAAGTCAGATAATCAATAATCTGCTGCGGGCTTACGCCAAATTTCTCTTTGACGCCGTCGATATTCAGCAGTTGATTGCTCATTGTATTGATAAGAGTGACCTGCTCGTTAACTAACTGGGCCATATCCTTATCGCCAGTCGAGATCAAGACATTGAGATTTTGTTCGACGGCCCTGTGGGCGAGAGTGCCAATCACATCATCTGCTTCAACGCCCTCGATAATCAGCAAAGGCAAACCCATCGCTTGTAGCAGATCAATCATGGGCTTAAATTGATCGCTTAATTCCTTAGGCATGGGTGGACGGTGAGCTTTATAGTCTGGATACCATTCATCCCTAAACGTTTTACCTTTAGCATCAAAGACAACAGCGATTTGCTGGGGCTGATAGTCTTTGATCAATCGTTTAACCATATTGGCAACACCATAGATGGCACCAGTAGGTTGTCCTTTAGAATTGGTAAGTGGCGGTAATGCATGAAAGGCGCGAAAGAAATAAGACGAGCCATCTACCAAAATTAAGGGGGAGACCATATTATTCTTGTGCCTCGTACTGATCCAGGCGTGCGTTCAATTCTGCAACTTTCTCACCTAACCCTTTCAAATTTTTGCGCATTATAGGAATACGGGTTACAGATAGTTCCTGTTCAATGGCTTTATCTTTAGGCCGAGCGGGATTCCCTAAATAGATATTACCTTGCTTTAAATGTTTTTTGGGCGGTACACCAGCACGAGCGCCTAGAATCACACCATCATCAATCCGGACATGATCACTAACTCCCACGTTAGCTGCAAAAATGACGTGATTACCACTGGTTGTACTTCCTGCTATGCCGGTAAAGGCGCAAAGAATATTATGTTGGCCCAGTTTTACTGAGTGTGCGACTTGCACCAAATTATCAATTTTTGTCCCTGCTCCAATGACCGTTGCGTCCAGTGTAGCTCGATCTATCACTGTATTGGCACCAATTTCAACATCATCTTCAATAATTACTCGGCCTATATGAGGTACTTTTAAATGTTGGCCGTCAGTAAACGTATAGCCAAAGCCATCAGAACCAATCACTGCTGAGGCATGGATAGACACACGGGAGCCAATTTGGCATTGGTGATAAATGGTTACCTGTGGGTGTATGGTAGTATCGGTACCGATGATTACGTCATAGCCAATATTGACATGGCCTTTAATAACCGTGTTATCTCCAATTACAGATCCTGATTCAATGGATACATAGGGACCAATAGAGACATTTTTGCCCAAGAGGACATCTTGCGCGATAACCGCTGTAGGATGTACACCAGGGGTTGCTTTTCTCGGGGGATGGAAATGATTTAATAAGTGAATAAAGGCTTTAAAAGGATGTGATACGCGAATAAGAGCTTTACTTTCACTCCTATATTGGCCATTTACTAAAATGGCTGCGGCATCTGATTTTTCAGCGAGTTGGAAATTATCATCACTATCTGCAAAAACCAGTGAGCCAGCAGTAATATTATTGATTGGGGCGAGAGAGGTAATAATAATTTTTTCATCACCAACTACAACACCTTGGACTAAATTAGCTATCTCATACAACGAAGCATTCATTAATGGGCCTTATACTTATGCCAAATAGTCCGATTATACTCCGATGCGGCTTCAGTTGCGAATCATGTTTCAGATTAATATTGTAGTTCCTCAATAGAAAAAGATTATTTTTGTTCAAATTGGTTTGTTAATATCGACGTAATAACAAAGCTGCGTTAGCGCCACCAAAAGCAAAGTGATTGGATAGGGCAATATCAATGCGTTTCTCACGTGCATGATTAGCCACATAATCCAAATCGCAAACAGGATCAGGCTCGTGCAGGTTAATTGTTGGTAAGAGAGTATCATGTTGTAAACTTAACACGGTAGCGATGATTTCCATTGCCCCTGCAGCTCCAATAGCATGACCAGTCATGGCCTTTTGTGCTGTGACGGGTATTTCGTAGGCGCGATTGCCAAATACAGTTTTGATGGTTTCTGTTTCAGTAACATCATTGAGTTGAGTACCGGTACCGTGAGCATTAATGTATTGCACGTCACCTACAGCCAGTTTTGCATCATCCAAGGCTGTTTGAATAGCGCGAATTTGCCCTTGCACAGTCGGTGCAGTGACATGATAGGCATCGCAACTTGCACCGAATCCAATGATTTCCGCATAAATTTTGGCACCACGGGCTTTGGCGTGCTCTAATTCTTCCACAATTAAAATGCCTGCTCCATCAGCCATGACCATACCATCACGATTTTTATCAAAAGGGCGACTAGCCAAAGCAGGATTTTCATTTTGGGTTGACATGACGCGAAGTTTGCACCAGGCAGCCATAATGGTTTCCCATAGCAAAGATTCGGTCCCGCCACAAAGGGCAAGCGTGAGGCGCCCATTAGCGATTTGATGATAAGCGTTGCCTATTGCTTCCGCAGAGGAGACACAAGCATTGGAGATGGTGGAATTAGGTCCACCAAGGCCAAAGGCGATGGCAACATGATTAGCGACAGAGTTCGGCATGCCACGAATGACACTTAAGGCAGGAATTTTTTCCATCCTTCACTATAAAAAGCTTGATAGGCTGCTTCTAATTCCGGTGTTCCACCCAAGCTGGTACCTATATAGGTAGCTGCTTGTTGCAGTTCAGTTGGGGTTAAACCAGAGCGCTCAATGGCATGATGAGCACAATAAAGTGCATATTGTGCAACACGTGGGTAGCGCTTGCTTTTATCAAATTCTGGGAGATGAGCTAATGACAGATCGGTAATTTCACCGCCAATTTGAGTAGGATAAGGGGTTGGATCGTAGCATTGAATACGCTTGATACCACATCGACTATTCGTTGCAGCTTCCCAGAAGGATTCAAGCCCGTTCCCGATGGAGGAAATGATCTCCATCCCAGTGATAACAACCCGTTTTTTCATTCCATATCCTCTTAGCCCATATCCACTTAGCGCCGTCCTGTCGCAATAAAACGCAATACTAAAGGGACGACAGAAAATCTGTCAAGGCGAATCCTCAGCTTTTTCGTGATTGAATGCTTTATTTACAAACCAACTTATGATCTTGCTTAAGAACTTGTTGATAAAGCGCTTCGACCAGCAAATGGGCGTGATCGTTTTCACCGTTAGTAGCACTATTAAATAAAGCGCTAATAATAACCTGATTACAGGGCACATAGATATACAAAGCGCGATAACCTAAGGTTTGTCCCTCATAGCGCCAGTAATGACCTATTTTACTATCATAAACTTGTACAATGCCTAAACCAAAACCCTGTGGGGTTTCTGCATTCGTTTTAGCCAGTGGGGAACCTGTCGGGATAGCGATGAGGGTTTGCATTTTCCTTTTTGTGCCGAGGTGAGCAATTGGTCATCAATAAACAAATGCTCTATCCAATGAATAACATCTTCACTATTAGCAACCAGAGCTCCTGCAGCGCCAGCCCAACTTAGATTATTCTCAGTAACATCTTTTCCCAGCAATTCAGGATTATCATAAACATTATAAGAATACCCTCTTACCAGGCGTTGCAGTACCTCTACTGGATAATCAGGAAGAGGATAAAAAGTATTTTGCAATTTTAGCGGAGTGAGAATTTTACTGCTCAATAAGTTTTTAAAACTGGTCTTATAGGCTTTGCTAAGAATTATATCCATTAAAACATAGCCGGTATTGCTATAAAAATAGCCGGGTTTGAGTGGGGGATTCAATTGTTTCGAGTAAACTAAATTAATTAGGTCTGACTGATTCCAATATTGCCGCAGATTTTTACTCATTAAATAATTCATACGAGGTGCGTCGGAATAGTTGGGAATGCCGGTACTCATATTAAGCAAGCCGCTCAAACTTAATTGGCCCCAATGGGGATAATCAGGAAGATAATGATTGAGCCCATTTTCGAGTTTAAATTTCCCTTCACTTTCAGCCATCACTGCAATAGCCGCTGTAAAAGATTTAGTAATACTGCCAATATCAAAGAGATCGTCTGCGCTGATAGCTTTACTGCCTGGTTCAAGCGAGCGGTTGCCCGCTGTATAAGTACTGATTTTATCCTGCACTTTAATGGAAACCTGGATAGCGGAAAACATTTCTTGTGGCCCATACTGCCGTAGATGTTCTTTGATAATGGTATCAGGAGCGATGGTTTCGCTTTTTGCAGAGGCGCTACTGAATACAGCAAATTGAGCAAAAAGAGCTAAAAATACAGTCAATAATTTCTTCATGAAGCAGTAGCCCGTCGTGGAAATTTATCCATGTTAAAAAACTTATTTAAACTAGCATGACTAGGAAAGCGTACGCAACTTATCAATTGAAATAGTCCAATAATCATTCGCATCTTTGGTTTTAAAACCATGACGTGTATAAAGGTTGAGAGCATTGTGATTAGAGGTTTCAACATCGAGTACCAAGTTAGTTTTTCCGTGAGAGAGGGCATTATTAATGCACCAGGTTAACAATTCACTACCCCAACCTTGGCCTTGATAAGCAGGCAAGATCGCTATATCAGACAAAATAACGTCATCTGATTGCCAACGAAAATGTGCCTTACCAACAGGCTTTTCCTGATGTGAGGCGAGGAAGATGATGTAATTAGCATCCTCTAACAGACTGTTAAAACGTGCAGCCATGTCAGTTTGTTTGGCCGCTTCGAAGCAAGCCTCATCAATCACCGATAAAATGGGAATATCTGCTACGGTTGCTGGTCGTATAGTAAGGTTATGGCGGGTAATTAAAATAGGTTCATAACTCTGTCTTTGCATATGGTATTCACTGCTTTGATAATGAAAACCAAGTTTGGATAACCATTTATCATTAAGTTCTGCTGGTGTGGAAAAAATGACTGTGTTAATTTGCTTTGCAAGTAATAAAGGCATGATGCTTTGTAGCATTTGTGTAGCAATACCCTGCCGGCGGTGAGTGGGATCAACGATAATACTTACTTCACAGGCATCTTGATAGAAAAAGTAAACACTCAAAAAACCCACTAGATTACTATCTTGATAATAGAAGACATTATTGTCTGTGGCTCTTTTTTCAATGAGTAAATGACGATAGAGTGGAGGCACTCCGCCATCGGCTGCACGGCATAAAGTAGCCAGGTCATCAATAGATTTTAGTTGTGTGTCACTTACATGATTATTACAGATCAACATGATTTCTGGATAATAAAATAAGTTATCGCACATTTTGTCAGATTTTTAAATTGTCCTAATAACAGGGTTATTTTTCTGGGAAGCAGTTTATGGACATTGGTTACTCCATTGTAATTGATAGGAGTACTTTTAGTAATTGCTGGTGTTAGTTGGGGTATGTTACAAAAAACATCAGATCTTATCGTTGACTGGATCAGACACAAGGTTTTTTAACTAATCATAAAAAAGATCACAAACACCACACTTAAAATAATTAATAAGTGATTCACCGGCTGGCGCGTAAATAATTTAAGTAGAGTATACAGAATGATTCCACCTCCTATGCCATCGGCAATTGATGCTGTAAACGGTATCATCATCATGGTAATCATGCAGGGGGCTGTTTCACTGAAATCAGTAAGTTTTAATTCGCCCAAATGCTTCATCATACAACAGGCTACATAAAGCAATGCGGGGCCTACAGCATAGCTGGGAATCATTGTTGCCAATGGAAAGAAAAACAACATTAAAATAAATCCTGCAGCAATCACCAAGGCGGTCAATCCTGTGCGGCCGCCTGCTTCAATGCCTGCTGCTGATTCAATAAA
Organism: Legionella tunisiensis; assembly: GCF_000308315.1. Classification (GTDB taxonomy): domain Bacteria; phylum Pseudomonadota; class Gammaproteobacteria; order Legionellales; family Legionellaceae; genus Tatlockia; species Tatlockia tunisiensis. Next base: position 20,296 of record NZ_CALJ01000037.1, on the reverse strand, counting down.
AGGCGACGTGCTGGCAGAACCTAGCAATCCTGCTGCCATGGAGGCCGTTGCATCAGCAGTTAAACTTTTGCTGAGACGATGTTGATAATCTGGTTGCTGTTTAAAGATTGATGGATTCAGTAAACCAATTAAAGTCCCCGTTGCATCAAATACAGCAATGAGAAAAAAGGCAAAAATTGATTTGAGTGCTGTTACATTCATTAACCCTGAAAAATCGAGTTTCAAGAAAGTTGGTGCTATGGAAGGGGGTAACGCAACCAAACCCTGCCAAGAGGTCAATCCTAGCAGCAAACTTAGAATGCTAATGCAAAGGATGCCTAAAATAATTGCTGCAGGAACACGGTAATAATCCAATACCAAAATTAATAAAAAACCAGCAAAGAAAAGTCCACTTTGCGGGCGGCTAATATCACCTAGATGCATTAAAGTGTATTGATTGCTAATAATAATCTGGTTAGATTTCAAGGCAATTAAGGCAATCAGTAAACTAATCCCGATTAAAATAGCAATTTGCAAATTGTGAGGAATGGCTTCAATCAGGAGACGTCGTAAACGGGTCAGACTAATAAAAAGGAACATGACTCCCGAGATAAACACCATAGCTAAAGCGTGTTGCCAATCTACGCCTAGTCCCTGAACAACACTGTAGGAAAAGTAAATATTAAGAGCCATTCCAGGCGCTACTCCTATGGGAGTATTAGCCAGGAGACCAGTCAGACCACAAGCAAAAGCGGTTACTAGGCAGGTCGCAGTAAAAACTGCACCTTGATCCATACCGGTATGTTGTAAGATGCTTGGGTTCACAAAGGCAATGTAAACCATTGTTAAAAAGGTAGTTGCTCCGGCTAAAAATTCTTTTTTCAGCGAGGTACCTTCTAGCAGATGGGATTTTAAGGTAGTCATGGTCGCTTTGCTTGAGGCAAAAGAAGATCCTACAAAAGATAAGGGAGAGTTGCTAGGGTTTGTTGGTATTTCTACTATCTTGAGATAGCGAAATTACTGTTTTCAGTTTTTTAATGTGAGTGAATCAGACGTGGATATTAAGAACGGCAAGGACAATTTCAATTGTAATTAAAATAATAATGATAATTTCTAACGTATGAGAATGGCGATTTTCAAGATAATCGTTAAACATATCAAAAATTTCATTCAAGGTATCTAAACGATGATTAATTGCATTAACGCGGCGTTGAATATGTAAATAACGCTCCAGCATGATGTAATATTCTTCGAGCGTCGGATGTTGCCAGAAATATTTAGGATGGTAAAGGAAGTTAGAAATTAAATTGGTTTCGCTCTTTGCGCCTAGAATTTCTCCGATAACCTGGATTATTTGACTACGGCTTATCGGCATTTTCCCCTTATTTGAAAGGCTTTGAATCATTGGATTGTATTTCTCAATCAGTGCTTCAATAATGGTTTCAAAATACTGCAGTTTTGCTGATTGGGAAAACCCATAAGACAAACTTAATTTTAGCTCATCACTATCAGCATCTATTATTAAACAATCCACATCAAAAAATCATGGGGTTCAATGGCTGTTTTATCACCGATTTTATAACTGAATTCATCTCGCACTAAAAAAGGAACGGGTTTTTCACCAAACATTTTGACGATATTGAGATAAGTATCGATCTGGTGGCGTTTGATTCCCCAGGAAACCACGGAACCATTTTTAAAAACGAAGACTATATGTTTGTTATTATTGTTATGACTAAGCTTTAATATGTCGCGAGTTTTATTAGAACTATAACCAACCAAGTTGGTTTTAATGTAATGATCTAAGCGGGTCAAATCAATTGAATTGGCAATGCAGTAAGTTAAGCATTCCATGATGTTAAATAGCCTTTGGATGTAGATTATAACTTGTGATATCGGATTCTATTCTGATATCACAAGTTAGCCGAACAAGTGGTAATTATAACTGAAGCGCGATGAGACTACACGCTTTCTGTTTCGCGCCCACCTGTTTCTGTTTCGCGCCCAGGATAAGCTTTTTTCTGTCGGTAACACCACTCAGCCATTTTGGGCAAACCTCTAGAACTTCAGCAATTTTATCCAGTTGCTCCGCAGGTGGTAATAGATGACCAAAAATCATTGCATTGGCCAAATGGCGGGTGACGCCAAACACCTTTGCTACCGCTTTGGTTTTTCTGCCAATTCCTCGGGAAAACCTAGCAATGATAACTCACGGTTAAATCGTTGTGAAAACACTTTACTGTTCACTTTTCACTCCATGAAAAAATTGTTTTAGCAGCCGTCTAGTCGATAAGCCGCGCCCCTTTTTCATACCCGTCAGTCCCTGATACAGGTAAGTCTGTTATAACTTATTTTTTTCTGACGCAAAGTATTTTCTATTTATTTTAAAAACAATTAGTTACCTTTAGCAGGCTTGGGTCATTTTTAATCATCAGTTGTTTTTTTATTCATTTCAAAAGGGTTTGAAAGAGAGTAGAAAAGACATGGCGATTATTTTTTAACGTAAAACGTCCATTACGGTATTGGCATAGTCAATTCCTTTTAAATAAGCTTGACTATAGTCCTGTGTTGTAAAGGTGGTGTAATCGAGTAGATCAAAGCGAGCTTGTTCATAATGTTGAGTCAGCGAGAGTAGTTGACCGAGAATTCCTCTTTTGTGTAGTAACGCGTCATTGAGTTCTTCACTGAGTTGAATTTTACTTAGTAAGGAAGCCATGGGTTCATTTAAAATAGTGTCGAGTGCGGAGAACATTCCTACAGTATAAGCTTGCTGCGAATTCACTAATCCTGAAGAGCGAGCTAATATTTGACACATTTTAGCGCGAATTAGAGTGCGCTCCAACAAATCATAAGTAACCTCATCCAAACTTGATACTAAAATCAAACTGATCCAATTGCGTATTTGCACGAGACCGAGTTGCTGAATAGCCTCGAGTAAGGATTCAATCTTTTTTCCTATGTACATTGCTGGAGAATTAGCAAGACGGAGAATGCGATAACTCAGTTTAGGGATCTGCAGAATGATTTCTTCTACGCGTTCTATTTTCACATCAGGGTGATGCAGTTCAGTCAATAATTTTAGTAAATAAGCTTTGCTTTCTGATAATTCCTGCCCTTGGATCGGACTTGGAAAATTGAGAAAAAGCCTTGGAAATAATGAAAGCCAAGTTTTACATAGTAATAATTGTTTTCTATTTTCAATCTTTTCAGCTACGAATCGACCTTTGAAATCTTTAAGCAAGGCTAATTGTTTTTTGATCTCATTCTCACTTAAATTAAGTACATCGATTTTTATTATCTGAACCAAGTTAATTAAAGGGATTAGATCTTCACGAAAAACGAAGTCATCAAGAGCAAATTTGAATCCCTCTTTAATCAGTAATTTGATACTTTCCAGGAGCGGCTCGTCAATAATTGTATGCTCCAATAATTCAATGACAACTCTATTTTGCGGCAATAAAAGTGGAATTTTTTGTAAAAGATGGTTGCGAGTAAAATTGATATAGGCAGAAAGGTTACCGATTACTGAATCCAAACCCAGATTAGTAAAAAGATGAGACAGAACAAAGGAGGTCGCATTGTCTCCTGCCAGATTATCCAGTGGATCGATATTAGCCTGTAAGCTCTCTCCATCACGATAAAGAAGTTCATAGGCGCAAACGGAACCTGTTGTATCATAGATTTCTTGGCGTGCAAATAATGTTGGGGTCAGTTGTTGAGTCAAGTTAATAACTTATTACTAGGACCGTATTTTAAGTATAATCAATTAAATAGCTCTTATTGAGATTTGTAGTGAATAATTTTTTAAATACCGTTACAGGGCGAAAATCTAAAGGCTGATTTTCACAACAGAGTTTAGAATCAGCCTTTATGTGAATTGGATAAACTTAATTCTCGCTATGACTCATGATGGCCATAATAATTCAAATCCAGTTCCCGTGCTGCCTTCACATCGTCCAAGCGTTTAACAGGTAGACTATAAGGTGCATCTCTTAATAAGTCTGGATTTGTTTGTGCTTCATGACGAATAGCTTGCATGGCACTGATAAAGCCATCCAGTTCTTCTTTGCATTCTGTTTCAGTTGGTTCAATCAACAAACATTCCGGTACTAACAAAGGGAAATAGGTTGTTGGTGCATGGAAACCATAGTCTAATAACCGTTTAGCCAAATCCATTGCTGTGACACCGAACTCTTTTTTCTCCTGACTAAGAGTCAGAATAAATTCATGAGAAGCACGTCTGCTCTGATAAGCAGGCTTAAAACCGGCCTTGGTGAGTTGTGTAAGTAGGTAGTTGGCATTGAGAGTAGCAAATTCAGATACTCGCAATAAGCCTTCTTTACCAAGAACACGAGTATAAAAATAGGCTCGTAATAAAATAGCAGCATTACCCATAAAACAGGATAAGCGACCAATACTTTGCGGGTAGTCAGTTCTCGTTGCCCAACGGTAGACCTCTTTTTCTTTTATTACAACAGGAAGTGGTAAATAAGGAAGTAGGCGTTTGCCGACTGCTACAGGGCCTGCTCCCGGTCCGCCGCCGCCGTGGGGAGTTGGCGAATGTTTTATGCAAGTTTAAATGCATGACATCAAAACCCATATCACCAGGTCTTACTTTACCCAAAATAGCATTCAGGTTGGCACCGTCATAATAGAGTAACCCACCGGCTTGATGCACAATTTCAGCAATTTCTTTAATCTGGCGCATAAACAAACCTAGCGTGGAAGGATTGGTTAACATAATGCCAGCCGTTTTGGGACCTACTTTACAGCGCAACTGCTCCAGATCGATATCACCATCTTTTGCTGTAGGAATTTCAACCACTTTAAAACCACACATGACTGCCGAAGCGGGATTAGTACCGTGCGCTGCATCAGGGATAAGGATCTCATCACGTATCGTATCGCCACGGGACTGATGATAGGCTTTAATCATTGCAACACCAGCAAACTCTCCTTGTGAGCCGGCCATTGGTGTTAAAGAGACGCCGGCCATCCCAGTAATTTCGGTCAGATAGCTTTGTAATTCATAAAGTGCTTGCAGGAAGCCTTGGCTGTTTTGCTCTGGGGCTAGCGGGTGGCGATTACTGAATCCTGAAATAGACGCAGCTTTATGTACACCGCGAGGGTTGTATTTCATCGTACAGGAACCCAAGGGGTAAAATTGGTATCAATAGCAAAAATTTTTCTGTGACAAACGGGTATAGTGGCGTACCACCTGTAACTCAGAACAGGCCGGTAGACGCGGTGGCGTTTGGCGTAAAAAATTAGCTGGAATAGCAAATTGCTGTTCAGCGCCTTGGGGTGCCTGAGCGATTGCCTGACGGGTAGCTTTAGAGCGTTCAAAGATTAACATAATTTGCCTTCCGTTTCTTGAATGAGGTCTTTGAGTTCCTCACGATGTTTTACAGGAGTAAATTCAATAATCTGGTAATCTGCAATTTCAGCAAGGTAATAAGGGTCTTGTTGTAACATGGATTCTAAACGAGCTTTGTCTTTGGTTGTAGCGATAAGAATACCTCCTGTACGCGGTTTCATTGGTCCAGAAGCCAGAAGTAAACCTTGCTTGTAATGGTAATCAAGAAATTCGCGGTGTGCTTGCAAATACTTATCGACTTCACTTATCGCTGCTTTATAGGTTAGCTGTACAATAAACATTAACTGCCTCGCTTCGACATAATTTGTTTGAGTGAATTGGCATAATGAGCAATTTCCTCATCTGTACGCAGCTCTGTCGCACAAACCAGCAAAGTATTTTTTAATCCCGGATAATGAGATTCCACGGGATAACCACCAGCAATACCCGCATCATGTAACTGTTGGAGTACCGAGGAAACCGGTTGATTAAAACGTAGCAGCGTTTCATGAAAACAGGGTGCTGAAAATACTTTTTCTACGCCCTCAATTTGGCTCAGTGCCGCGACCAAAATTTGAGTATTATGATGGCATTGACGTGCAACCTGTTGCATGCCGTTAGCACCAAGAAGACTCATATGAATAGTTGCTGCAGTGACTAGCAAGCCTTGATTGGTACAGATATTGGAAGTTGCTTTACCCCGTCTTATATGTTGTTCGCGAGCCTGCAGGGTAAGACTGAAGCCCGTTTTACCGTCTTTATCGAGAGTACGACCTATTAGACGCCCTGGCATTTGACGAACGTGTTCCATGCGTGTACTAAAAAAGCCAAAATAAGGTCCTCCCGAGGCGAGTGGCGAACCAAAAGGTTGCCCTTCACCACAAACAATATCGACACCACGAGTACCCCATTGTCCGGGTGGTTTTAAGAGGGCAAGAGACACTGGATTGACGCAGGCAATGCTAATGGTGTGATTAGCATGTGCCCAATCACTCATTGCATCTACTTGTTCCAGGCACCCAAAAAAATTGGGCTGGGCAATGATTAAGGCCGTAATATCTTCGCCTTGATATTTGTCCAATGCGGATAAAGCCGTGATCCCTTCTTTTTCATCAAAAGGTAGTGTGATGATTTCAATATGTTGTGTACGCACCACTGTTTCCAGCGTTTCACGGTATAAGGGGTGAACAGTACTGGCGACTAGAACGCGATTGGTTTTACTGCGTTTATTCGCGCGTACTGCCATTAAAACAGCTTCAGCGAGCGCAGTAGCACCATCGTACATAGATGCATTAGCGACATCCATGCCTGTTAATTCAGCCATCATGGTTTGGTATTCATACAGTAACTGCAAGGTGCCTTGACTGGCTTCTGCCTGATAAGGAGTATAAGCAGTTAGAAATTCACCGCGTGATGCAATATCCCACACAGCAGCCGGGATATGATGCTCATAGCTGCCTGCACCAATAAAACAAATACCATTTTGGTTTTTATCTGCTAAACGTTGCGCTTCTTTTAGCATCGCCATTTCACTGAGGCCGGTAGGTATGTTTTTTAGTTCGCCATAGAGCAAAGACGAGGGAATTTCATCAAACAAATCTTGTGTTTGTTTGGCTCCTATGCTCGCCAACATGGCTTGCGTATCTTCGTCAGTGTGTGGAATATAAGGCATTATTAGTGATCCTCTGCTATCTCATTTTGATATTGTTCGGCATTTAATAATTCATTTAATTCAGATGGATTATGGGCTTTTAATTTGACTAACCAACCAGCTCCATAGGGGTCGCTGTTAACCAGCGCTGGATTAGCACTCACCTCTTGATTAATAGCCACTACTACACCACTTATTGGCGCATAGAAATCAGAGGCTGCTTTTACAGATTCGACGACGCCCAATTCATCGCCTGCTTTAAATTCATCGCCTGTTTCGGGAAGCTCTACAAAGACCATATCACCAAGTAGCTGTTGAGCATGTTCAGTAATACCGATAGTATATTCGTCCCCGCCACTTTTTAACCATTCATGGGTGCGGGTAAATTTTAAATCTGTCATTATCCTTTCCTCGTTATTATTCTTAAATTATAAACCCAGCTATGAAGTAAACCTTTCTACAATACTTTTCCGCGCTTAACAAATCTTGGCTTACCAACCGCCGCAGGAATTAATTTGCCGCGGATATCAACCAGGACTTGTTCACCGGTGTTTGCGGGTACGCGCGCCAGTGCAATGGATTTTCCCAGGGTGGGTGAATAAGTTCCACTGGTAATAACTCCGTCGCTCTGTCCGTCAACTACAATACGTTGGCCTGTACGCATAATACCCTTATCTTGCATAATCAAGCCGACCATTTTACGCTTAACGCCCTGTTGTTTTTGTGACAATAAAGCGCCCATGCCAATAAAATCACGGTCTTCTGGCAGCCATTTGACAGTCCATTCCAAACCGGATTCCAACGGTGTAATTGATTCATCCATATCTTGGCCATACAGCAGCATGCCAGCTTCTAATCTTAAGGTATCGCGTGCAGCCAAACCGCAGGGTTTAACGCCAATTTGTAGCAGGGACTGCCAGAGGTTAATCGCTGCATCGTGAGGCAGAATAATTTCAAAGCCGTCTTCACCAGTGTAGCCTGTGCGGGCAAAAAACCAGCTGTCGACATCAACACATTCGAAATTGGTCAGTGTAGATACACCGTCGCTTTGAGCAGGGGTCAAAACAGTCATTATTTTGGCGATGGCTTCCGGACCCTGAACAGCCAGCATGGCGAGCTCACTTCGTTCTTGCAAACCTACGGAAAATCCTTCGCTTTTGGAGCGGATCCAGGCCAGATCACGTAAACGGGTTGCCGAGTTCAAGACTACACGATAATTATCAGACGCGCGCTGATAAACAATTAGATCATCAATGATCCCGCCATGCTCGTTACACATACAACTGTAAAGTGCACGTCCGGTATGCTCGAGTTGGTCGACATCGTTAGTCAACAATTTACGCAAAAATTGTCGGCCACCTGCGCCTAGTACATCAACAACTGTCATATGAGACACATCGAACATGCCAGCATGTTGACGAACGTAATGGTGCTCCTCCAGTTGTGAGCCATAATGCAGGGGCATTTCCCAGCCATGAAAATCAACCATTTTAGCGCTAAGTGCCAAGTGATTAGCATGCAATGGTGTTTTTGCAATCATATAATTCCCTCTTTTCTGCGCGTTGGTGCGAATGATTATACCGAGATGAGTTATAACGACAAGTGGATGACACATCATTATTAAGATAGTAGAAATGCCAACCACCATTGGGATGGACTATTTTTAATCTTATTGTTTAGCAGCGCCATAATTTTCCTGGTCATTAGATAGAAAATAATTTGATAATCCATTATGCTGCTTGCGCACTTATCATCAGCTTTAACAAGGGAGTAAAGAATGTTATTCAAACAGTTAGGTTATGCGGCAATACTGGGTCTATCCGTCGTTAGTCAAGTTAGCTTTGCTGCAGATACAATGATTTTTAAAAATGAAAAAGGGTCTGTTTTAGAATTAGCTGTCGCTAAAGAAGGTGCGGTATTTACTACTGCTGTTGCTTCGAAAGAATGTCAGCAAGCAATTGGCCAAAAACGTCCTGTGGTTGGTTACCTGACAGGTAATGCGTTCACTATCAGTATTGATTATCCTGATTGCGGTTCAGCACTAAGTATCATTGGCAATATTGCTGCAAATAAGAAATCACTCGATACGACTTGGGTAGTTGCTCACCAAGCAGTGAACAATCAGCAACCAAACTTGGGAGCACGTTTTATTGGCCATAATTCTTACACCCGCGTAAGTTAAATTTGACTATCTCTAAGTAAGCGGAGCCAGTAAGGGACACTGTTGTTTCGCGGCTCCTCAGGCATATTTTTTGCGTGTTGAAAAGCGTGGTACATATCATTCAGGCAGCGATGGAGTTTGCTCAGGGAGATGGGGATGACAGAAGAAATCAGTACGCGTTCTTGGGGTAGCCGCATAAAAGATGCATTTGTAGGTATTTTTGCCGGTATTCTCTTAATTATCGGTTCTTTTGTCCTGACATTCTGGAATGAGGGCCATGGTTTACACATGGCTCAATCGCTGGTAGAAGCTCAACGGGTATTAATTTCTGTACCTAATGCACCTATTGATAATAAAAATAATCTTCGCGTTATCTATTTCAGTGGTTTAGCTACCACCAACGATATTCTGACGGATGCTTTCCTCAACATTAGAGAAAACGCCATCGGCCTGACTAGAACTGTAGAGATGTATCAATGGAAAGAATATACAGAGACAAAAACTGAATCGCAGATGGGTGGCTCAGAAAAACAACGAAAACGTATAATTACAAAAAAGTCTGGTCGCAGAAACTGCTTGATAGCTCGTCGTTTAAAGATCAGACTGGTCATCAAAATCCTGCGGCAATGCCTGTTGAATCACAACAGCAATATGCGCAGACAGTCACTGTTGGAGATTTTTTCCTACCACCAAGCTTGATTAGTGAAATTAGTGGAACAACCCCTGTTAATCTTTCCAAAGTGAATCTTACTGCCCTCCAAAAGAAAATCAATAAACCAGTACATTATGTAAATAATCAACTCTATGGGGGAGAGGATTATCAAAACCCGCAAATTGGTGATCTACGTATCAAGGCAACAGCAGTTTTACCTCAAACAGTGAGTGTTATTGCCCAGCAAACAGGAAATACGTTGCAGCCGTATATGGCTAAAGCAGGGCAAGACGTAATACTTCTGGCTTCGGGACAAGAATCACCCGATCAAATGATTCATGATGCATTGGTTGAAAATCGAACTATTACCTGGATACTGCGTTTAGTTTCATTGCTTGCGATGGTTGCTGGTTTTTCCCTGTTATTAAGGCCGCTGGTTGTGTTAGCGGATGTACTACCCATATTAGGTAATATCGTCGGATTTGGCACGGGGTTGATAGCTTTTGTCTGTGGTTTTATTCTCTGGTCGATTGCAACGGCCATAGCCTGGTTTGCTATCAGGCCGTTTTGGTCACTTGGTATAATTATCGTCGCCGTAGTAGTTAGTTATCTCTTTATTATGCGTCGACGGCAAACGAAAGAATTAAATAAAACAGTTCAGTCAACAGACGCTGACATTAAAGATGACCTCTCAAGATGACTTTCGTTGTACGGCATAAAAAGCCTTGGGTGTTTTTTATGCCGTACTCACAAAATTACTGCGTTTTTTCGCAGTGTTGAGCTTGATGGGGTTTTTATAGTCGCCTTTGGCCTTTTGGGAACTATAGGTGCTTTCATGCCTGCCGGCGCTATACCTTGCAACAATATTTCATGGGCGCTTGGTCTACCGATGCCATTCGCGTCTTTACAGCGTTGCGTGTTACATTTAATTTTGCAATTGTCGTCAACACAGCCATAGCAACCCCAATCAGGCCAGCAGCAAGCCCAGTTACCTGTTTCTGAACCAGTCCAGCTACCACCGGACAATTCACAAACCCCTTTGAGATCGTCTCCTCCACCGCTTCCGCCTGATTGCTGTGCGAGCGCGTTAAAGGACAGGTTACTGCTGATGATAAGTATGAAGGTAATAAATAGTCTATGCATGATGACTTCCTCCGCTGAAGTTAAACTGCATAAGCGGTTAGCTAGTCCATTACCACTCATGTCAAGCATAGTTCTTTCATTATGTGTTGTAAAATGAACATAGCGATTAAAAATAACGATCAACTCTACTTTTTTCGCTCAAGCGCTCTAGTGAATATTTTGCTTAACTTGGGTATTTGCTCTAGGATAAAAGTATCATTGCTCATAGGAATATCCGTGACGAATTGGCTTGTGTCCTGGCATTGGCTGCTTGATCTTTTTTGGTTAATTTTTTACTTGTTTTGTTGGGACATTTCTGGCGAGATCGACAATTATTGCAACAAACCAAATTCTGGCTTATTACCAAAGGACGTATAACACGGTTTGTCTGGACTCGAGAAGGGCACCAGCTGTGGCCGAGAATAGAATATACTTATCAGGTTTTTGATAAGGATTTCATTGGTGAATACCTCTTTTTAGACACGGCACACAATAACCCTAATAGTAAATACGCGCGTAAAGTTGCTTACCGTGCTGCGATCGCCTTTGAAAAAGACGAAGAAATTGACATATTTTACAATCCCAATAATCCGGAACAAGCCGCGCTTGATATTACCATGCCCCGTAAGTTGAATTTAATTATTATCTTACTCGTCTTATTAATTATTGTGCACCTGGGGATGATTGGGTACCGCTTGTTGTAGCTGTGTTATCTATGTCTTGCTGACATTGGCAAGGTGGGGTTATCACCTGAGCTTGCAGACTACTGATGGCAAAACCTCGTACGCCTTGTCCGGATGGTGCCCGGTTAAAATTGATGGTAACTCGCAAGTTTTGCTTTTGTTGGTATTGAGGGTTTCTATAAACAACGAGTAAGGGCATGACAGCTTGCCATTGCACAGCATTTATCACTTTTATTTCAGGTGGTAACGTTGCTACTGCGCTGACAAAATAAGAATTTTTTGCACGGCATCAGGGAGTTTAGACGCATTGAGTGCAGCACTATAGGCCGTCCAGCCTGTGGCAGTAAAATATTTGGCGATTTCTCGTTGTCGATCTAGAAAATTTTTATAATTGAACGTATAGGTGGCGACAATGGCTTCATTGACCCATACAGCCATCTGGGTATTGTCAGCCGCTGGTGAAGCCCATGTTAACGAGCAGGAAAGAAGGATAGTTAATACGGCATAACGCTTAAATGGTCGCACGGTATTCTCTCGCAAAGATTTTTCTCTAATTGTAGACGGGTTTAAAACACAAAAAAACCCCGGCTGAAAGCCGGGGAAATCGGGTGTCCGGCATTCGGTACGGACACTACTCTGCATAAAGAGGGGAACGCAGAGTAGAGCACTCGGGGGAATGCTCACTTATTAGACACATTTGGTTGAAAAAAGTTCCCCTGAAATAAAATAAATGTTCAGTTTTAATTGGTTAACAATGTCGAACTATATACCGATAAACCTGTATTTATGGTATTTTATACGGTTTAGGGTTATTCAATAAGTCGCATAGGATTTTTTGCAAAATCCAGTCTTTAAATAGTCAATCAAAATTCGGGTATTCCTTTTGATTGGGTAATGTATAGTTCGGTTCAATAGAGTCAATATAGTGAGGGGGGCATTGTGCGCAACAGTCGTTTTTACTTTGCCAACCGCGAAAATGTTAGTCGCTTTATTAACCGCTGGGATCTATTGCTCCTGATTCTTATTTTCTCTGTATTATTTTTTCTTGGTTGGGCAGGCAAACAGATGGCGAGCCCGTATCAATTGGGGGAGCCGCTACCTATTTCACTTGAGCCGTCAAAATTACCCTTTTACGCTTTACGTACAGTGTTACGTATGTTTATTGCACTGGCCTTATCTATTCTTTTCACGTTTATCGTAGGTACCTTTGCTGCAAAAAACAGGCGCGCGGAACAAGTTGTTATTCCGGCAATCGATGTTTTGCAGTCTGTGCCAGTATTAAGCTTTCTATCTATTACGATCACTGGTTTTATTCGTCTCTTCCCTGGCAGCTTATTGGGGCCAGAGTGCGCTTGTATTTTTGCTATTTTTACAGCGCAGGTATGGAATATTACGTTTGGGTTTTATCAGTCGTTAAAAACCTTGCCTTATGATTTAAAAGAAGCTTCGGCTATGTTTCAGTTATCAGCCTGGCAGCGTTTTTGGAAGGTTGAAGTCCCTTTTTCCATGTCTAGCTTGTTGTGGAATATGATGATGTCTATGTCCGCAAGCTGGTTTTTCGTTGTTTTATCAGAGGCAATTGCGGTTGCTCATCAAGATATCCGTTTACCTGGTGTAGGCTCTTATATTGCCTTGGCTATCGAACGGCGTGATTTGCATGCGGTAGGGTATGCTATTTTAACCATGGTTATTGTTATTTTTCTTTATGATCAGATCCTGTTTAGACCACTTATAGCCTGGTCAGAAAAATTTAAAATGGAACAAGCACCGGATGAAGAAGAATATCAATCCTGGCTTATTGATTTGCTGCGCAGCAGTCGCTTAACCAAACGCTTGAGTAAAGGGCTCAATATCGTCAAAGATAACTTTGTTAATGCCCGATGGTTTTGCCGAAGAGGACCGAAGGTCGTGAAGGAAGTCGATTTTCACCGTCAAAAACACCTCGATTGGCTATGGTATGCAATAGTTTGGTTAGCCATTATTGTCGGTGGTTGGTTATTGCTGCAATTCATTCTTGCCGAACTTCAGGTCAGCGAGATTGTTCACGTGTTTCTTCTTGGGGCTGCTACCGGCACCCGCGTCATTGTTTTGATTATTATTAGTTCTCTCATTTGGATTCCTGTGGGAGTCTGGATAGGTTTACGCCCGCGTCTGGCGCAAAAATACAGCCAGTTATTCAATTTGTTGCCGCATTTCCTGCTAATTTATTCTATCCTTTATTTGTAATTGCTATTGTACGGTTTAATTTAAGCGTGGAAATTTGGGTAACGCCACTGATGATTCTGGGTACTCAGTGGTATATTTTATTTAATGTGATTGCTGGCGCATCAACCATTCCGCGAGATCTTTATCTGGCAGCTGATAATTTTGGTGTGAAGGGATGGCAATGGTGGAAACGGCTGGCTTTACCCGGTATTTTCCCCTTCTATATCACCGGCGCAATTACTGCTGCAGGCGGGGCCTGGAACGCAAGCATCGTAGCGGAATGGGTAAGCTGGGGGAGTACCACGTTAAAGGCAACCGGTTTAGGGGAATATATACAAGCCAGCACGATTGCTGGTGATTTTCCGAAAATAGCGTTAGGTACGGCAATGATGTGTGCGTATGTCTTGGCGTTTAATCATCTAATTTGGCGTCCGCTCTATCGATTAGCGGAAGAGCGCTTTCATTTTAATTGAGGCATCCATGTCAGAAACCATTATTGCTCTTGAAAATTGTCGTAAATCCTTTAAGAAAGCATCTGAGCAAGATTTATTGGTCCTTGAAGATGTTAATTTTAAATTACAGGAAGGCGAAATTGTCGCCATGCTGGGCAAATCAGGTTCCGGTAAATCAACTCTTTTGCGTATTATTGCGGGGCTAGTCCCACCCTCAGCAGGAAAAGTAACCTATCGTGGTAAAGCGGTCACAGGACCAGTACCAGGTATTGCAATGGTTTTTCAATCTTTCGCACTGATGCCTTGGTTGACTGTATTGGAAAATGTGGAGCTAGGTTTGGAAGCTCAAGGTGTGGGTCGAGAGGAGCGTCGTTATCGCGCTATTGAGGCAATTGATACCATTGGTTTGGATGGTTTTGAATCTGCTTTTCCAAAAGAGTTATCAGGCGGGATGCGGCAGCGGGTTGGCTTTGCGCGCGCTCTGGTGACTAATCCCGATGTGTTATTGATGGATGAGCCTTTCTCTGCACTTGATGTATTGACAGCAGAAAACCTTAAATCGGATTTACTGGAATTATGGCAAGAGAAAAAGACAAACACGAATGGTATTTTGTTGGTTACTCACAATATTGAAGAAGCGGCAACGCTCGCTGACCGAATTGTTATTTTTGGTTCTGACCCGGGTTATATTCGGGCTGAATTACAGGTTACTTTGCCACAACCGCGTGATCCTGACACACCGGAGTATCATGCGTTGGTTGATAAAATCTATACCTTGATGACCACAGGTCCTAAGGAAAAAGCAAGGCGTGCTCAACGTGAGCGGCAAATTGGCCTCGGTTATCGTTTGCCTGATGTAGAACCCTCAGAATTATCAGGTCTTATCGAAACCATGAAATCCTTTGAAGAACGTATTGACTTACCTGAGCTTGCCGATGAATTAATGATGAATATTGATGATTTGTTCCCTATTCTCGAAACACTGGAAATTTTGGGTTTTGCCAAAGTGTCCGATGGGGATATCCGATTGAGTGAATTGGGTAAACAATTTTCTGAAGCCGACTTGCAGGAGCGTAAGCAATTATTTGCTAGACGGTTATTAGAAAAAGTACCTCTGGCACGTTATATTCGCCGCATCTTGGATGAAAAAATTGGTCATCGCGTTTCCGAAGAGCGCTTCTTAAGTAAGTTGGAAGATTATTTGAGTGAAAAGGAATCGGAGCGGGTATTGCGCACGATGATTGACTGGGGCCGTTACGCAGAGCTTTTTGCTTACGATTTTACTACCGGTATTTTAAGTTTAGAAAACCCGGGTATCTCAGGCTCTACTAAAATTAACTAACGAGCGTTCAACATAAAAATAGTCTATGTCGAACTCCCGCTAAATAAATTGTGATGAGGCCACCGGAATCCGGTGGCTAGACTACTGATATGGATATACTAAACCGTTTTTTGATCGGCTTTAGCGAGCAGAAAATCAAGAATTTTAAATAAACGCTCTTCACTTTTTGCCATTTGCAAATCGGTTTTATATTGATTGTTGATTACCACAGCGGGTACGCCATTGATACGGAAACGAGCCATCGCTGCTGTTCCTGCAGTCACCTGCATATCAATGGTTGTCGAATTTTCAAAAGCACTTTTTGCAGTCGCATTTTCCACACCTTGGGCTGTGAAAAAATCTGGAACGTAATAACTTCGTATAGCATACATTATACGAAGTTATACGACTTTAAATAAAGCAGGGTTGAGTTTTGCGTCCAGGCCTAGAAGATGGACCGTGTAGTACGCTTTGGCGTAGTAACTCCAATCTTTATGAAACACGACTGGTACGCGTGAGAATTGAATTTTGGTTCCCTGTTTCTTTACCCAACTAGCCAGCGAAGGCTCGATGCGATAACACCAGGGGCAGCCATAACTGAAAAATTCTGTCACTGCCACTTTATTCTTATTTGTTGTTGCTGTACTGCCATTGACTATCTCATAGTCTTTTCCTGCCACGAAATCTTCGGCAAAAGCCAATGTTGGTAATAATAAAGCAATGAATAAAAACCGTTTTAACATCATTTTCTCACTTCAAAAAATGGTTGAGAACGTGCAGTGTACATGAAACACGGGCGTATTTGTATTTTTTCCTTGAAAGTTTGAGTATTTATGATTCAATTTTCGAGCCATATAGAGTAGCTTGATGTTCGAGCATCGCAGCGGAGCATACACGTCAGTATGTGAGCAGCGAAGCGCAGAAAAACAAACCATAAGCGCCAAACTAGTAGAAATTTAAACAGCCCTTAATGGAGGCCCTGCATATAATAGGCCACCGCAGCCATATCTTCCGGGCTCATACGCGCACTAATATCATGCATAATGGCATTCAAATCATTTTTGCGCTTTTGATCCTTAAAGGCTTGTAGCTGTTGTATGGTATAAGGCGCATGCTGCCCTGATAGCACAGGAAACCCTGCCTGTTCGTTACCTGTTCCTCGTGGGCCGTGGCAAGCTATACAAGCAGTAATATGTTTATCAAAATCACCGCCACGATAGAGTTGCTCACCGCGTTTTAAATATTTTTTCGGTACAGATCCCTCTGGCAAAGGTTGTTTTGCATAAAACTCAGCTAATTCAGCCATATCTTGTTCATTTAAGTTGGCGAGTATGGCAGTCATTGTAGGGGCATTACGTGCAGTGCCCTTTTTGAAATCGATCATTTGTTTGAGCAGATATTTTGCATGTTGCCCAGCAAGATTTGGCCACTCAGGATTAGTGCTAACTCCTTTTGCTCCATGACAAGCAATACAGAGAGCAGCTTTTTCCTCAACCGAAGAAGCAACCTCAGCAGCTTGGATCGCGCATGTGCAGAATAGTACAACAGCAAACACGATTTTTTCATTCTTTTTCCGAAGGTTTTATCTCATTTAATGGTACACTGCCTGAGCAAAAATCCCAAAATGAAATTGAAAAATAATGTTAACAAATCCCTATACTCAGGCCAGTTTTTTAAAAAGTGCAGCGCGCGTTGAGCACCTCCCTGCTGACGAAGGCTTTGAAGTCGCTTTCGCTGGACGCTCCAATGCCGGTAAATCCAGTGCTCTCAATTGCTTAACTGGCATCAAACAACTCGCTCGTACCTCGAAGACACCAGGGCGTACTCAATTAATCAATCTTTTTAGCTTGGATGACCAACGACGGCTGGTCGATTTACCAGGGTATGGTTTTGCCAAAGTTGCTCAACAAGTGAAGCAAGATTGGCAGAAAAATTTAGCGCATTACCTTGAAGTGCGCCAATGTTTAAAGGGCCTGGTGTTGCTAATGGATTGCCGTCATCCCCTGAAAGAATTAGATCAAATGATGGTGGATTGGTCGTTAGATCGCGAGTTACCCGTCCATATCTTGCTCACCAAGGCAGACAAATTAAGCCGTAGCGAAGTCAAAAATACGGTGCTAAAAGTACGCCGCCATTATCAATTAATGGAAGAATTCGTCAGTGTACAAACCTTTTCTTCGTTGAAGAAAGAAGGGGTTGATGAGTTGATTATGAAGTTAAATGAGTGGTTTGGTTGGTAGTAATAATTTGCAAGTATTGTTTTATTGTTGGGTCAAATTACTGAATATATGCTTATTACTTGGAATAGTTATGATCGAAGAGATGGCAACAAGATCCTTAATAATACTTAAATTTGCAGATGAAGAGATGGAGTTTATAGATACTGAGGAGCTCCATGATTTTATGCAATTGGAAAGAAATGCATGGTCTTGGCTTTCCCAATCCGTTGAAAAAGACAATAATTTAAATAAGCTATTGCAAATTTACAATAGTTACTTTAACAACATCAATCAATTCTTAGTACAATTTCAACAATATCAAGATAACGAAGCTCAACTAAATTCACTAAAGAATAGTTTGAGACACCAGACGGAACAAGCGGTTAATCAGGGGGTCAATCGTTCGGAAAGTCCAAATGCAAAATTTATCTTCTCCTTGAAAGATAAATCAACTCCATTAGTTGCAGGATATGCTTTGGCTTTTTTATCAAAACAGAACCTTAATTTTAATACTCTCTTCGCATTGGAAGGTGCATTTTGCGCACTCCAATTTTTAAAGGGGACAACTGATACAGTCGAGGCCGCTCAACAAAATTTAGAATCTACAAAACGTAGCTGGAATATCAAATTTGGGAAGCAACACGAAGAGATACGTGGAAAAAAGGAATTATTCATTAGGGAGATTGAAACATTAAAATCACAATATGGCGAATTGGTTTTAATGTCGAAAAAACAAATTGAAGACCATGATATTGATTATAAAGCGAAAATTATAGAAGTAGAGCAGCGTTTAAATGATATCGAACATACCTATGATGAAAAACTTGCATTACAGTCCTCCGTCCAATATTGGACAGCAAAGCGTACGCACCATCAAACCGTTATGTGGTGGTTAGCAGCAATTACTATTTTCTTTGCGTTATTAACAGGCATTGGATTTATTTGGGCAGCATATGAGCTTTTAAAAGAAACATTTGTATCTGTTCCGCTTTGGAAACTTGGCGTAATGATAGGTATCTCTTCTTTCGGTATTTGGCTCACTCGTTTATCGGCTAAGATTTTTATTTCAAATCTTCATTTAAGAACAGATGCTGATGAACGTGTAACAATGATTCAAACATATCTCGCATTATTACGGGAAGGTAGTGGGCCTAAAGATGAAGAAAGGCAATTAATTCTTCAAACATTATTTAGGCCTAGTGCAACTGGGTTTATTAAAGATGATGGTCCCACAATGTTTTATGAATCAATTTTAAAAACAGTCAAATGATAAAATCATTTAAAGTTAAAATTTTATAAGGTCTATATCTAGGGCATAGGATTTTGGTTTTAGCGTGGTTTGATAATGATTTACTTTCAAAGCATTTGTATTAATCCAACTTCGAACCATTAATTTATCAGTCTCAGAGATAGCACAGCCAAAAATAATTTCTTTAATTGCGCTCAAAACGTTTTGTGGAGATTTATAAATCCCTGGGGTGTATATTAAACGAAATTCTTTTTCATGTTTATATTTTTCCCATTTAGAAAATAGTACCTGATTAAAATTATCACCCGAGAGTTCTACTAAAGGGGGATTTCTTTTATAGGAGATTTTTCTTGGTAGTTGATTTTGCCTCGGCTCTTTACCCCTATATATCAAACCCAATTTTTCCCAATCTAACCCAATACAAATTCCTTTATGACCCTCTCCGTAATAATCAAACATTAATAAGTTTTTGGATCCTCAGATAAACATAAAATTCCGTCTGACCCCATGATTTCAAGGCCTACCCCCCGTTTTGTCAATATTCTTATATAATAAATGTTATGGAATAGGCCATGAGATTAAAGCTATGGAAAGTGTTTTTAAAAAATAATCCCTCTAACAATTATCTTATTTTTACAAGCATCGTATTGTTATTGCCATACCTCTTCTTGCAAAAGTATTTGCGAAGATGAATATGATATTTGTACTCAACCTTTGTACTCAAACTGCAAAGATCGAGGGTCTTGCGCTTTCAGCGATAATCCAAGTACTAGAGAGAAGGAGGAGAAGCTGCTTAAAGTTTGTAATGACAAATTAGAAAGGTGCAGAAAGAAATGCTAGAAAAAAATTCTTGTTGTGAGATTATCAAAGACATTATTCTTGTATTAATTGGAGGGATAATTGCCCTTGGCACTTCAATCATTACTTCATGCATAAACAATGAACACGATGAAAAAATGCAAAATAACCGGAATGCATTTTCTTTTATAAAAGAATACAACGAAAATTTACTTGAAATTATTTCTTGTAGAAGAACAATTCTGGATACCGCTTCAAAACTTGGACGTAGCTTAGATATAGAGCCAAAGTCAGCAAAAGCAACCGAAAGTCTCAGGAAATATTCTAGTTCATTTGAAAATTGTTATTCTAGCTTACTAAAAATGAAATTAATTTCTAATGCGATTAACCTGAGTACTAGAGGAATAGATTGCGCTTTGAAGAGAATTACTACGCTTAATAAAGAAAT
>NZ_CALJ01000038.1 GCF_000308315.1 Legionella tunisiensis | reverse complement strand
ATCGCATGCCGTTGGTACGGCAATTTCTTGCAGCAGGTTTGGGGGTATTGTTGCTAGATTACCGGGGTTATGGGGGTAATAAAGGACAACCCACAGAACAAGGGTTATACCAAGATGGCCGTGCAGCCGTACAATTCCTACTAAATCAAGGTGTTAGAACCAACCACTTGATATTTTATGGGGAATCATTAGGTACAGGTGTGGCAACTCAACTTGCTACGGAGTTCCCCATTTGTGCGCTGATTTTACAATCACCATACACCTCAATGACAGCAGTAGCTCGTTACCATTATCCTTGGCTTTTCATATCACCTTGGGATAAATACGATTCTCTGGCGCGCATTCAAACTATCCATGTCCCTCTATTGATCCTGCATGGCAAGCAGGATCGTATTATCCCTTATGAGCAAGGATTAAAGCTTTTCGAGCAGGCAAACCAACCCAAACACATAGTAAATATTGAGGATAGAGGCCATAACGATTTATGGAGCCCTTATTTTACGCAAGAAATATGGAGATTTATTCGCTCTAATTGCAACTAATAAAAACTTTATGATCATAAGTGGCGCATTTTAGTGTAAATTTAATGTTAATATTCTCTTAACTTTAATTGATTAGAATGGAATCATAACTATAGCGTGGAGAACATTGTGCCTATTCTGTCTGTTACATCGACGCCAGGCTTTTTTACACGTCAACTTGGCAGTGTTGCAAAGCCCATTGTCAAACCTTCTCCAGAGCCGTCTTTTGTCAATGTTGGCGGAACTGGTGATTGTGGTTTTAGATCAGTTGCGGCTTGTCTGATTGATGATTATTTGTTTAAAAGGAATCTTGCTAATCAACAACTCCTTGAAAAAATACTGGCGCGTTACTTTGACTATTTTCCTCATCCACAGCCTTTTGGACGTACGGCAAGAGATCGTTTGGAAAGTATGACAAGAAGTCCGTTGGCGATGGCGGAATGTACTCGCCGATTTGCTTATGTTTTACGCCAGATCGCGGTTGATGAATTATGTACATATCCAGAGAAATATCGTGGTGCCTTTGCATCTTTTGAAGATAATGATCAGCATGCCAAAGAAGATAAGGAAACAACGCCACAACAAATGCGTCAAGAAACAACCTGGATTGATGAAAGTGCTATTGCTGCCTTGTCGAATGCGTTGGGAGAATTACCTATAGAAGTGCAAGTAGTGACAAAGAATAGAGCATTGCCCATGCGCCTTCAATATAACGTTCCCTCGGATACTACACCAGCGGTTGTGATGCAGTTACAGAAGGGACATTATATACCTCGCGTAAGTCAGCCTGCCCGCTTTATGAATATTAGTGAGCAACAAAGTAATATGGGTCCTTTACAACCTGTCACTCGAGATATTCAGGATCCTCCTCAGTCTGAAATACTGGCTAAAATTGCGGCAGAAGATCAGCGTTTGCGTGATGAATTTGATCAGACCTTAAATCAACTGACTGCGAGCGTAGTCGCTGGTGAAGTAACCAAAGAAGAATTGCTTGAAATTTATATTAAAGGCATGGCAAAAAGTGATTATTTGCAGGGACGAATAAAATATGTAGGACTTGAGCACGGTAACCAGCGCTTTTTCGAAGCAATTGAGAGTGCGAAACCTGGAGCAAAAATCAAGGCAGTCAAGCTGGATTCTGGTAGCCATGATGAGCAAGTCATTACGGAGCTAGTACATGCTATTGCACGGGCAATCAGTATTGGTCAATTGAATCCGAATATGGTCTTCGCCAAAATTGAGCATGACGAAGACATTAGACCTACTGCTGCACCGGCTGCCTAAGCAAATTCTAACAGATTAGGCTGTCAACATTTCGCTAGCTTGAATGCTGCTTATGGTTTGATTTTCGAGCATCGTAGTGAAGCACAGAAAATCAGGCCATAAACGTCAAGATAGTCGAGATGTTAATAACTCCTAAAGAAAACCCTGTTCTTTCATCCACTCATCATTAGCATATTTAGACATGTAATTCCGGATGGAATCGGGCAAAATAACCAGGCATTTTTGCCCTTCGCGCAGAGAACTTGCAGCTTGCAGTGCGCCCCACATGGCAGCGCCGGAAGAGCCGCCAACTAATAGTCCCTCTTCACGAATTAATTGTCTTGCAACCCGAAACGAATCAGCATCATTGGTTTTGACGTAGGTATCAATTAAGCCATTGTCGAGCACATCAGGAAAGAAATCATAACCTATCCCCTTCCACGTGATAGGGTTTAACTTCATCACCGCCACCAAGAATAGAGCCAATAGGGTCGATACCCACGATCTTAATAGCCGGATTATATTCTTTTAGTCTTCTGGCAATACCTGATATGGTTCCGCCTGTACCTACACTAGCGACTATCATATGTAAATCTTTGCCAAAATCATCAATAATTTCCTGAGCCGTACCCTTATAATGCGCATTTGGGTTATCTGGATTGGCGTATTGATCAAGGATGTGTGAATTAGGAGTTTTACGTTGTAAATCTTTGGCCAGAGAAATATGACTATCGGGATCATTCCACGCTGCTTCAGTTCTTGTGCGATAAATGGTTGCTCCCAGGCGCTCTAAAACAGCCTGTTTCTCATGACTCATTTTATTGGGCATGGTAATAACAACGTTATAACCCATTACTGCACCAGCCAAAGCGATCCCAATGCCTGTATTGCCTGAGGTGGGTTCAATTAACGTGTCGCCTGGTTTGATTCGCCCTTCACGTTCAGCGTTCTTTACCATTTCATAACCAATACGATCTTTAACGGAGCCTCCGGGATTAAGAAATTCACATTTAGCGTAAAGTTCACAAGCAAGCTTGGCGCCCAAGCGATTAATTTTAACTACAGGTGTATGTCCTATAGTGGCGAGAATATTTTGATAAATCATAAGTAGGTCCTTGTAATGATTTGTCATTCAGTATACGACAGCGCCTATGGCTTGCCCACCTATACGGACGCACTATTTAAATTTTATTTTGTCTTTTGCAGTGATTTGGTTTACACACTAAAAATTTGATAATTCGCAGGGTGATTTTACAAGTTAGCTTGCAGCAGCTAGAATGGCTAAACAGATGTTAAATCAATCATTTTCAAGGATGACATCATGAAAAAAAATTTTCTTTTACAAATCTGACTGCTACCGTGTTATGTACGGCTCCTTTCCTATTAACCGGATGTCAGGGTATAGAAGAACTTTTTAGCGACTCTTCCCAACGCTCTTATGATCAAGGCTATCATTCCAGCGGTTATGGAAGAGCGAATAGGTCTCAATCGCAATCGACTCAATACACAACAACTACCAGCGGCTCTACTTCAACAGAAAAAAGAGCATCTATAACACCGGCTACTCAATCAAGTACTACCAATTCCAGTGTTCCTATTGAACCGCCTACTGTGCCTTCAATAGCACCAACCACAGCAACAACGCCAGCAGCAACAACCAGTACTCCTCCTAGTGGTATGGCTCCACCTACAGTTAGTCAATAAAGATTGGGTTCACAATAAAATCGATATGAGGCTTTACTACCAGGGTAGAGCCTGTATTGATTGGCTGGATTCATGAAAATGAGGAAACGTCTCTATTTGAGAGCGGCTTTTTTGTTGTATTGCAGGAAAATGTATCAATGCATCGATCATTAAATTTTATCCTGGCATTCGATTTAGCTTGGAAGGAAGAGTAAATTGACTTTCTTCACCGGCCAGACATCTTCGTGTATGCTTGCGCAAAAGACCAATACGATTTTCCAATAATTTTTTGAGTGTAATAAATGAGCACATTGAAAGCCCAAGCTGCAAAAGCTGCATTAGCTTATCTGGACGATAATATGATAATCGGAGTAGGTACTGGCTCAACAGTCAATTACTTCATTGATGCGTTGGCAACCATCAAGCATCGCATCGATGCTTGTGTGGCCAGCTCAAAGGCAACCGAGAGTCGATTGCGTGCAGCCGGTATTCCCGTTATTGATTTAAATTCAGCAAGTGATTTACCCATTTATATCGACGGAGCTGATGAAGTTAATGAAAGGCATGAAATGATTAAGGGAGGGGGGGCGCACTTACCGGTGAAAAAATTGTTGCTACGGTAGCACGTCAATTCATTTGTATTGTTGATGAATCAAAACTAGTAAAACAGTTGGGTTCCTTTCCTTTGGCTGTCGAGGTTTTACCAATGGCCCGTAGTTATGTTGCGCGTGAAATTGTTAAATTAGGAGGGGATCCGGAATATCGCGAAGGCTTTGTCTCCGACCATGGCAACATTATGCTTGATGTTTATAATTTGGAAATTACTGATGCAAGGCTGTTAGAAGATACAATCAATTGTATTCCTGGTGTAGTTGAAAATGGTTTGTTTGCTAAGCGCCTGGCAGATAAAGTAATCGTTGCCGGTGAGAAGGGTTTAATAACATTCTAGTTTAAATCAATTTAAAAAGACGGTTTGATGTTGTTAACGCGCATAAGTTTTTTATCGGGGGGCAGGAGGCTAATTTCCTGTTAGTCTCCTTAACCTTGTCTTAAGCTTTACCCATTATACTCCTCTTATATCAAAAGGAGTATGTTATGCGTGTATTGATTGTCGAGGATGGTGCTTTTAATGCATTTTGTCTAACCCGTTTGCTCGAAGGCGTTTGTCAACAAGCGCAAGTCACTGTAGTGCGCGACAGTCTTAGCGCTCTCAATTATCTTACGTACAATACCCCTTCTTTGGTGATTGTGGATGGTTATTTAAGTGCTGGTGATGGATTGAACTGTCATGGTCCCGCGTTGGTTGATGCACTATGGCAAACTAATCCACATCTTCCCGTAATAGCTTGGTCAGATTGTGAGAATATGCGTCAGGCTTTTGCTGAAATCTTTAAACAGTATAACAAGCCCTTTAACGAATACACTTGCTGGACTAAAGTAGTCAGCCATGAACGTATTCGTATGTCTTTGCCTTATTTATTGGCACAAGGCTCTGGATCTGATTCTTTCAAATCCCTGCAACTAAGGGAAAAAGCAGAAATACTTCACGCTTAATTGGGCATTGGTCTAGTACAATTAATGATGTACTCTTGCTTAGTGCGCCTCATCCCAATTATGACCGACTCCAATTGAAACGATTAATGGTACTGATAGTTGTACCGTATGCTCCATCAATTCCCGAATGGTTTGCGTTGCGTAATCGATAACAGTTTCATGAATCTCGAAAACAAGTTCATCGTGTACTTGCATCATCATCCTTACCGGTGGTTTTTCCGAGGAGTTTTGCCAGTTAGCAATTGCAAGCATCGCTTTTTTATAATATCTGCTGCTGTACCTTGCATAGGAGCATTGATTGCTGTGCGTTCTGCAGCTTTTTGTCGCATTAAGTTACGTGCATTAATCTCCGGTAGATAGAGACGGCGGCCAAAGAGCGTTTCGACATAACCTTGGTGATGAGCTTGTTTGCGGGTTCGCTCCATGTAGTCAAGTACACCAGGATAGCGAGTAAAATAAACATCAATGTAATACTGAGCGTCCTGGCGTTCAATTCCCAGTTGTTTAGCCAGGCCAAAAGCGGACATGCCGTAGATCAAGCCGAAATTGATTGCTTTGGCGCGGCGGCGGTGTTCGCTATTTACCTCAGCCAAATCAACCTGAAAAATTTCACTGGCGGTGGCAGCGTGAATATCCCAACCACTGGCAAAGGCCTTAAGCAGATTTTTATCTTGCGAGAGATGCGCCATGATGCGTAATTCAATTTGTGAATAATCTGCTGCCAATAAGACATGATCGGGTGGTGCGATGAACGCTTTACGAATTAGGCGCCCTTCTTCATTTCGTATAGGAATATTTTGTAAATTAGGTTCACTGGAAGACAGGCGTCCGGTTGCTGCCACTGCCTGATTATAACAAGTATGTACACGGCCTGTTTTGGGGTTAACCCGTTTAGGCAAGGCATCGATGTAAGTAGATACCAGTTTACTTAAACTACGGTATTCAAGAATAACTGCCGGCAGGCGATAGTCAAAGGCGAGTTCTTGCAGGATTGCTTCCGCAGTAGATGGTTGGCCTGTGGGCGTTTTAGCTAGAACGGGTAGCTTTAATTCATCAAAAAGAATTTCTTGCAACTGTTTAGGGGAGTTTAGATTAAACGGCCTACCTGCAAGTTGCAACGCTTCTCGCTCCAGTAGAATTATACGCTCTTTAAGTCGACAGCCATGTTTTGCCAAGGTCTCCAGATCGATAAGAACCCCGCCGTATTCCATATTTGCAAGCACGGTAAGCAATGGTATTTCAATGTCATGTAACACGGATTTCAAGCGGTCATCGAGCATGGGGTAAAGCTTGTTATGCAATTTTAAGGTGACGTCAGCATCTTCTGCAGCGTAAGGAGCTGCTTTAATAACAGGAATTTGATCAAAGCGTAACTGCTTTGTACCCTTACCTGCAATGTCTTCAAAACTGATGGTTTTATGCCCTAAATATTTTAAGGCGAGAGAATCCATATCATGCCGGCCTGCGCTACTGTTTAAGACATAAGACTCCAGCATGGTGTCGAAAGCAATGCCTTGTAGGCTAATACCATGGTTCTTAAAGACGTTGTAATCGTATTTTAAATTTTGACCAATTTTACCTATAGTCGGGTTTTCAAGAATTGGTTTTAAGCGATTTAATACTGAGTCACGAGATAATTGCTCAGTACCATCGTTGTGTGTCAGAGGAATATAAGCAGGCTTGCTTTCAGTAATGCTTAAAGCGATACCGACAATTTCTGCATTCAGTGCGTCAAGACTGGTTGTTTCAGTATCAACACAAAACAGGTCACAAGCCTCTAATTGACAGAGCAATTCATTAAATTGCATTTCGTTGGTGATAACACTAAACGTAGCTTGTTCGTATAACTTCGTATAATGTATGCTATACGAAGTTATTACGTATGG
>NZ_CALJ01000039.1 GCF_000308315.1 Legionella tunisiensis | reverse complement strand
GCTTGTTACTCCCGCAGTCATAATGCCATGAAACCGTTTTAAATAATCGAGATCTAAGAACTGAACATAATGATAAATCGCTACTAATAAAGCCAACAAACCTCGTGTAATATCAATCCCATCAATTCTTTTCATATGTAAATAATACTTGAGTGCCTTGCTTGCTTAAATCCTTGAGGAGGATTTTCTGCACAGAGGGGAGGGGGGGTGGTAAATAAAAAACATATTTATCTTGTTTTACACAAAAGGCTATTGCTGGTTATTATACCAGTAATGATATGATATTATGAAGTTTTACCTTCTAGTCTCTAAGTTATCTCTAACAGTAAAAGATAGAGATATTTTTATGCAAGAAATTTATATGAAGCAACTCACTGAACTTCATTCTTGGAAATGCTTGGCAAAACATGCCGAAGCATTGCGTTTAACCACGATAAAAGAGCTAAAAAATCGACACATAGGAATGATTTTTTGCAGTTTTCCAGCCTAAATATCGGTATCGATTTTTGTAACCAGCGAATAAATGAAACAACGATACAGTTTTTATTAAACTTGGCAAATGAGCGTAATCTTAGAGAAAATAGATGCTTTAATAGAAGGCGAGCAAGTTAATCAAAGTGAAAAACGCCCCGCTTTGCATACGGCATTACGATGCCAGGATAAAAACCTATTATTGTTGATAAGCGAGATATCATCGCTGATGTCTATAGCACTCGTGAAAAATACGATTTATTTCTAGTCAAATTAGAGCCGGACAGTGGTTAGGTTTTTCTGGTCAGCCGATCACCGACATCGTTAACATTGGTATTGGTGGGTCAGATTTAGGCCCTCGTTTTTGTATAAAAGCATTGTCGAATTTTATTGATCAGCGGCTTAGCTATCACTTTATTTCTGATGGAGATCCTCATGCCTTTAAAAATACGGTGATGAAGCTTAACCCTGCGACTACCCTTTTTATTATTACTTCAAAATCATTTACTACCAAAGAAACCTTATACAATGCAAAAGCCGCTTTTAGATGGCTCGGAAGACAGGATGAGATAGATAAACACTTTATTGCTGTCACAGAAAATAGCAAGGGAGCGCAGGAATTTGGTATAAATAATATATTACCGATATGGAATTGGGTTGGTGGTCGTTATTCATTGTGTTCGGCGGTTAATTTAATCACTGCGATTGCTATTGGTTTTGAGCAATTTTCTGAATTGCTTGCCGGTGCACACAGTATGGATCAACATTTCAAAAAACGCCGTTTGAAAGAAATTTACCTGTACTATTCGCCCTGATAGGGATCTGGAATAATAATTTTTTAGGTATACATAATTTGCTGGTGCTAACCTATTCTCAACAGCTTGAATATTTTGTCCCTTATATTCAACAACTTGATATGGAAAGTAATGGTAAATCAATCGATAATCGAGGTAATTTAGTGAATTATGCTACAGGGCCGATTATTTGGGGCGGACAGGGTAACCAGGCACAGCATAGCTATTACCAATTACTCTGCCAAGGTACTCATCGCTTAACAGCAGATTTTATTATGTTGGAAGAATTTGCCGGACACATGGTTAATGAAGTTTGCAGAATGAAACAAAAGGTACTTGTGGAGGGAATTACAGAGCCAGTAAATAAAGATGGGTATATTGCTGGTAACACGCCTCTTAACAACATTAGTTTAAAAGCTTGCTCTCCTTTTAGTATTGGCGAGTTAGTTTCACTTTACGAGCATAAAATTTACTGTCAAAGTGTGATTTGGGATATTAATCCTTTTAATCAACCTGGGGTTGAAAGTGCCAAGGTTGGGAGCCTAAGCCAACTATCTCATAACTTAGTATAGATACTCTTGTACAGGATGGGATATATCAGGGGGCAGGAATTTTTTAATTTCTTTAGAATTAAGTAGTCAAAGACATCTTATTCCATAAGTACTTTTTCTATGTCCTTCCCACTTCCCCTCTAAATTAGTTTATGATAGAAGGTTCTTTTTGTTAGTAAAATATACATGGGGCATTACATGTCAATAAAGTCAGATCGCTGGATAGAAAAAATGGCCTTGGAACAGGGGATGATTTCACCTTATCAACGCGGACAGGTGCGTGAGACAGATAAGGGCCGAATCGTTTCTTATGGAGTTTCCAGTTACGGTTATGATGTGCGTTGTGCGGATGAATTTAAAATATTCACTAATATTAATTCTGCGATTAGTTGATCCAAAAGCATTTGATGCAAATTAGTTTTGTAGACGTAAAATCCGATGTTTGTATCATTCCGCCAAATTCTTTTGCCTTGGCTCGCACAGTGGAATACTTCCGTATTCCGCGTAATGTGTTAACAATTTGTTTAGGGAAGTCAACATATGCGCGTTGCGGTATTATTGTGAATGTCACCCCGTTGGAGCCCGAATGGGAAGGGCATGTGACTTTGGAATTTTCCAATACCACACCGCTTCCCGCCAAGATCTATGCTCACGAGGGCGTGGCGCAAATGCTCTTTCTGGAGTCCGATGAGGTTTGCGCAGTTTCCTACCGTGACAGAGGTGGAAAATATCAAGGGCAAACCGGCGTTACTTTACCGCGCACCTGATTCAATACAGCGCCTAATCATCTTTGTCTTGGAGTGGGACACGGCCGCGTGACGCGTCCACCCGCTCTCTAAGCTCTTTTCCGGGCTTGAAATGAGGACTATATTTCGCTTCTGTAACGACCTTTTCACCCGTTTTAGGATTATGGGCATTACGTGGTGGACGATAATGTAGTGAGAAGCTGCCAAAGCCTCGTATTTCAATACGTTTACCATCAACAAGCGCCTCACTCATTAACTCAAGAATTCGGTTAATACCATCAGTGACCTGCTTTTCAGGCAGATGTGTCATTTTTGCAGCAAGGTTTGCAATGAGTTGCGATTTAATCATACCCACCTCGGTTAGCCGCGTTGTCAGGATGTCAATACCAAGACACAACAGGTGCTGACTTTCTTTATTCTATTTAAGTATAGACGCGAAAAGAAATTATTCAATGTTATCAACCAACTGTAATGATATTCCAATTAGTAATACATTGTTACTCATCTTATTAAATAATTTATCTTTTGCAACTAGGGAAAACATTAGTTTATCTTTGTTTGTGCTAGTCTTGGACTAGATAAATTTAAGTTTGACGTTGTTGAATATAGGCTTTAACTAGGCCCCAGCTCATTTTTACGTGAGTTACTGAATCTAAGGTAAACAAATTAGAACGGAGTGCTTTACTCGTGGTAATGACTAGGGCCCCTGGCTGAATTTGCTCAACGAGTTTACTAATGGCTAACCAGGTTTCGCCAAAAAATGCTGTGGCATTAATAAAAATAAGATTGGCATCAGAAAAATTGGTTTTCATAAAATTACCATGTATAAATTTAATGCGGTCAGCCTTGTTTTTATAGCCTTGAATACGTTTTAACCGTTGTTGCTGTTGTTGAGCACAGTGATGTAAAGATGCAAAAAGCTCGATCCCACAACTTTTTTGTACATCAAATGCCATAATGCAAGCCAATACTGCTTTACCTATACCACTGCCCAAATCATAAAAGACAGTAGATGATTCTGGTTTACCTAAAGATAACAGTGCGATAAAGGATTCAAAGTCTATTTCTCCATAAGTATATTCCAGTGCATCTTGCTTGGTTCTTTCCGCTTTGGATAAGGCAAATCCATCGATATTTGCATACAATTGCTGATAAACTTTATAGTGCTGATTAAGGTGCAAGCTTTTTCGCCAGCGTTGTAATTTAATTTGCCGTCGCCAGATTGGCAAAAATAACAAGATACAGCAAATCACGATAAGCAATGCAAGCCACATATTAAATTCGGTAGTCGTTATGCTTGTTAAATAGGTTTGTTTTTGACATCTCATACCATCTCCTATTATTTCCCTTAATACAGTGTATAACTTTATTAGAATAGAATGGTGTATTTTATGCTTTTTGTTGCTTTATCTGGGGTAAATTGAACTAAGAATAGCCTTCCTATGCTTAACAAATTGATTATTATTATAATTTTCGTTTTCTTATTGCTCTGTTGATTATTTATTGTCGGCAAAGAAATTTGATCTATTTTCCGGCAAAAGAACAACCTAGTCGCCATGCCTTTAAGGCAGATGATATGCAGCAAATCACGTTGCACACAGCGGATGGATTACGTCTGAACGCCTGGTATAAACCCGCCACGCCAGAG
>NZ_CALJ01000040.1 GCF_000308315.1 Legionella tunisiensis | reverse complement strand
TATGCATTATTTATTACCTTACTGCCTTATGTTTTGTGGTTTTATGAGCTGGCTAGTCTGTGGACCTTTTCTTGTCACCGGTGAATTTCACTACAAACCACTCTATTTTGGAATTTTCCAAATGTTAGTTTTTGGTTTTTATATGATTGCTAATCGATTAGTAAAATCGCTGGTAGATAAAGTAGCACTGAATCAGTTGATTGAATTAGGCCTATTTATTTATTTGCCGGCGGTCTTTTTCTATGGCTACCTCTTTAATATATCCTACCCGACTATTTGGCTTAATTGGAGGAACGATGTTATTCGCCTTTGGTTTTGGGCTTTCTTCAGCATCTTTGCAGCGTTTGGCGATTGAATCGTCTGATGCTCCTATGGGGTCTCGCATGGCTGTTTTATCAACCAGTCTCGGCATTTCGGGACTATTAGCTACAGCATTAGTGAGTCTGACTTACCATGGTAAATTAAGCTCACTTGCCTCTATCCTTTTTGCTATGTCTGTATTTGCTTCTTTGTTGTATCAAAGTGGTCGCCGTTACCATGTAAGCACTGCTAACGATGAAGAGCCAGCATTAAAGTAAAGTAGAGGAAACATTATCCGGCAAAAAATTTAGGTTGTTTCTGGAAGGACAAATTTATTTTTCCGAGGAGAAAAAGCCAGATTAGCTAACCAATTTTTGCTGGGTACCTCATACCATTTGTAAATAAAATATGAAATAAATAGCAAGCTTAGTAAGGCAATGAAGAAAATTTCAGTTTTATTGATCAAAGTAAATTTCTTAGTTAAATAGATAACACAGGTATAGACGGGAAATTGGATTAGATAAACACTGTAGCTGATGTCACCTAACAATAGTAATTTTTCCTTAACCAAGCGCTCTTTATCGTAATAAAAGATGTAAGGCTTATAATAGCTAGAGTTAGAAGCGAATAAAAAAAGCGCCCACAACCATAACTCGGATTTCCAACAATTTTATCCAACACCAGGTAAATAATGAGGAGAATAAAAATCATTTTGATAAGAAGTTGCTGTTTTTGACGTAATTGCGCTTGATAACGCTCATATAAGATGAATAACAGAATCCCCGCCATAAAGAAATAGAAGTGATTGATTGGATTTGTATAAAGAGGCCAATTGGTTACTAATTCCTGAGTATGTTCAGTTGAGTTATAAGTAAAAAGATTGGTATTATTTAAACTGGTAATTCACCGCCAAAAAAAAGGTAAATATAGTAAGAATGGTTAAATATTTGAGCTGATTTTTGGTTAAGCAAAGAATAAAAGGTAGCAAAAATAAAAACATATTCAATACCGATAGACCAACCCCCTCTAACCTGCGTCAAATTGGTATTAATAAAACCAAAAATAAAAATAAATTATTTACGCTAATTAATTTTTCACTAAAATTAGTCAAAGGTGTTAATAGCTGGATTACTAATATTAAAGAGACTATTAGAAAAGGATATTTACTTAAGTAAGGCGCTTTTCTTTCCCCGACAAAACCAATCAGAAATAAAAAGAAATAATGATTAGAATTACTGGTGCTTGGACGTTATTGAGTAGCATACAAAGGTAGAATAAGGGAG
>NZ_CALJ01000041.1 GCF_000308315.1 Legionella tunisiensis | reverse complement strand
ACAAAAAGCAGTTAGTTGCTCAATCAGCAAATAAGCCAGCGGTGAAAGCCAGTAGACCAAAAAAGTTAGCAAAACGACATCAAGTAACAAACCCGTTCGGGCAAGACAACCTGTACAAGCCAAAAAGCGGATTATCAAAAGGCCGGTAGAAACAGGTAAATCTCAGCCTGCAAAACCGCCTGCCAGGCATAGTGATGAACCAATTAAATCGTACCATACCAGTGCACTAACAGTTCACACCGTAGATGACCAGCGTGATTCAAGCAATTTTTATCCCACAGCTTTGCTTGCCGATGGAAAAGTAATTACCTACATTGCAGGAACCCCAGTAGTAACTGCCCCTTATACTGGTGATAGACCTGCTTTTGATGGTTCTGATTATATTGTAAACATTTCAAGTATTAACCGCGATATTCGATTAATGCAGCAGCGACGCCGACTTTATCGTGCGTATGAAAGCATAGGCTACCCAGTTCCTAATGTCCCCATTATTGCTTTAAGTGGAAAAGCAGAACCAGTTGCCAACTTTAATCGTTCTTTTGCAGGTAACAGTACTGGCGATATCGATTTAGGTTCTAGCGAGTTTGATGTTGCGGCGATGTTAAATGATACAGTGGAAGCTTTTATGTCCGTCGCTTATGATGAAACACCACCCTTGATCAGTGGGCCGCGTGTCAGCAATTCGGCTTTCCAATTAAATCTGGGTTTTGTCAATATTGGTGATTTGGACCGCACTCCCTATTATTTCACTGCTGGACAATTGTATGTACCTTTTGGCCGCTACTCCAGTGCAATGATCAGCTCCCCTTTAACTCAGCGATTAACCAGAACAAAATCAAGACCTTTCATTTTTGGTTATAAATCACAATATGATTCAGGACCTTTCGCAGCTGTCTATGGGTTCAGATCAGATACTACATTGGGACACTCTGGTGTAGGTGGGGTCAATCTGGGTTACACGATCAAATCAGGTGATATGGCCGGAGAAATTGGAGCGAGCTATATAGGCTCAATCGATGATTCAGCCGGAATGCAGGACACCGGTTCTGCTCCGGGTACGACCTTTGGTGGCTTTAGTTCGATAACCAATGGTAATGAGCGGGTAACTAAAGTACCTGGCTTAGGTTTTCATTGGACCATGAATATCGATCGCTATAACTTTACTGCGGAATGGGTCGGTGCTACAAAAGCCTTTAGAACACAAGATCTAAGCTTTAATGGTAGAGGAGCAAAACCACAGGCCGTCCAGTTAGAAGCCGGCATGACCTTTATGAGTTTTTGTAAACCTTCGTCGTTCTCACTAGGTTACCAGTGGACAAAAGACAGTTTGGCCTTAAATTTACCCAGGCAGCGTTTTGCTGGTGTATATAGCATTTCGATATGGAAAGATACAGTAGAAAGCCTTGAGTATCGCTATGATCGCGATTATAAAATCAACCAGTTTGCCAATGGCGCAGCACCTCCAGATGTTGTTAACCAAAATACAGTTGGTACCGGTCGCTCTTCAAATACCATACTTGCTCAGATAGGTGTATATTTCTAAAAAAGAGTCAAAATAATTTTGTTACCGCGCAGTCAATTGCGCGGTAATCTTCTTAAGATTTAGCCTTAAAATCCTATAGAACACGGCTTATCCATAAAAATCCTGCTATGCTTAATCAAATAAGTGGTAGAACAGGATGTTTTATGCGAATTCTACATACCATGCTGCGGGTTACAGACCTGAACAAATCCATTGCGTTTTATACCTCTTTGCTAAATATGAAATTAATAAGCCATAAGGACTATCCTGAAGGGCGTTTTAGTTTAGTTTTTCTTGGTTATCCTGATACACCCGGAGGTGCGCAATTAGAGCTTACTTATAATTGGGATAAGAGCAGTTATGATAAAGGTGATGCCTATGGGCATATTGCTATTGCTGTGGATGATGTCTATCAAGCCTGCGCCCGCATTAAAGCACAGGGTGGGAACATTGTCAGAGATGCAGGTCCCATGAAACATGGTGATGTTATTTTAGCGTTCGTTAAAGATCCAGACGGCTACCTAATCGAACTTTTGACTGACAAAGGTACGGTGTCATGAGCGGGAGGCTAATGCGTCGCTTGCTCGTATTGATAAGCTTACTAGCGATGCTATTACCCGTGACTGCAGCGACAGGGAAAGTGATTGAACTAAAAGTGAATGGCGCAATAGGTCCTGCAACGGCTGACTATCTGTCACGTGCTATCCATGCCGCGCAAAGTGGTACGGGCCTTATCTTGATTCAATTGGATACCCCAGGCGGTTTGGATAAGTCAACGCGCCAGATCGTGCGTGATATTCTCTCTTCTAAAGTACCTGTTGTCACTTATGTTTCACCCAATGGGGCCCGAGCTGCGAGTGCAGGGACTTTTTGCTTTATGCTAGTACTGTGGCGGCCATGGCTCCCAGTACTCATTTAGGGGCGGCTAGTCCGGTCAATTTGTTGGGTGATACTGATAAGGCGGATCAAACAGCAAAACAGCAATCAACAATGGATAAAAAGGTCACTAATGATGCGGTTGCCTATATTCGTTCCCTTGCCCAATTACGTGGCCGCGATGCAATATTTGCGCAAAAAGCAATTTTGGATGCAGCGACATTGACAGCAAATGAGGCCCTGAAGGCTGGAGTTATTAATATAGTTGCTAAAGATCGTGATGACCTTTTAACACAATTAAACGGTTTAATAGTGACCCAAGATAATCAAAAAATCCAACTAAACACAAAGAATGCGCAAGTAGAGGGCGTAGTTCCTGATTGGCGCACTCGATTCCTACAGATTATTACAGAGCCTACAGTGGCTTACTTGCTTTTACTTTTAGGTGTATACGGTATTTTCTTTGAGTTAGTGAATCCAGGATTTATGTTACCCGGTGTGGTTGGTTCAGTAGCTAGTTTGTTGGCTTTGTACGCCCTGCAACTCTTACCTGTCAATTATGCAGGCCTCGGTCTGATTATTCTAGGTATTATACTTATTACCGCAGAGGCATTTACGCCAAGTTTTGGTACCCTCGGTTTAGGAGGGACGGTATCTTTTATTATTGGTTCTGTTTTGCTTATTGATAGTGATCATAACAATTATCAAATTGCTTGGTCGGCCATTTGGGCGATGGCAGCAGTGAATATAGTGTTTATATTTGCCTTATTTACGGTAGCAATAAAATCAAGAAAACAAAAAATTCAACATGGTGTTGATATTTTACTAGGCGCTGAGGGACGAACCTTAGGTGTCGTAGATCCGTGTGGTCAGGCGGTTATTAGAGGAGAAATTTGGAGTGTGCATGCAAATTGCCCCATTCCTGCGGATAAACACATAAAGGTAGTCGCTACTAAAGGTCTACAATTACAGGTAGAAGAGATTAATCATGACGCTGATTCCAACATCAGCAATAAGGATGCCTAAGGGGAAAATCATGGCTTCATTCTTCGGGTTCTTTGTAATTATTATCATTTTCATCCTCCTTGCAGCGTTTCGTGTACTTAGAGAATATGAACGAGGAGTCGTATTTATGCTAGGCCGCTTTTGGCGGTTAAGGGCCGGGACTGGTTATTATTATTCCCGGCATACAGCAAATGGTTCGCGTTGATTTACGAACAGTAGTAATGGATGTGCCTAGCCAAGATGTTATTTCGCGTGATAATGTTTCCGTTCGTGTTAATGCTGTACTTTATTTCCGCGTCGTAGATGCGCAAAAGGCAATTATTCAAGTAGAAAATTATTTTGAGGCAACGAGTCAATTGGCACAGACTACGCTTCGTTCTGTACTTGGCCAACATGAATTGGATGAAATGCTGGCAGAACGAGAGCAACTAAACAGTGATGTGCAAAAAATATTGGATGCGCAAACGGATGGCTGGGGTATTAAAGTTTCTAATGTGGAAATTAAGCGTGTCGATTTGGACGAAAGTATGATTCGCGCCATTGCGAAACAAGCCGAAGCAGAGCGAGACAGAAGAGCAAAAATCATCCATGCGGAAGGTGAATTGCAAGCTTCAGAAAAATTATTACAAGCCGCGCAAGTGTTGGTGAAAGAGCCGCAGGCAATGCAATTACGCTATTTACAAACGCTAGCCAGTTTAGCAGGAAGCAATACTTCAACAGTTGTTTTTCCAATGCCGATCGAACTGGGAGAGCTTTTACGGAAAATGAATAATAAATAGTGTGGTTCGATGGATGTTCACTGTAACGCTGCTATTACGTAACTGAACGCCCATTCTTTTGCATTTCGCTCGCAAAACGCAGTTTGAACTTTTCGTTATTGGATCCAGGGGTGGGATTAAAGATGGGAATGCTGATGTCCAGTTCAGCTTTAGAATCTGTTTGGCAAATTACTTCTGCAAAGAAGGTTGCTGCCAGTTCAGGATCCCAACCGTAAACACCAATCCCTAACGGTTGAATGAATAAAGGACGTTGTACAAGCAAGGCATCTCTTATGGCTCCCCTAATCGCCGCCTTATACTGCGCCTGTAGATCTTGCTCTGTGATAGTTTTGGCAAAGGTTAAGCCCTTATGCCCAAATTTATCGGGCACAGTGGCTATACCGCCAAGGTAATTATCTTGCTTGGCAAGACGAATATAGGCCGGCATTTCTTGTTTTTGCTGATGAAAATTATCCAATTGTAACTGCAAGGCAGCAATCCAACCTCCAGGTAAATTTTCGTAATGAAGATTTTTATCAAAATGCTCTTTAAAGACAGTGAAGCCAGCTCCCATGCTGGATACTGTATGGCAGGTCACGGTGCCCGCACAAACGATGAGGGCGTTTTTGGGGGGCTGGCATTAATAGGCGTCTGGACAGGCATATGATGACTCCAAATAAAGGCAACTTATTTGATCGGGCATGTTGAAATTTGCACTATCTAGGCCGAAAAACAAGCGAAATATCAACAACCCCTAGTATAGTAGTTTCTTTAAATGACTGTAATTTTAGAGCGAGATATTCTTTTTACGGTAAAAATAATATACAATCCCGGCTTATTTGTAACCCCAGTTTATAATTAAAGATTAGGGAACAATCAATGAAATTCAATAAACATCTATTGGCATCCTATTTATTTCCAATCGCTAATCGTCTTTTATCCCCCCTTAATCTGAAATTATCAACCAAGAATACTCCAAACAGAGATTTTGGTTCCTTTATTAGTCATCTGAAAAAACTTAATTTTCATATTAAAACGGTTATCGATGTGGGGATAGCTTATGGGACGCCAGCACTTCATAAGTTTTTGCCGGAAGCAAAATTTTATCTCGTTGAACCCGTCCCCCAATGTTTGCCCTTGCTTAAAAAGCTTGAGAGTAGTATTGGTGCTACTACGTTTAATGTGGCTGCAGGTTCAGAAGATAGCGAAATTGATTTTTTCTTCATGGCGACATTTCTGGCTCAAGTTGTTTACGTCAATGGGAGGGTGAGTCTTTTGATGGGGAAAAGATTACTGTGCCTTTGAGACGATTAGACACGTTAATTCCTCAAACAATAGCGCGCCCTAGCTTGTTGAAGGTAGATACACAAGGTAATGAGTTAGAAGTGCTGAAGGGTTCTAAAGAGCTCTTGGATAAAATTGATATTTTAATTATTGAAACCTCCTTCCATGAGTTCCGTAAGGGTGCTCCTGAAATTCATGAAATTATTTCAACCATGGTTGAGTTAGGTTATCGCTGTTATGAAATATTAGAAGGCCATTATCGCGCAATTGATAATGCCTTGGCTCAGGTTGATATTGCATTTGTCAAACATGATTCGCAGCTTCGGTCTTCAAAATGCTTTTTTAGTGAAACGCAACTGGAAGAATATTTATCAAAGCCTAATCCCCAAGCGCTAATTAATATTTAATGAATTGGTTCCGAGCCTTCTTTTCTTAGAATGGAAGGCTTTAGCATTGTACCAATCAATGCAATACCTGCTCGATTTTTTCTCAGTGATTGACGTGCTTTGTAAATCAATCTTACTAATGTGGATATATGAATGTTTAAAAATATACTTATTTTTCCTCTAATTCTGATCTGTGCTGAAATGGCGGTTTTCCTTTCAACGGATATGTATCTCCCGGCTTTGCCTGACATGATGCGTGATTTGGATGCGTCTACCAGCCTTGTTCAGCTCACTTTATCCTCTTGGTTCCTAGGTGGCATGTCGATGCAATTGTTTATAGGGCCTATTTGTGATCGAGTTGGCAGACGTCCAGTCTTTATTATCGGCATGTTAATTTTTGTAGTATCCACGTTCTTCTGTGCAGTTGCACCTAATATTAGCATCTTGATTGCCGCGCGTTTTTTCCAAGGGTGTACAATCTGCTTTATCATCGTTCCCGGATATGCCAGTATTCATGAACTCTATGATCAAAAAATTCTGTTCGTCTTTTGGCGACTATGAGTAGCATTACAGTGCTTGCTCCTGCCTTGGGTCCTTTCTTGGGAGGGCTTTTGGCGACATTAACGAATTGGCGGTGGATTTTTCTATCTTTATTTGTTTGGGGCCTGCTCATCGCAGGTTGGGTTCTGGCACGCATGCCAGAAACCCTGGCGGCTGACAAGCGTACACCACTAAATCTTCCCTTTGTGTTAGGTCAATATAAAAGTATCGTGACTAATTGGCAGTTTATGCA
>NZ_CALJ01000042.1 GCF_000308315.1 Legionella tunisiensis | reverse complement strand
TTAATAAATGCTGAATTTGGAGGCTGATTTGTTTCATCGTCCCGGAAAAAAGGCAGGATCCTCGAATGCCAAATCGCTCAAAGAGTTGACGCGTATTACGCCTGCTGCACTAATATTAGCAGAAGAAAAGCGTAAAACACTCATGTTGCAAATTCGTGAGGCGACCGCTCTGGAAGAGGCGCGGTTCGATAGTCTATGCCTGAGTTTAGTGCATAATCTGGTTAATCATTGTCAACATTTGCCTGAAACGTCTAATAGTTATTATTCGCAACAAGGCGGCTTATTAGATTACGCCTTAAATCGCACTGAGGCGGCACTGGGTCTTTTTCGCCAGTACCTCGTACAAGAAGGAGGAGCAGAATTATCAGAAGAGCAGAAATTGTGGCAATACGCATTATTTTCTGCTGCTATTTTACAAGGCGCAGGTAAACTGTATATCGATTATAGCCTTGATTTATATGATAACAATGGCCAGTTTTTAAAACAGTGGAATCCTTTACTGGAAAGTATTGTGTCGGTAGGGAGTCACTATAGTTATGAATTTCAAAAAGAATCGGATGAAGAATTCCGCCGCCGTCTTAATATATTAATCGCGCGATTGCTAATGCCTGCTAGTGGTTTCGCTTGGATTGCTGCAAATCCGCAAGTATTGGCTGTATGGCTTGCTTTGCTTAACGAAGATGCACATGCAGCCGGAACTTTGGGTGCGATTTTAATCCGGGCAGATGCGATTGCTATCCAACGGTATTTTAACCAAATGATGCTGCGGAATTATGGTTCACGTGGTAATCGCTATGGCCGAGTGAGCACTTTTACCGGTGGCGTCCCTGAATCACTTGCTGAAATAGAGCAGCAGATTGGAGTAGAGTTTATTCAATGGCTTACTAGATCTTTAGATACAGGCCGTATTCATGTTAATAAAGCACCCTTGTTCATGGTGCCTGGTGGTATGTTAATGACGCCAGAGATATTCCAACTCTTTGTGCGAGAACATCCTGAATATAAAAATTGGCAGGCGATACAAAAAGGCTTTTTATCTTTAGGCTTACACAGTGTGGCGGCTGATGGCGGCGTTTCCTCGCGTTTTGAACAAACGTCTAATCAGCAGATGCATAATGGTATTGTCTTTGCGAATTATGCTGTTGCACTTCCTGCGCAGGTACAGTTACATAGCTTGAATACTGGTAAATCGGCAACGATTTCGGCAACTGAATTAATCAATCAGGCTCAATTTAATAACCATTTTACCCGCCAGCAGAATACACATATTGCGAACGCCTTACAGCATCTGACGGCTGTGGGTCAATGGCAAGAAGCACCGGTTACCCCCACGCCACCTGTTTCAATACGCCCAGGGGTACTTAACGGTGCCTGATTATGTAATAGGCGATGTGCAAGGCTGTTATGAACCCTTACAACGTCTGCTTACCCATATCGATTTTGATGAGAAGGTTGATCGTTTATGGTTTGTGGGCGATTTGGTTAATCGTGGACCGGAGTCCTTGGCTGTTTTACGTTTTATCAAAAATTTGCCTGTTTCTGCGCGGATTACTTTAGGTAACCATGATTTGCATTTGTTAGGTAAACTGTTTGGTGGTCACCCCTGGAGTAACCATGATGATACCTTGCATGATATTTTAGTTGCTGATGACGGTGAAGAGCTTGGTCATTGGTTACGTCAGCAGTCAATTTTATACCACGAACCGAAATTAAATATTGTTATGTGTCATGCAGGTATTGCCCCTGCTTGGGATTTAGCTTTGGCAAAATCCTGTGCTCTTGAGTTAGAGAGTGTTTTATCTGGCGTAAATTATCGCAACTATTTGGCCGAAATGTATGGGAACGAGCCTAATTATTGGTCATCAGAGTTGATCGGTATTGAGCGATTGCGTGTTATTACCAATTATTTTACTCGTATGCGTTTTTGTGATGCCCAAGGGCGCCTTGTTCTTAATTATAAAGGAACCATTGCTCAAGCTCCTGCTGGATTAATTCCTTGGTTTGCTGTACCAGGCCGTAAAACGATCGATGTAGATCTTGTTTTTGGTCATTGGGCTGCATTGGGAGGATTATGTTCGGAGTCATCGATTTATGCGATTGATACGGGGTGTTTATGGGGCGGCCAATTAACGGCGTTACGCTTGCAGGATAGGCAGCGTTTCTCTGTAACAGGTCTTAAATCTTAAAGTTAATTTAAATTTTTTGTGATGCGACTCGGTTTTTTTCATGTTCTTTCTCAATGTTATATTAAGATGCTCATAGGTATGGCCAAAGATATCATTAAGATACTTAAAATTATCAATATTTAATAATAGATTGATCAACATAGTTTTGTGGTCAAATTTTTGTCAAAATCAGCTCGTTTCTAACCATAGGTGTAAAATCAAATCTTCCTGACGGCTTGCTCCATAAAATATAGCATGTGATATACTCGCGCCGAGGTAAAGGATTTCGTAAATTTTTGGAGAGCGATATGAAGCTAGCACGACTCGCTGTTTTGTTGATGGCAGTAAGCGGTAGTTTAGCCGCTGAAGATGTTAAATTTGTAGGAACAATTACTCAAACAGTTAAATCAACCCCTCTTTCCCCAGTGACCGCGAAAGCTAGTCGGCGAGCTGTGGTAACACCAACACCCCAGATAAAAAATTACCTTACTCAAGGTCAAACTTTCAGAGCGTGCCAGGCAAAAACTTACTCATAAAGCACAAAATGCATTGGCGTATACCAAGCAATTGACTCATGTCGGCGAGGAGCCTATAGCTGGTAATTACCCAATGCAAGTTCAACTTGGAATGAATAATGTGCCTGTATTAAATCAGGGTGCCCACGGGACCTGTACAATTTTTGCTTGCACAGCGGCAGTCGATGCCGCTTTAAACAAAGGCGATTACGTTAGTCAATTGTGTCAATTACAGCTGGGTAGTTACCTGGAAAAATCAGGTTATGCTACCAGTGGTTGGGAAGGCGCCTGG
The DNA here is from genome assembly GCF_000308315.1 of Legionella tunisiensis. GTDB lineage: Bacteria > Pseudomonadota > Gammaproteobacteria > Legionellales > Legionellaceae > Tatlockia > Tatlockia tunisiensis. The sequence continues at coordinate 28,197 of NZ_CALJ01000042.1, read as the reverse complement.
GGGCGTGAAATCCTGAGTCAAATGGAGCTTTTTGGTATAGTTAGTAAGGAACAACAGACGGCTCATAGCTGTGCTGGTATGTTAGAGTATCCTCTCAACGAAAATGCGCCTGCGGAATCCGTGATGAATGTTGAGGATTTTCACCAAATAAGTGAGCGCTTGGATAACAAGCAGCTTGTTTGGTCGACTATCTTAGATGTTTATCAATCATTTACAGAGCGTACGGATGGCAGGAAGACCCTTTATGATGTGAAAACCAGTCTAAGAGCCGGTGATAGATTGGTTGTGGGGGTGTTGCTGATAGATCTTGATATAGGAACGGTGGGCGCCGTAGGGACTCATAAAGCAACACAGGATAGCTGGGTATTAACGCCTGAAATTGCCCTGGATATTTTGCTGAACCCAAGCTTTGCTGGTCATCAGATGGTTATTACTGGTTATGATGATAATGCAGTCGCTATTGATAATAAAGGCCATGAGCATCGTGGCCTACTCACTTTGCGTAACTCGTGGGGTGATAAGATTGGTGATCAGGGCGATTTCTACATGTCTTATGATTATTTTAAATTGCTGGCCACAGAAGTACTGCGTATTCGCAGCGCTTCGTTATAATAATCTTCGTTATTTAGCAGCCTTATTTAAGGCTGCTGGATTTCTGGCAATGAAGGTAGGTGAAGGTCGTTCCGTTTCAATTTTATCTGCTGTTGCTGTTGTGGATGACTGACGAGTAACTAGTTTGCTAGAAAGCTTTTTCGTTTAACGAGCGAACTGCTGTTTACTATAAGCAATCCGAGCTGCGATGGACTCCTGCCCTTCTGCTGCACGTGCTTCAATTTGTTTGTAGCGCTTAAGGCCACCCTCGCGATTGGCGATTTGAATGTTTAGGCCAGGGCGGGCGTTGAGTTCCAGCATAAGTGGCCCATGCTCTTTGTCAAGGACAATATCAACCCCTAAATAACCCAAACCAGTTAACTCATAGCAGCTGGCAGCAATTTCTAAAATGTTATCCCAGTAAGGCACGGAAATGTCAACAATGGGTGCCAGCGTATCAGGGTGAAAATCAATGGCGTCATTATGAAATACACCACCCAGTGTTTTGCCAGTTGCTAAATTAATACCCACGCCGATGGCACCTTGGTGTAGATTTGCTTTACCACCTGACAGGCGAGTGGGTAAGCGTGCCATGGCCATCGCTGGATAGCCTAGTAAGGTAATAATGCGAATATCAGGAATCCCTTCGTAACTGACTTCTTTAAAGACAGGATCAACGACGACGCGATGTTCTATAATGGCGTAATCGCTATGACCGCCTAAACTGTAGGCGCCTGATAATAAACAGGATAAATGATAACTCATTTCCTGCAAGGTAGTTAATTTGCCATTAATTTGGCGATACCGTCCAAAAACACGATCGGTAACAACCAAGATGCCATCACCACCCGCACCATGTGCCGGCTTAATTACAAAATCTTTATAAGGTTGCAAAATTTGCTCAAGATTTTTATTTGATGTTCACTTTCGATCGTTTCATATAAGCGAGGAACTGCTATTCCTGATTGCGTCGCTAGTTGCTTGGTTTGCAATTTGTCATCAACCAAGGGATAGCGTTTACGCTCATTGTATTTAAGAACGTAATCACTATTCCGTTGGTTGATACTCAGGATGCCGCGCTGAGATAAACGGCGGTACAAATTCCACATTAGTGTTCTCCACCAAGTACTTTAAAGCGAAACAATTCAGTAACTCGGTAGCCGCGGTATTGGCCAAACCATAAAATCAACGCCAATAGAACCAGGAGTAACTCAGGGAAGGCAAAAATTAAATACTGCATGGGGGGGTAGTTCATTGCACCAAAAGCAATAACCGCTGCAATAAGACTGCCGACTCCTGATTTAATTGCATCTGATGCGCCTCGCTCATCCCAGGTTATACACATACGCTCAATGGTCATAGTAAGAATAACCATTGGGAATAAAGCGACTGATAGACCAGAATCCAAACCTAAATTTTGACTTACTACTGAGATAAAAATCATGAGCAAAATGACAACAGTAAGGATAGCGGCTAACCTTGGGACCAAAAGGAGACGAAGTTGATCGAGGTAAAATCGGGCCAGTAAGCCAAATGAAACAATAATGGTAAAAAGCGTGATTCCCCAAATTACATGTGTTTCACGAAAAGCAAGCGCAATTAATACGGGCATGAAGGTACCAAAGGTTTTCAAACCCACAAAGTTACGCAGTAACAAGATAATAAAGGCTCCAATGGGTACAGTCAGTAAAATCTTATAAGTTTCCTGGACATTAACAGGCAACTGCAACAGTGAGAAACGCAGTAGCTGCGAATCGGTTTGCGAGCCGCGTGCCTTAGCAATGGTTAAAGCATTAATGGGAGTAGGAGAAACCGTTAAGTTAAAGATAGGCTTTTTACCGCCCACCACTTCAAAGAGAGGATCAAAGCCATACTGCCAAACAAGGAAATTCTTGGGAAAACCGGCTCCACCTGTACGAGGATTGATATAAACCCAATCTTTTCCATTGTAAACTACCATGAACAACTTAAAGTCAGCTTTATTTTGTTGATTCAAGTAAATGCCCTTGACTGGCATGGCATAGATTCGGGCCTGATTTAATATGGTAATCGTAGCCTTTATAACATTCTCATCATTGAATTCATCGCCCACCAATAATCTTGCATTGCCGTCTTTCCTATTTAATTCCTTAATAGTTCCTTGTGCAAAAGTTTGAATGTCAGCAGAGGATTGACGTACTTGACTGGTAATGGTGTCAACGGCTGATTTTTGATTTTCAAGAAGCGGTTGCGCTTTTACTATAGGCGGTTTGCCTAAGGACGATTCATTATTGTCAGTTTCACGAAAGATAGCGCGGTAGTAAAGTGATTGCGCCCCACTGCTACGCCTAAGCGACCATACTGTCTGACGGTTATAACCATTCAAATTGGTCGTTACACCATAATTATGGGAAACGAAATATTCATCCAGAATCGCAAAATAGGGTGGCATATAGGGGATGGTAAAACTTGCTTTAACAGGCGTATTACGTTCTGCTGTGAAGCGCAAATTCGCTTCCACCATCCAACTATTAACTGTTTCCGTATCAGTTAAAGGAACATCCAAGACAAGATGACGGTAAAAGAATATGCTAATTCCTATTATAAAGAGGGTGAGGATTAAGCCATAAACATGGCGTTTATTTGACTTCATTTTGTTTCTACTTTCTCTGTTCTCATCATAAAGGCATGACTTGGGTCAACCAGTCCATTAAAAGCAATAATTGCATCTCTACCAAGAAGTAAGGGGTAATTAAAGCGTTTACGATTGGTTAAATTAACAGGTATAGCACGAATTTTTTCACCAATTTTGATATTTATCAAAACGATCGGCCGCTTGATTGGCTCTGCAGCTAAATTTTCTCCTGCGCGCACTTTTATTCTAACTTTACCCAGGTATTCGCAGGTAAACTCGACGTTACCTTCTTTACCGGGAACTTTAAAGCGCAAATAAGGTTTGCCGCTTTTTTCCACTTCATGGATATCAATGGCGCTGAGCGAAGCGGATTTGGCGCCGGTATCTAATTTGGCTGATAAAGTCATGTTTTTATCGATCAGAGTCGCTTTTTCAACATAGCCATAAATTTTTTTTCATCCGCTGCCATGGAACATCCCGCTAAGATTGATAAAATTAGAACAAATAAATTACGCCGACGCATTAAAAAAACCTTTAAATAATTGTGAAAAATACCCGCAATACTAGCAGATTTGTGGGCCTACGCCCAGAGCTAGATCGTGCAAATATAGGGCAATCATTAGTATACGGATTTTTGCTATCAAATCCACCATATTGAGTAATAAAAATTCTTGTCTTGGGTTGGTAAAGGAAATGTAAGAAAGCAGATTATTCGTTTGATTTTTTAAGCAAAAAACTGGATTTTAAAATCACTTCATCAATGTAAACCTTTGGGCTTAGTTGAAGAAGATAATGAATCGTTTCAATGACATCCTGACAGAGAATTTTTTCTTCATCTGGGAAGTCAGGCATCATTTTAGTCATATCAGTATCAATAACACTAGGACAAATGGCTGTTACTTTAATATTGTCCTGATTTAACTCAAGACTCAGGGATTGACTATAACCTACGACGCCATACTTGGTCATGCAATAAGCACCTGAGCGGGCGACAGGTCGTTTGCCTGCGTATGATGCCATGTTGAAGATATAGCCCGATTGTTGCTTTTTCATGTAAGGAACGATGGCATGAACCATATTATAAATACCACGCAAATTAACATCTATCATAGCGTTAAATTCATCGGGTCCGATTGCACTACTGCCAAGGAACCAAAGTCCCGCGTTATTAAACAAAATATCAATCGTTTGATAGCGAGAAGCAAGATACTTACTGCATTTAGAAACGGCTTCGTAGTCGCTTACATCCAGAGCAAACACGGTGGTCTTAATAGCAAATTTTTCGGTTAGTTCTTTACTAACTTTATTCAATAAAGATTCATTTCTGGCAATTAAAGCAAGATCAAAACCTTGTTCAGCAAAATAATGTGCCGCGTGTTTCCCAATGCCTCTGCTTGCGCCAGTAATGATTGCTAATTTGTTCATAGAATTAGTCAATTCGGAAAAACGGTATGGTCAAGCTACTCGATTACAGTAATTTGTGCAAGCTTGGTGGATATCGCTAAGACGTACAGATAAAATTTTGCAGTATAATTTACCGTGATGTCAGGGGGATTAATAACGTTTTGCAGCCCCCTTTTCTTAGTGGTATGTGCTATATAGTACTTAAGACTATAACAAGATTAATTTTCTTAGCTTTTTCAGGGTTTATCCATAATAAGTTACTGGTAAACTAAACATTGCAGCCTGAAAGTAACTGGACAGTAGTAATTATGAATACCATAGAATTGTTAGATGTCTCACTAAGAGACGGGGGACATAGAACTAACTTCCATTTTAAAAATAACGAGTTACAAGCAATTTTAACATCACTCGATAATTCTGGGATCGAGTATATTGAAATTGGTTACCGCAATGGTTCAATCGCTCCTATTGAGAATATTGGTAAAGCAGGGTTATGTGAAAAGGACTATCTTCTGTTTTGTACTTCTCAGGTAAAAAAGCAAAAATCGCTGTCATGGCGCACCCTAAAAATGTAACGACGACTGATATTAAGGAATTAAAGGACAGTGGTGTCCAATTGCTTAGAATTTGTATTATTAAAGGTGATGTGGAAGAGGCTTGCCCAATCATCGATATGGGAAAACAATATGGTTTAGCAATCTCTGTCAATTTTATTCATGCCTCACATTATAAAGAATGTGAATTAGATGACGTATTGGCGAGAGTTAATCGACATAAGCCAGATATGATTTATTTCGCGGATTCAAATGGTAGTCTATTGCCAGCAAGAGTTGACCAGATTTACCGCAAATACAGCAGGCAATATTCGATCCCTTTGGGTTTTCATGCCCATGATAATTTAGGATTAGCTCAGGCTAATACGTTGGCAGCAATGAACGCTGGAGCACACTATATCGATGCTTCACTTGCTGGTATGGGTAAGGGCATAGGTAACCTGAGGACGGAGTTTTTACGGCTTATTTACATGCAATAAATATTAAAAATACAGGTTGACTCCTGTCTTAATGGCAGCAAATTATGTGCGTAAGGCCTTGGGAATTGGTAGTGAAGACATTGAAATGGACGAATTCATTCGTGGTATTTCTGATTTTTCAACGGCAGAAATGAAGAAATTTAAAGAAACAACCGATACGCTAAATTTATTGTAGTGTAACGGGGAAACATGCAAGTAAATAAACATTTTCTGTCAAATCAATCATTATTTTTATATGCTCTGCTATAAAATTGGAATTAATATGAGAAAAAATATTAACTATTGCTCCTGTTATGCCTCAGCAATCTGATATTGAATCAATTGCAAGTACCCTTTCCTTTTTAGAGGCAGTATACCAGATCGATTTTATCGATCCTTTAGCGATAAATAAGACGTTTTCTATAGACATTTCCAATGACGTTTATTATCAGCTTTGGCAAGATCATCTCAAAAAATGGTTGGTAAATTATGATGCATTTTTTGGGTTCTCTTTTGGTGGGGTTATTTTGCAGCAATGTTTTCTTTATTTGTTAACAGTAAAAAGCCTGTTGTTTTATTTTCTACCCCGACTTTTGCTGATGAGGCACTGCAAAAAAATTGGGTGATGTTATTACACTTTGTAAAGCAAATCGAGTAAATGATGCGTTGGTTTCTTTATATAAAGATGTTTTTTCTCCTTATGATGCACCGTTGCAAACCCTTCCTGCAAGCAGCATGGTGAGTGCGGCTAATCGGTTAATTTTTGGTTTGCAACGTGTTTTGGATACGGATGCAACAGCAATTTTAGAGCAAACGACAGTCGATCATTTACATTTGATAGGTGAATGCTCAACGCTGGTCAATAAAGAAAATGTTTTAGCTCCAAGAGTGGGTGATTTATGCATTGTGCCACAGGCAGGAATGCGTGTATTACAGGATAATCCATCTTTTGCAAAAAACTGATCTTGGAGAGATTAAATAGTGAAACCTAAGAATGTACTTAAGATAGCAGTTTTGCCAGGTGATGGGATAGGTGTCGAGGTTACCGAGGCAGCAATACCTATCTTTACAGCTCTTGAAATACCGGTGGAATTAAATTTTGGTGAGATAGGCTGGTCTTGTTGGCAAAAAGAAGGAAATCCTCTTCCCGAAAGAACATGGAAACTAATTAATCAGGCGGATACAACGTTGCTTGGTGCGATTACCAGCAAACCAAAACGGGAGGCTTTACAAGAGTTAGCCCCAGAGTTTAAGCATGCCAAACGCAATTATGTATCTCCAATTATCCAATTAAGGCAAAAATTAGATCTTTTCGCGAATATTAGACCTTGCTTTAATATTAAGGGAGAGGAAAAGGATTTTAATTTTTGCATTATTCGTGAAAACACCGAAGGATTATATTCTGGTTTTGACTATTATCCTTTGCCAAAAGGATTGCATAGTCTCCTAGATGAAAATAAGCATTGGCAAAAAATTGCAAAAAATGAAATTAGTTGTACATTGCGTTTACAGACTAAAGTAGGATTAATACGTTTGTTTGAATTTGCATTTAAATACGCGCATGAGCAAGGAATCAAGCGGGTAACCTTTGCTGATAAACCTAACGTTTTACGCCAGAGCAGTGATTTTGCTCGCGAACTTTTCGAGGCAGTATCCAGTCAATATTCACACATTACAGCCGATATTCTGAATATAGATGCGATGGCTTTATGGTTGGTAAGATGTCCAGAGGAATTTGGAGTTATTGTTGCAGAGAATATGTTTGGTGATATTTTATCTGATTTAGGTGCCGGTGTAATGGGTGGCCTTGGTTTTGCGCCAAGTGCGAATATTGGTGTCAAAGGTTGTTATTTTGAACCAGTGCATGGTAGCGGGCCCCGAATCGGAAGCAACCGGGCAAATCCTAGTGCAATGTTTTTAACCATTAGTTTGTTATTGAACCATTTTGGTTACACAACAGCCGCAGAAAAAATTAAGCAGGCAGTTATAGCAATTGTGCGACAAGGTAAATTTGTAACCTATGATGTAGGTGGTAATGCTACTACCGAAGAGATGGCAGAGGCTATTATTGAGCACTGCTTATACCAAGCCCAAGAAACTGACATGACAAATTACTCGACAGATAAAGAACAAGCGCCTCGTATTAGCGAAACGGAGAGAAAGCAGCAGATTGAGGTATTGAGGAAGTTTAACTCTGCCGAAATTGCGGATGCGCTTGATGCTTGTGGTGTGGAAGGTGCTGTAACAAATCTGAAACCTTTATCTCCGGGAATGAAGTTAATAGGCCCTGCTTATACAATTAAGTATTTACCTTATGAGCAGCGGCCAGATACTTTTAAGGGCGCGGCGAATTATATCGATAGTGTCCCTGCTCAATCAGTCATTGTTATCGACAATCAGGGGCGCAATGACTGCACCACTTGGGGAGAGATTTTAACCCAGGTCGCCCTAAAAAAAGCCATCAGCGGCACTATAGTGAATGGTGCTGTAAGAGATGTTAAATTTATTCGCGATGTTAACTATCCTGTATTTTGTACAGGTTCTTTTATGCGTTCGGGTAAAAATCGTGTGTACATGGCGGATGAACAATGTCCCCTGAATATTAACGGCATACCAATCAAGCCCGATGATCTCATTTTTGCTGATGATAATGGCGTTTTGGTTATTCCGGTACATTTAGTGACGGACATCATTGAAAAAGCCCACAATATAAAAATCACGGAACAACGAATTAATGCGGCTGTGCAAAGAGGCATAAGTTTGGAGCAGGCTCGTAAGGATTATCGTTATGATCAACCTTGGTTAAAGCATAGCGATGAGTAAATTTTTGCAGAAGTTGGCAGATTACCAGTTTATAGATATTCATTATCATGCTGATCCCGATCTTTATCAACGGCGTTTAACTGCCATTGAAGCAGGCAAAATTTACCAATCTTTACAAGGAATAGTGGTGTTAAAAAGCCACTTGGGTGCCACGAGTGTACAGGCAACTTTGGCCCAAAAACAGGGATTACCAGTTCTACCTTCTTTAGTTTTAAATCATATTGCTGGCGGGATAAATTATCGCGTTATCTTAAGGGCTCTGGCTGAATATCAACCTTTGATAGCCGCTAAAATGATCGTGCATTTTCCCACTATTACAGGCCGTAAATTTCAATCGAAATTACCTCGGCAATTAGTTCACCCGGCTTTAAGTGAGCAATGTTTTGTTGGAGAAACAGTATTTGATGAGAAAAAACGGCTAAGACGAGCAGCGATTGAAGTTTTGAAAATGGCGCAAGATTATCCCCTGGTTTTATCAACAGGTCATGCTTCTAAAGACGAAACCTACGCTTTGCTGGATGCTTGTATTAAGCACAGGGTTCCTGCGTTGTTACTCAATCAACCTGCTCATCCTTTAACAGCCTTAATGGCTGAAGAATTACAAGAAATTAGTAAGCATGATTTTGTTTGGATTGAGCAAACGGTACTTACTTATTTGCTTGGTCATCAAAACAGAGACGATCTGGCTAAGGTTCTACACCAGATACAGCGGGTCATTTATAGTTCTGATCTTGGACAAACCAATCAAATGCATATTACTGACTGGCTTAATTATTCGACAAAACTTTTTGCTGAATTAGAGTTATCAAGTCAGCGGAAAGAGGCGCTGTGTCGTACTAATGCGTTGGCTTTATTGAGTTTATGATATAAATTCGACCATTAGTCTATTTTAATTGGACTCGTATAAATGCCGCGCATTTTACGGGCTAATATTTTTTATATCAAACTCATGTTAATCAGCAAATAGTTCGTTTAAAAATAACGCCATACTGATCCAGGAACGGCGATCGGCGGTTTCGTTATAATGTAAGCCCATTTCGTCGTCGTTAGCTTCTGGATTAGTGAAGGAATGTGCTGTTAGGCCATACATATGAATTTGCCAATCGGCTTTTCTTGTTGTCATTTCTTGAGCAAATTGGTTGACTTGTTCAGGCAAAACTAAAGGATCGTCATAGCCATGTAAAACCAGAATTTTGGCGTTAAGTTTTGCCGGCACCTCTTCCTCTGGTGCGGTGAGTATACCATGAAAACTAACAACCCCTTTCACATCTGCCCCAGTGCGGGCAAGATCTAAGGCACATAAACCACCAAAGCAATAGCCTATTACTGCGATTTTTGTCTGATCTACTTGGGGTAATTGAGTCGCTGTATTGAAGGCGGCGAGAATACGATCGGCTAATTTTTTGCGATTTTGTACAAGTGGCGTCATTAATGCTCTTTTTTCTGTCTTGTCTTGACCCAGTTGCGCTTGTCCATACATATCGATAGCGAAGCCAACAAAACCCATCGCAGCCAGTTGTTTGGCTTTATTACAGGAATCCTCATTACGCCCTCCCCAGTCATGGGCAACCATCACACAAGGTTTAGGATTTGTATGATTATTATCATAAGCAATGAAACCGTGACAAATGGTCTCGTTATCTTGATAGGTAATTTCTTTCGTTAAGCTCATATTAATTTTATAACGGTTGCTGGGGAAAACTTGGTTAACTTTAATAGAAAAATCTACTGAGATACAAGTTAACTATCTCAACAATAGGCAAGACTTACACACTTGCGCCTTTTTAACTTTTTGCGGAAATGATTTGCTGCTTATCTGTTATCTTAATTCTAAGCCAAATGAAAATTTCAGTTGTTATTTGGCGCTTAATTACGTACAATTCTGTTCATCTTAGCCGTTTATCCATGGTTAATCATGACGCTTGAGGCTATTTTCAATTGTTTGGCAAAACAGGTTCCAGTTTTTATGGATCTAATTGGCCATGAATAATAAAGCTCCAAGTGCGTTAGCAGCTCAATTACACGATAATGCCTTTGTCTATTTGCTTTGCGGGGCTATCGATGGATTGAACCTCAACAGCAGCATGCTGAAATGTTTTTTGATCTTCACGGCGATATACCGTCTGCAGATGCAATGCATGAGTGGATGATGTCGCTGGAAGGGATGGAAACAATTGCGGCAACTTCGGTATCTCTCATTGTATTTTCCATGCTGGCCAATTACTTCCGCGATGACGATAAGAATTCGTTTAAACGCTATATGGCTGTGGTGTGGCCTTATTGCCGTGACGCAATGAAAGGATTAAAAAATGCATATAAAGGAGTGCGTAGCACGTTCATAGTCTTTGAGCTATTAAATCTAACTCAGGATTTGCATCATCTTATTGTTCCAGTAAGCCTATTATTAGGAGGCTTGTCGGTACTTAATCGCTTATGGTTCCGTATGCTGGTCGGTCAAGACCGTAAAGACATGACGAGAGCGAATATCAGATTAGCCCAGACGATCCGGAAAGGTCCCGGATTATCTGAAGAAGAGATAGCTACTAATCGCAAGAAAATATACCACCACTCTGAACGAGTACGGGCAATGGCTTTACTCTCAGCGGCTTATGGAGGTATTGTTGACGGCCTTTATCTCTATGTTGGTGTCTTAGGTATTTGTAGTTTGGCACCTGCTGTACTGGAGGCAATGAGTGTATTTTGTGCGATTTATTTTCTAACCTGTGTGGCAACACGTATTTATGAAGAATATAATTTTCAACGTTTACTCTCTATCAGCGAGGTAAGAGTTGAGTTAGCTTTGCAGAGTAAAGGAATAGAAGCATTAGTGGGACAGCTTAAGGAGCTAAACAAAACAATTTCTGAAGCAAAAGAAGAAGAGTTTGAGTCCTTTGTAGTGCAGCGAAAAAAGCTTGCCGAGAGTCTTGCCGCGGCAGTCGATAATTTTAAACGCAAACGTGAGGAACTTCGTTCTTTATCTACTTTATCGTATCCTGCTGCTGTTTTGGCCGGATTAAGTAATGGTCTGGCAGCTTATGGTGCCCTTGCCAGTGCCATGTTTGCGGTATCGACTTTGCTTCTTTTATTCTCAACGGCTTTCCCGCCAAACTTGCTGGTTAGTTGCATAATGTTAGGCATGGCTTGTCTTGCAGGTTTTGCAGTGCAGTCGGTAGTTGTGGCCCATAACCATTATATTACGAAGCAAAAAGAAAAACTTTTTGAGGACGACTTTCCCGAAATATCGAGACTATTGAATACGCTCAAAGAGGAAAAAAGCCGTTTTTGTGAAGAAGAAAGTTTAGAAAGAATCAGGCGAGTTGTTGTAGATGGGGAGAACGTGGAAGGTTTGCCAAGGTCTTGGCTTGGGGCATGGTTTGAAGTAGTACGCTCATTTTTTTCTGGTATAGGTAAAGGGAGTAAGGCGGTAGGATTTACTCTCTATTCTTTACAAGAGGTAGACGAGCAAGGCCATTACCATGATACGCCAATCATGGTGAGTCTCATGATGGCTAGTGCTGTTGCTCATGCCATAATATTTTCTCTTCGAGCTTATGCGCGTGGGTTAGGCCGTCCACCGGTCGACGCTGAACCTGATGAACAAGCAACGCCAAACAATAGCGTTGTGGCTGATAAACAGCCAATGCTTGACAAGATTCCTGAGGTTGGGAGCGATGTGACTCCGGGTAGAGTAATGGAAGGCCAGTCAGTATTTGGTGTTCATTACAGAGAGGCAAGAAGGAGCTTAGGGGGATTTTTCTCTGCTTCCGCGCCTAATCTGCAAACGCACAATATGGATTTACCTTCAGCTCTGCCTCCTCCTCTTTCTTCTACCCAGCCTTCCCGCATTAGACGCGTAAGAAGCTATTCAAGCTTCTTCTCCAAAGAAGAAGCAGTTAACGAAAATGTGTCGTCGTCCCTTCGCGCTTCAGATGACTTACTCCTGCCATCGCCTTATCATACTCTGTAGAGCTCAGGATTTAATGTAGGGTCGTTATACATTTTAAATTGGTGGTATACTCTAAAGGTCCGTGATTTATTGTTTATTTCTTCAAACAGTTGCTGTAAGCAATTAATTAGTTGTTTTTGCTGTTCAATAATGGTTTCCCATTTACGTTGACAATTTTGACGGTGAGTATCATCAACCTCCATGCGTTTACTTTGTAAAGCCATGTGATACGCCTTAAGCGCCAGAATGGATAACCGGTCTATCATCATTCCTGGTGTTTCAGAATGCACAGGACATTCCGTGGGACTAGCAGGTCGCAAGGTGGTAAATAACCATTCATCCATTGCCTCCATACGATTATTGCGCTGTTGATTAAAATGATCAATTTCTCGTTTGGCACGATAAACAAACTCGTAGCCTAAATCATCGCGCCTGGCTTTATCTTCTGCCTGCCACAACTGATAATTGAATGCGTGATTTTCTTCAACCAAGCGTAAAAAGCCTTGTTGGTCCATGACAACACCACTTGCTTTCCAACGTACAATGCTGTCTTGCTGTAAGGTGGCAATTTCAGTGGCCTGGATTAAATTGCTCATGAATACTCCGCCAGAGATAATTCAAAAGGAGGATATATTAACATGCATTTAAAAGGAGTGCTTGTCCGTTGACTTTTCTGTTTATCTTTAGATTAGAAAACGCTAACTATTCGATTATTTTATTCTGGCTAGAATTCGGTCTAGCGCATTGGCAAAAGAAGCTGTTTCTTTGGTGCTATAGGTTGTTGGTCCTCCAATGTTAAGACCTCCCGAGCGCAGCTGCTCCATCATGTCCCGTAAACCCAAGCGTTGTTTGATATCATTGGCAGTATATAATTCACCTCGTGGATTAAGCGCGAGTCCTTGTTTGGCAATAATGGCGGCAGCTAGAGGGATATCCGCCGTAATGACCAAATCATTAGCTACCACTTGCTGCACGATATAATTGTCAGCGGCATCGAACCCTTTTTCAACGCGAACAGTCGTAATAAATTGTGAGTGCGGGATTATTAAAAACGTATTAGCCACTAAAATTAAGTTAGTTCTTGTTCTCTCCGCTGCTCGAAAAAGAATGTCTTTAACCACGTTGGGACAAGCATCCGCATCAACCCATATTTTCATAAAAAATTTAACCAAAATAGCGTTTATAGGTTTTAGATAAGAACCGTACGTTTCGTATCTAAAAGTAATTTATTAAGAGTTACAATTAAATCGTTATGCTTTTTATTAGTCATTATGCCATATCCTATACCAATAGGTATCTCATTGCCTACTAAGTTAAACTGGCTACTCTTGTTTGCGGCCCAATATCTTGCAACTTCACCATCCGCGCTCACATTTACCCTCGTTTATCACGAATGTCATCGATTCCATGAATTTAAGAGACAATTTTGGTAATAAATCGTGCTGTACTTTTCATATAGGGTAAAGAGAAGAAGTAATTTGTACGTCTTTGCTCGGTGATACTAATGGCACCAAGGTCTAAATCTATTTCATCGGCTAGACGTTTTGTAAATATCGCGGCGAATGGTAAGGGTATATAATGACAGTCAGCTTGCATCCGCTTACAAAATGTCATCATGATATCAATTGCAAAGCCAAAAAATGATTTTTCTTATCTGCTCCCATTTCAAATGGGGGGTTATAGGGTAAGATGCCAATATGAATGGTTTGAGCGCTTAGAGGAGATAATAGAAGAACAGTGATGAGTAAAATCACTTTTCTCACATTGAAAATCCTTTTAATTTTTATAAAGATTACTTTACTTAGGTATAGTTACCAAGGTAGCTTTTGCACAAATCAGTAGATTGGGAGGTGATATGAGAGTTGTTTTTTCTCTGGTACTTGTTTTATTAATAAATGCAGCAAATGCTGATGAAAATATGCCTACATCTTGTAAGCCTATTGCTGTAGAAGGCGAGTCAGTGATGCTTTCTGCGAAAAAACCTGTTTTAGTTATGATTCATAATCAATCTAAAACGGATTTATGGATTACTCATCCCGTTTCTGATCCCAGTGCTAGTGCAGGATGGAGCAGTCGTTTGCAGGCAGGTAATTGGTCAGCACTCGCTCTCGATAAAGAATCGTTTGAATTGACTTGTATTGAATCAAAACCAGGTCATGAGCAGCAGGTCCCCTGCACCGGGGTTATTTCAGCTTGCCGATTGTCATCAATTACGATGCCAGCGCAAACAACAGGGACTTTTTGGGCTGGTGAAGATATGAGCTTATCTGGTTTGACGGCTCATTTAGGCGGTCGGGGTTTTGAATTACCTGCTTCACCTCAATAAGTGATAGACTCAAGTTAATTTCCGTAAAGAAGTGATGAATGTGAGTAAAAAACCGAAGGATCCCTTTTATAAAAGGGAAAAAGAAAAATACGCAATACCTATACCTAGTCGTGAATTGATTATGCAGGTACTGGAAGAATTTGGCCGTCCTATGTCGCGTAATCAATTAATCTCTAAACTTGAGGTAGATCAGGCTAGTGAACAGGAGGCCCTGGGATTTCGCTTAAAAGCAATGTTGCGCGATGGTCAAATCATGCAGGATCGCCGCGGGCGTTTTTGTCTTTTGCGTCGTATCAATTTGCAACGTGGTACTGTGCAAGGTCATCCGGACGGTTTTGGCTTTTTTATCCCTGATGATGAAGGCGAGGATATGGTCTTGTCGGCCAAAGAGATGCAAACAGTGATGAATGGTGATTTGGTTCTCGCTTATCAAACCGGTGTTGATCGACGCGGGCGTCCAGAAGGGAAAATTCATGAGGTTATTCAGCATGCTAATGCAACGGTTGTAGGACGTTATTTTACCGAACATGGAGTGGGTTTTGTTATTCCTGATAATAAACGGTTGACGCAAGATATTTCCATTCCACTTGAATTTGCTGCGAATGCTAAAAATGGACAGATGGTATTAGCAGAGTTGATCGCTTTTCCAAGCAAACGTAATCAAGCGATTGGTAAGGTGATCCATATCCTGGGTGATCATATGGCACCAGGTATGGAAATTGAAGTCGCTATTCATGCGCATGGTATTCCCGCTGATTGGCCTGATGACGTTATTGCAGAAGTCGCTAAAATCCCACAGAAAGTTAGTGACGAACAATTGAAGGGGCGTGCTGATTTGAGGGAGTTGCCTTTTGTCACGATTGATGGCGATGATGCCAAAGATTTTGATGATGCAGTCTACTGCTATGCCAAACCTAAAGGTGGTTATCAGCTCTATGTGGCAATTGCGGATGTTAGCCATTACGTCGCAGCAGGTTCTGCCTTGGATAAAGAAGCGGCAAGGCGTGGTAATTCAGTCTATTTTCCCGGCCAGGTCGTACCAATGTTGCCAGAAGCTTTATCCAATGGTATTTGCTCTCTTAATCCCAACGTGGATCGACTGTGCCTGGTTGCGGAAATGGCCATTTCCGCGGACGGGAAAATAACACGTTCACAATTTTATCGTGCTGTTTTTCATTCACATGCTCGTCTTACTTATACGCAAGTAGCACAATGGTTAAAAGATGAAAAGACCGATGAGCAACATGGAGGGCTGTGGCCGGCATTACAAGCACTAAACAACCTTTATAATGTTTTATTGCAGGCCCGTAAAAACCGAGGGGCAATTGATTTTGAGACGACGGAAACACGTATTGAATTTGATGAAAATAGGAAAATACAACGGATTGTGCCAGTCTTTCGCAATGATGCCCATCGTTTGATAGAAGAATGCATGTTGGCGGCTAATGTGGCTACCGCGCGTTTTTTGGAAAAAGCAGAAATCCCTACTCTCTACCGTGTTCACTCGCTGCCTGATGAAGATAAGATTGCTGCGCTGAGATTATTTCTTGGTGAGCTGGGCTTACAGCTTGGGGGTGGTAAAAAACCCCATCCTAAAGATTTTCAAAAAACAATGGCTGCTATACAGAACAGGCCTGAGAAACATATCATCGAAACGGTCATGTTACGCTCTTTGAAACAAGCACAATATATCGAAGAAAATGATGGCCATTTTGGTCTGGCTTATCCAGCTTACACGCATTTTACTTCACCTATCCGGCGTTATCCGGATTTATTAATCCATCGTGCTATTACTCATCTGATTGATAATAATAGTGTAGAAGACTTTACTTACAGTGACGAAGACATGGGGCGTTTGGGCAAACATTGTTCTTCTACTGAACGACGTGCTGATGAAGCAACAAGGGAAGTTGTTTCCTGGCTTAAATGCGAATATATGCAAGATAAGTTGGGGCATGTTTTTCAAGGTACTATTTCGGCTGTGACGGGATTTGGTATTTTTGTTGAGTTAGATGAGATCTATGTAGAGGGTTTGGTTCATGTAACATCGTTACGGAATGATTATTATGCGTTTGATGCGGTGAAGCATCGTTTAATCGGGGAGCGCAGCGGGCATACGTACCGTTTAGGCGACACAATGACTGTTTTGGTGGCGCGAGTTGATTTAGATGAACGTAAAATCGATTTTGAGCCTGCAGAAAAAGAGGCTGTAGATGACTGAGCATTATATTTATGGCGTACATGCAGTCACGGCTCTTCTTACTAATCGCCCTAAAGCAACTAAAAAATTAATTATTAATCAGGAACGCATTGATAAACGCCTGCAAGAAATTCTTGATTCAGCGGCCAAATATCAAATTCCCGTAGAAAAGTTATCAATCCAAACAATGAACCAACGTTTTGCTGATTTTGTTCATCAAGGCGTGGTAGCCATTGCAGCTCATTTGCCTGATTACGGGGAGAACGATTTACCCGCTTTACTTGCAGCCAGTAAACAGCCTTGCCTTTTATTAATTTTAGATGGCGTGACTGATCCACATAACTTGGGTGCCTGTTTGAGAACAGCAGATGCTACCGGAGTGGATTTTGTGATTATTCCAAAAGACAAGAGTGCAACGATTACTCCTGTTGTCAGCAAGGTTGCCTGTGGTGCAGCAGAGTCTGTTCCGGTAGTACGTGTCACCAATCTGGTTCGTGCTATGGAAACGATTAAACAAGCTGGTGTTTGGATCTATGGTGCTGCTGATGAAGCAAGAGAGAGCCTTTATACAATGGATTGTAACGCATCAATGGCAGTGGTAATGGGGGCGGAAGGCACAGGCATGCGTCGTTTAACTCGCGAGCACTGCGATGGTTTATTTTCTTTACCAATGTTAGGGGCTGTCAGTAGTTTAAATGTATCAGTCGCAACGGGTGTTTGTCTGTATGAAATAGTACGCCAACGCACGCAGTGATGATATTAAGTGACATCGGTCCTTTGGCTTCAGTGTTGGTGAAACATCAGAAGCTTACATTGAGTTCTGCTCCGAGAGCGTTTGGTCTAATATAAATTAACATTCTATAATAATATCAGGTAAAAACTGAGGTTGAACCATGCGCTCAGCGGAAAATTTTACTAGTGCTGGAAAACTAAAAAATTAACTGGGTAGTTGAGAATACGCCTGCGCATTGGTTAAAAGGCGAGCCATTTTTAACCTATTTAGGTAATACCTACATCATAGTTACTGCTGAAGTTGAACGCTTCACGATAAAGGTTGGATTGTCGATCAAAGATAACATTAAGGATGATCAGCTAAAGTTGGAATGGACCCAACTTATTGACGAAGAAATTGCTCATGCTTATCAGCATACTTGTGTTACTAATGACTTAAAACGTCATAAATACCCTATTAAATTTATGATGAAATATTCAAAAGGATTATTTTGGTTGGTATCCAAACTGAGTATTAAAAGTAAGTTGGCATTCGTTTTAGCGATGGAATTTTATGCCCATGAACTAGCTATTTCGGCTTTGGAAAGCAACCTTTTTCCAGTAGATGAATTGGCAATCTATGATTTTTTAAGGTGGCATGCTTTAGAGGAAATGACTCATTCCAGTGTTTGCTTCAGAGTATATAAATATTTTGGCGGAGGCTATATTAGGCGTGTAGTCATACTGCTTTTTTACTTTTTATGCTTCTTTTACACCCCATTTTTTGTGCCGCTATTCTATTGTGCTGATCTTTCTCAAAAGCGTAAAGTTAAGTTTAAAAATTTTAGGGCAGCCTATGGGTTTATGTATGGACGTAAAGGTGCGTTATGGGGAAGACTTAAAACTTATTTAGCTTTCTTTAGTCCACGATTTAATCCATGCGGTATTACCGATTTAAATCTAAGAAAAGAAGGAAATGAAAATAATGTCTAAAGGATCGCTACCCTATTTTGATTTTCTTATTTCAGAATTAGCGCAAAAAGAATCGTTAATTGAAAAAAGTTTTGGCAAACATGTGCATTGGGGGTATTGGTCTGATCCATCACAGGCTCAATGCAATCATGATGATTATTATTTGGCAGCTCAAAATTTAACAAAGAAACTCTGCGCTATGGCCAACATACAAAATAATCAGGCTGTTCTGGATGTAGGATGCGGGTTCGGAGGAACGATTTCCGAGTTGAATAGCGAACATTCAGGTATGGCATTAACAGGGTTAAATATTGATGATCGGCAACTTGCACGTGCTAAAAAATTGGTAAAGCCATCTGCTAACAATACAATTAATTTTATAGAGGGGAATGCCTGTGCTCTTCCATTTAAAGAGCGTCAGTTTGATAACATACTGGCTATTGAATGCATTTTTCATTTCCCCTGTAGAAAAACATTCTTTCAAGAGGCTAATCGTGTACTGAAACCAGGGGGTAGTATTACCTTATCAGATTTCATACCGCATCCATTGTTTCTTCCTAACTGCTGGGCAATGAATTTACCTTTCGTTAAAAAATTCAATTTTTTTGGTTCTTGCAATCTTAATTATACTCTAAATAGATATAGACGTTTGGCGTCTACACATGGCTTTAAAATGGAGGTTTGCGATATAACAAAAAACATATCGCCAACATACTCCTATTTACGTTACCTGACTAAGTCTGTCCGTTTAGGAGAGCCTTATAAAAGCTTGGTGGGTAGTTTTACATTGGGTATGCGATTTTTATCGTGGGCACATCTATTGAATTATAAAATACTTTCTTTCAAAAAACCTAATTGAGTTTCACAGGCATAATCAATGAGTAGTCGTCAGTATTTATTATCCTTTTCTTTTCTGACGTTAATAGAAAGCGACCGCCTTTCAATACCGTGACACTGATGGACGCGAATTTGAATGGCGGTAATAAGCTTACTGTCCGACAAATTGCCTGATAGTCCTTGTTAATCGAAGGACAAGTTCATCCTGTTCTTTTTCATTAATGATAAGAGGAGGTAAAAGCCGGATAATTGTATCGGCAGTAACATTGAAAAGTATCCCATTCGCAAGACCAATGGTTCTTGCATCAGTAGCGGGTCTATCAAGTTCTATTCCCAACATATACCCTTTGCCGCGGACTCCTCGCACATTAGGATGTTCGCCAAGTTCTAGCATTAATTTTTCTTTGAGCAAGGCAGAGTTATGAGTCACTAAATCACAAATTTTGTCACGTTCTATAACATCCAAAACAGTGAGTGCAGTGGCACAGGCAAGAGGATTACCGCCAAAAGTTGAGCCATGATTACCTGGTTTAAACAGGTCACTGGCGTTTTTACCCATCAAGCAGGCACTAATAGGAACACCATTACCTAACCCTTTGGCGGTGGTAATTATATCGGGTTGAATAGCCGCATGCATGTAAGCAAAAAATTTACCGGTACGAGCATTACCTGTTTGGATTTCATCAAGAATAAGAAGCCAGTCATGCTCTTTACAGAGTTGCGATACTGCACGTAAATAAGAATCATCCGCTGCATAAATCCCTCCTTCTCCTTGGATGGGCTCAAGCATGATTGCAACGACATCATCACGGTTTGTCGCAATAGTGCGTATAGCATCAATATCATTAAAAGGGGCTCGGATAAAGCCAGGCACCAGTGGTTCAAAGCCAGCCTGTACTTTACGGCTACCTGAGGCAGTTAAAGTCGCCATGGTACGTCCGTGGAAAGCGCGCTCCATAACAATAATGGACGGCGTTTCAATTCCTTTTTTATGGCCATACAGGCGAGAGAGCTTAATGGCTGCTTCGTTGGCTTCTGCCCCTGAGTTAGCTATAAAGACTTGTTCCATTGCAGAGAGGGTAACTAATTTTTCAGCCAGTAACTCCTGTTCTTTAATGTGAAAAGTATTAGAGGTATGTAGTAATTTTGCGGCTTGCTGTTGAATTGTACGGGTTACATCTGGGTGAGCGTGACCCAAACCACAAACTGCAATACCACTTAATCCATCCAAATAAGCGTTGCCTGTTTCGTCATACAACCATACACCTTCACCATGAGTAAAGGTTACCGGTAAAGGGTTGTAACTGGTGATTAATGCCATCAAAAACTCCTTTATTAGACTTCAATTAAAACGCACTGTATTGAGAACAGAGCAAGAAGAAATGGAGCTCAAAACCGCAATGTATACGCCGGTACATGAGGATTCGAGCGCGCCATATCGGCGAAGCACTGTATCAATGCAGTAGAATTTTGAATGAAGTCTATTGCATTTAGGATGCTCAATGTTTGAATCTGATTGAGCAACTCTGTATATAGGCTAGCGCATATTGCTCTCAACAAAATCCCAATTTACTAAAGACCAGAACGCTTTGATGTAATCTGGGCGTAAGTTGCGGTAGTCAATGTAATAAGCGTGTTCCCACACATCACAGGTTAGTAAGGCCTGCTGCCCTGCAGTCATGGGAGTGCCAGCATTACTCGTGCTGGTAATTTTTAAGCTACCATCTTTTTCTTGTACTAACCAAGCCCAACCAGAACCGAAAGTTGTTGCTGCAGTTTGAGTAAATTGCTCTTGGAAGGCTGCAAATGAGCCAAAATCCTTTTTAATTGCGTCAGCCAGTTTTCCAGTAGGCTCACCCCCGCCATTGGGACTTAAACAGTGCCAGTAGAAAGTATGATTCCAGACTTGAGCAGCATTATTGAATATCCCACCAGAGGATTTCTTTATAATCTCTTCCAGACTTAAATTTTCGTAGTCGGTACCAGGAATAAGTTTATTAAGATTGGTAACATAGGCATTGTGATGTTTCCCATAGTGGTATTCCAAGGTTTCTTGCGAAATATGGGGTTCTAGTGCATTCATTGCATAAGGTAATTGTGGTAAGGTAAAGCCATTTGGAAACTCCCTATATTGATTGAGTGCTTAAGTTTAGCAGGATGGTAGACATATTCAATGTTGGTAACTTCAAGTTACTGTCCTTCTTATTCCAGTGAGTTTAGTTGCTGACTGGTCTTATTTTTGCCATAATTAGAGCTGTTTTTTATATTTTTAAATAGGTGTCTAAGTGGATACAATTGATAAAATTAAACAACAGATTAGTGAGAACACTATACTTTTATATATGAAAGGTACTCCTAAAATGCCTCAATGTGGATTTTCTGCTCGCGCTGTACAATGTATTGATGCTTGTGGTGTGGATTTCGCTTATGTTGATGTTCTTGCCAATCCAGATATTCGTCAGACCTTACCTCAATATGCTGATTGGCCTACCTTTCCACAATTGTACGTGAAAGGTGAATTAATAGGTGGTTCCGACATCATCCTAGAGCTTTATCAGCAAGGCGAGCTTGAGTCATTATTGCGAGATGCGGTTGCGCTTTAAAGTTAGTTATTTATATGCGTATCTGGTGATGCGCGCCATTAAGGAGAATATAGATGAGCGTTTTAGTTGGACGTAAGGCCCCTGATTTCACAGTTCCTGCCGTGCTAGGTAATGGTGAAATAACGGATAAATACAATTTACATGAGGCATTGAAAGGAAAGTATGGTGTGGTGTTTTTCTATCCGCTCGATTTTACGTTTGTTTGCCCTTCAGAATTAATTGCGCTTAATCATCGTATGGACGAGTTTAAGACGCGTGGTGTTGAAGTGGTTACTGTATCTATTGATTCGCAATTCACACACAATGCTTATCGTAATACAGCAGTGAAAGAAGGTGGCATTGGCCCAGTGCGATTTACCATGGCAGCAGATATGACTCACACTATTTGCCAATCTTATGGGGTCGAACACCCAGTTGCAGGCGTTGCTTTTCGCGGTGCATTTGTTATCGATAAAAATGGTATGGTGCGTTCACAAATCGTGAATGATTTACCTATTGGTCGTAATATCGATGAATTGATACGTATTATTGATGCCGTCCAATTTTTTGAAGAGCATGGTGAGGTTTGTCCTGCTGGTTGGCAAAAAGGCCAAGCAGGTATGAAAGCGTCTCCTAAGGGAGTTGCCGAGTATCTCGCAGCCCATTCTGACAATCTCTAAATAGTAATTGCACATGCCAGTTTAAGAATTGGTGTGTGCATCACGCCATGTGTTCAACATAGTACAAAATAATTCTGCTGTTTTCTCGGCATCGTAAATTGCTGAATGAGCCTCATTGCTATCGAAAGTTATTCCTGCTGCTTGAGCCGCTTTGGCTAATACGGTTTGGCCATACATAAATCCTGCTAGCGTAGCAGTATCAAAACATGTAAAAGCATGAAAGGGCGATTTTATTTCTGCTCGCTTAGCAGCTTCTTTTATAAATAGTAAATCGAACCAAGCATTGTGGCCAACCAGAACCGCACGTTGACATTTGCTCTTTTTTAAAGCTTGATTAATAGGAGCAAACAGTGTTTGTAAAGCCTGTTTTTCATCAACAGCAAAACGCAAAGGTTGGAAAGGATCAACTTGAATAAATTCAAGTGACTTGGCATCCAGTTCGGCACCCTCAAAAGGT
Organism: Legionella tunisiensis; assembly: GCF_000308315.1. Lineage (GTDB taxonomy): Bacteria > Pseudomonadota > Gammaproteobacteria > Legionellales > Legionellaceae > Tatlockia > Tatlockia tunisiensis. Next base: position 5,042 of record NZ_CALJ01000042.1, on the reverse strand, counting down.
AAAATATGCTCAAAATGGGTGGCTGTTGGTATGAAGCAACCCTGTTCATCAATATCTATTAATACGATACACATTTCTAATAAAGCATTTTTACAAGGATCTATGCCAGCAGTTTCTACATCAACAACAACAGGCAAGAAACCGCGAAATCTATTCTTTAATTGTGTCCTTAGGGCAACATCACGTGGGCTCATACGGACTCCATTGTAAAGTGTCACCAGCTGCGGCAGGAACCACCGAATCCAGTCCGAGAGGTAATGTGTCCGGTATGCGTTGTACCTCTTTTCTAAGTATAAGCTGAGTTTGATTAATCGGCAGATGATAAAATTCAGCGCCGAAGCGTCCCATAAAGGCATCGAGTTTTGCAAGTTGATCTAATTCATCAAAGACTTGAGCATACATAGCGACAGCAAAGGGGGCGGAATAAATACCCGCACATCCACAAGCATTTTCTTTGTTGGTTCTAGCATGTGGTGCACTATCGGTACCGGCAAAAAATTTTTATTACCGCTTATGGCTGCTTGTTGTAAAGCGCGTTGGTCGCTTTCGCGTTTCAAGATGGGTAAACAATAATAATGGGGTCGAATACCACCGGCTAATAATTGATTACGATTATATAATAAATGATGTGGGGTTATAGTTGCTGCAACGGTTTCCGGCGCTTGTTTAACAAATTCTACTGCCTTTTGGGTAGAAATATGCTCCAGCACGACACGCAGTTTAGGAAAATTTTTAATGAGGGGCATCAGGCAACTGGTAATAAATTCAGCTTCACGTTGAAAAATATCACCTTGAGTAACTTCACCATGAATTTGCAAGACCAGATCTTGCTGCTGCATGATTTCTAATAAAGGATAAATCGCGTGTAGTGAGCGCGTTCCTTCCTCAGAATTAGTTGTAGCGCCGGCAGGATATAGCTTGGCTCCCAAAATATAAGGTTGTTGTTTAGCCTGCACTATATCGTCAGGAAGCACTTGCTCATTTAAATACAAAGTCATAAAGGGTGTAAAGTTTTGGTTACCCAACGCTGCCACTATACGTTCGCGGTAGGCTAACACGGTAGAAACCGAAGTCAGGGCGGGTTTCAGATTGGGCATGACTAGTGCGCGGGAAAAATGTTGTGCTGTTGCTGGTGCAGTATGCTGCAAGAGCAGATCATCGCGAAAATGTACATGCCAGTCATCTGGGCGAGTAATCGTTAACGTTTGCAAAGTAAAGGTTCCTATAAAAATGCCGATACAGAAGCATATCATGGTTTAGTGAACTGGATGAGCAAAAAATGGCATGTAGGCGCTTCATCATACCGGGATTGTTAGGAGGTGTTCTCCTTTACGGTTGGCCCATTAATGGCTGCTTGGCTGGTGTTAGTGTTCATTATGCGAGTCCCATGGGCGATGAAAATTGGCGAATGAGCGGCAATCGTTTACGTTGTGGTTTATCGCTTACCGTCCCCAATTATGGTATTGCCTACTTTGAACAATACGCTGCAAAACCGAGTCATTTTATTCTGAGTAAATGGCAACAAGTGGAACGACAATTACCGGCTGTAGTATTTGCTGCCCCTCCAGTTTGGAAACCTGGTGGCAATTCTTATTTTATTGCAAAAACGTCAGTAAATCCTGGCGAATACGGTTTGTATCTCCCACGTGATCCAGCGATCAAATTATTAACCTATTTGGCAAAAGGATACCAAACAAGATTTGAATATCAGTCAGAGCAAGGGTTTACAGTTTCTGTTTCTCTGTCGCCAGCAAATTTTCAAAAAGTGTATGCAAAATATCAACGTTGTCTGGGAAATCTTTTACCATTTGATTTTGCCAGTGTGCGGGAAAGTATATTGCTCTTTAATACAGACAGCGATGAGTTAAGTGATGAGGCAAAACAACAATTAAGGAAAGTTGCTGAGTACTGCCGGGCTGACCCTCTGGTTAAACGGGTGAAAGTTGCTGGTTATACTGATGATACCGGCAGAAAATCTTATAATAATGCAGTGTCAGAAGGACGGGCTAAAAACTGTAGCAAATTATCTGTTGAGTCTTGGTGTACAACAGAGTCGTTTATCAGTTACTTGGTATGGCGTGCAAAATCCAGTTGCATCAAACGATACCGAAGAAGGAAAAGCTGCTAACCGTAGAGTAGTAATAAAGATATACAAATAAATTAACCTAACAGTCTTACCTATCACTAGAAAAACCATTGCGTTACATACACATTATCTGATAGAGTCAATTAACCTTAGCCAACCTATTGATTCGAAATATTTAATATTCTCTATAAAGATATTTTTTATCGATGAACATTAAAATTTCGTTTGCTAAACGAAAGGCTTTTTTACGTTATTACCAGGTTTAATTAGTTTGCTGATTTAAGCAAGTGATAGTGAATTAATTAGTGTGGTCATAAAAAAGTCACTGTTTTGTTGTTAAGCAACTTATTTATCGAATTAATAGAGAAATTTTGTAGAAATAGTGTTGACTTTGATAAAGTAGCGCTTGATAATTTGTCCATGTACGTTCTCGGATAGAGCGATGATTGCGTACTGTAGTCAACACCAAGTTGTGGTTTGACGGCTAAACGGGAAATTAATAATAAAAAAGTGGAGATGAAGCATGTTAAATTTGAAGAAAACAGCGGTAGCTGTTCTTGCTTTAGGTAGCAGTGCAGTATTTGCTGGAACCATGGGTCCAGTTTGTACCCCTGGTAACGTTACCGTTCCTTGCGAAAGAACTGCATGGGATTTCGGTGCATATGCCCTGTATCTTGAGCCTGTCTATGATGCTGACTTCGGTTACCGTCGTCTGAGTCCTACTATTGTTGACGGTGTTTCAACTCGTTTTGGTGATTTGGATCCTGATTGGGGATGGGGCTTCAAGATTGAAGGTTCTTACCACTTCAGCACTGGTAACGATTTGAATGTTAACTGGTACCATTGGGAACATGAAACTACTCATACATACGCTGGTGCTTTCTCATTCGGTGGTGTTGATTTCGGTCCTTTCAACGTTTACAACCGTTTCGAGCCTAAGTGGGATGCGGTTAACTTCGAGTTTGGTCAACACGTAGATTTCGGTGAATTCAAAAACATCCGTTTCCACGGTGGTTTCCAGTACGCTCGTATCGAAACTAACTACAGAGATGCTATTACTGGCGTTTTCCTGAACTCAACTAACCACAGATACAACGGCTTCGGTCCTCGTGTTGGTGCAGACATGTCTTATGATGTCGGCAATGGCTTCGCTGTTTACGCAAACGGTGCTACAGCTATCCTGGTTGGCGACAGCAAGTTCAGTACTAACATCGCTGTATTCCCAGCTTCTTTCAGCTTCTCTGGTTCTAAGACAGCTATTGTCCCTGAATTAGAAGCTAAAGTAGGTGCTAAATACACTTATGCTATGGCACAAGGTGATTTGACCCTGGATGCTGGTTGGATGTGGGTTAACTACTTCAACGCTAACCACTTCGTAACTTTAACTGACGTTAGAGAAAGTGACTTCGCTGTACACGGTCCTTATGTTGGTTTGAAGTGGGTTGGTAACGTGTAATTTGTCAACCGACAAATGTTTTATCAAAGCCCATCACTTGTTGATGGGCTTTTTTTAGATAAATGGAGTGATCATGCTGAAAAAAACAACCTTAGCTATTCTTGGCTTGGCAGTAAGTGGTGTTGCCACAGCGGGAATGTATTCAACTCCTCCAGCGCCTTCTTGCGCTCCTGGGGATGTCACCGTTCCTTGTGCAGCAAGTCAATGGGATATTGGCGTGCAAGCTCTTTATTTAAAGCCAATTTATGATGCTGACAAAGGTTATGACTACAACAGCACAACAACTACAAATGGCGTTAAGGAATGGGATGGTGATTGGGGTTGGGGCTATCGTTTGGAAGGTTCCTATCACTTCAATACTGGAAATGATATTACCATGACTTGGATGCACTACGATGTGGATACAAGAAATAGTGGTTATTTTGGAGTAACACCGTTTTCTGCTACTAATGTTCCCTATAATTTGTTTATAGATAACAAATTCGATCAAGTTAACTTGGTCATGGGACAACATACTGATATGGGGTTGTTAAAGAATGCCCGTTTTTACGGTGGACTACAGTACGCAGATATTCGAGTTCATGCAGTAAATAACTACACAGCGACACCTGCTGCTATTGTTCCACTTGCCCCTGCTGGTTTCCGCCAAAATCGTGATTCAGAGTTTAATGGCGTGGGTCCTGTGGTTGGTGTTGATTATGCTTATGATTTGAATCCAAGTTTCAGTATAACAGCCAATGCAGCTACTTCTATTCTGTATGGCTCAAGTCGCTATTCTACTAGCTTTGTTTTAGCTCCAAGTGGTTTGGTGCGTAATGACGTATATGCAAGTAAGAAAGCTATTGTTCCAAGTCTTGAAGCTAAAGTGGGCGTTAACTACGCATACGAACTGGCACAAGGGGTGCTCAATCTTGAAGGTGGTTACCAAGTTGTTAACTACTTTAATGCCTTACAAACAAGAAAATTCACAGTTAGTGGTCTTGTCCCTGGTACAGTCCGTCTTCCAACAGACAGCGATTTTGGTCTTTTTGGCCCCTATTTCGGTGTGAAATGGGTTGGTAATGCTTAAAATTGATGGTTAATTGGATATCTCAGAAGCCCATGAAAATGGGCTTTTTTTGCCTGTTATTTTTAACTACTTCTATTCGTAAATTCATTAGAGACAAACAATAAATATTGTGCGCAATGACTGGCCAATAAGTTCAATGCACGATATAATCCCCTCGCTAAATCATCCAGGAAGTAAAAAACATTCAGGAGTGCTCCTCGTGAAACATAAAGTATTAATAATAATCGCGATCGCCCTTTTATCAAGCTCGCTTTTTGCTGCAGATAATGCACAACTCCAGCGCGAAATTTTACGTTTACAGCGCCAAACCCAGCAATTGCAGACTCAACTGAACCGTTTACAAAAGCAGTTAGTTGCTCAATCACGTAATAACTTCGTATAGCATACATTATACGAAGTTATACGAAAAACGTCAGTAAATCCTGGCGAAT
>NZ_CALJ01000043.1 GCF_000308315.1 Legionella tunisiensis | reverse complement strand
AATTAAAGCCTGTATCTCTTTAATGATGGCTTGCATTACTATAATAATTACCTTGATGCTCATTCAGATAATGACTAATAAGAGGATTATTAATTCTTGAATAGTTGAGCGCTTTTCTAAGAAAGCATTCTTCTACATAGGTTATCAAACTGCTTTCATCAACCAGTAAACGATACCAAGGATTACGGGTTGCAAAAGCTCGTTTAATTGCTTGTGGATTATACCGACCGGATGCTTGAAAAAGTGGATCTACGTCGATAATGACGGCACGATAATCCTGTTGTGTATGAATTACCTGCTCACCAACATTAAATTTTGCTGTTTTATTCATCGCTTTCTCCTGGTTTTGGCCAGTTCTTGCGTTTTTACTCTGATATCGGTTAGCCTCGATAAATCTTGAATTTGCTGCAATAAAAAGTATGAATAAGGATATCACGCGCTATAAGTTGCACTTTGTAACCGTTGCTCTGCTTCTCAGCTATGCTTACATTCATACCAAGCTTACTGGTGTATATACTGAGGCACCACTGACGGAGTTAATCGATTTTTCGGTTCGCCTGCCTTATGGGCAACGGATGTTAGTGCCGGCCCTGGCTCATTTTCTTGCTTATGTATTGCCATTAGAAATCGATGAGTTGTTCTTTTTACTGGAATGGTTATTTATAAGCCTTTTTTATTATGCGCTCACTAAATTACTTGCTTATGAACTTGAGCCTCGAGCAACACAGTTATTAAGTTGGCTATTTATTCTCCTTTTACCCTTGATAACAGTAATTAATTACCGTTTAACAGTGATGGTGATGCAACTTTTTTATCCTTGTGATTCTGCGTCACTTTTTTATGGCGACTGGATTTTTATTTTGTCTACGCGCGCAATGGTTATACCTAATTCCTTGGGTGTTTTTAGCTACTTTTAATCGCGAGAGTAGTATTTTGCTGGTTTTGTTGATTCCCGCACTTTATTGGCAAAATCTCCGTTTAATTTTTAAACCTCTACTGTTTGCGATCTTAGCCTATTTTTTGGCACGCTTTCTTATTGTGCTTAGTTTGCATGACATTCCAGGGCAGTTAATGGAGTGGTATTTTCGGGGCTCTTCCTACACTTACTTTGAAGTTAATTTACTATGGTTGTTCAATGAGCAACATATTTTTTATTTATATTTTGTTTTGCGGGGTTACCATTATTTTGGTTTGCTTTTTATGATTTTATTCCTTTGCAATATAGACCCATCCGCTATATTAGCCTTTGTTATTTTCTTGGTTTATTACTGGTTGGTAGTTTTATGGAAGCAAGGATTTTTAGTGAAATTATAATTCTTCTTTATTTGCCAGTTTGCATAGCCATACGTTGTTGGCTTACCTCATCAGAGCCCAGTTATGCTCCCGTTAAAAATGTTGCTTATTATCTTAATAGATATAGTGTACTGGTTATTTTAACTACGGTTTTATTATTTAGTTCAACTTGGAACAAGTTGGTTATTTGGTTATCTCATCATAGTTACTAATTGCTGGGCTGGAGCTGTATTTCGCCAAAATAATGCCTAGTTCATATAAGAGACAAAGAGGAACGGCCAATATTATTTGAGATAAAACATCAGGTGGGGTCAACAACATGCCTATAGTGAAGGCAGCAACAATGATGTAAGGCCTCACTTTTTTCAATACTTGAATATCAACCCACTCTAAACGAACCAGGGTTAAGCAAACAAGCGGTACTTGGAAACCAAAACCAAAGAGTAATAACATTCGGGTAATAAAATCCAGAGCGTAAGTCATGTCAGGCATAAATTTAACGCCTAGTGGTACCGCTTTGGCGAAAAACTGAAACATAAAAGGCAAAACCAAATAAAAACAAAATAAAACACCCAGGCAAAATAATAAGAGACTGCTCGTCAACGCCCCGCGTAAATTGTAGCGCTCATGACAATAAAGACCTGGCGCGATAAAACACCATAATTGCAACAGCGCAAAAGGGGCTGTGCACAACATGGCGGCATCAGCGGCAAGTTTGATAGGGGTCAATACTGGTGAGGTAATTTGGGTGGCAATTAACGAATTTTCTTTCGGTAATGCATTGATTAAAGGAGAGATGAGAGCATGAAACAAATCATTTGCACAGAAAAAAACAATAAAAAAAGCGAAAAAAGTAATAATAATATGTAGAGCACGTTTACGAAGCTCTAACAAATGACTTAACATGGACGCGATTTCTCTTATCGATACATAACTCAGTAACCTAACATGGCTATTCGCCAAGCGATAGTTTTTTATTGATTGGCAAGCAAAAAATGATTTTAAGGATAAAATAGGATCCAACAAAAATTGTTAACATAATTTTTCTTTGTTTTAGGTGACGAAGTGAATCATTGCCCCCGTAAGCGTGTTGGCCAGAATTTTTTACAAAACAGGCATATTATTACTGATATTTTAAAGGCTGCCCATTTGCATCGGGATGATAAGGTCGTTGAAATTGGTCCAGGATTAGGTGCCCTGACTCAGCCTTTATTAAAGCAGTTAGATCATTTAACAGCGATTGAAATTGATATCGATTTACAAGCTCATCTGGCTACCTTGCCTACGGCTGCCGATAAACTGGATATAATTCCTGCCGATGCATTGACGATTGATTATAGTC
>NZ_CALJ01000044.1 GCF_000308315.1 Legionella tunisiensis | reverse complement strand
ATAATGTATGCTATACGAAGTTATTACGGGCTGCTTTATCATAGCCGATATGCTGATTTAAGGCCGTTACCAGCATGAGGGAGTGGTGGAGGTAATAATCGATGACGGTCTTATTAGCCTGTATACCTTCTACACAAAATTCTTGAAAAGAATGGCACGTGTCGGCCAACAGATTTAATGAATGCAGGACATTAAATATAATCACTGGCTTAAACACATTCAACTCAAAATTACCTTGGCTGGCAGCAACAGCAACAGTTGTATCATTGCCGATGACTTGAGCGCAAACCATGGTCATTGCTTCGCATTGGGTAGGATTAACTTTTCCAGGCATAATGGAAGAACCGGGCTCATTTTCAGGTAGTATCAGTTCGCCAATGCCACAACGTGGGCCCGAACCAAGCCAACGTACATCATTAGCAATTTTCATCAATGCACAGGCCAGGGTTTTCAGAGTGCTGTGCGCTATAACCAGTGGTTCATGGGAAGCCAAGGCTGCGAATTTATTGGTGGCAGAAACAAAGGGCAATTTAGTAATGGTGGCGATATGGGTCGCCGCTTTAACTGCAAATTGGGGATGCGTATTTAAGCCTGTACCGACAGCGGTGCCGCCCAAGGCCAATTCATACAATTCAGGCATTACCTGTTCAATGCGGTGGATACAGGCATCCAATTGCGCGACGTAACCAGAAAATTCTTGCCCCAAGGTTAGTGGTACGGCGTCTTGCAAATGAGTACGGCCAATTTTTACAATATCTTTGAAGCTTTTCATCTTGGCTGCCAAAGCATCACGCAAGTTACGTATAGCAGGCAGAAGTTTTTTATGAAAAGCAATTGCGGCGGCAATATGCATCGCGGTAGGGAACGTGTCGTTTGAGGATTGTGACATATTGACATGATCATTAGGATGAATTGGTGTTTTACTGCCCTTGACACCGCCAGCCATTTCAATAGCGCGATTGGAAATAACTTCGTTAACATTCATATTGGATTGGGTACCACTGCCTGTCTGCCAGACATGGAGCGGAAAATGGTCATCTAGTGAACCGTTGCTAACTTCCTCGGCTGCTTTAATAATTAAATCAGCCTTATCTTTGGGCAATTTGCCAAGCTCAAGATTAGTGAGTGCGGCTGCTTTTTTCAAAATACCGAAGGCATGTGATACTTCAATCGGCATAATATCGCGGCCAATATTGAAGTGATGCAAAGAGCGTTCAGTTTGTGCCCCCCAGTATTTGTCGGCATCAACAGCAACTTCGCCCATACTATCTGTTTCTATACGCGTGCTAGCCATCGTAATTAATTCCCCTTTGATAAAAACAAAATTCTAGCATAGAGCATCCAGCCGCTTAATTAATTTTTATAAGGAAAAGCAATTAAATCGGTTATGTTAAGTAAGAAAACAAAATTGGATGTCATTTAAAAGTCTTCTTCTTGATTCATGCTTTAACTCTGTGAAATCTGACGTATACTAATGCAAATTGCTTGCTGCGAGTGAACGTGAGAGCTGTTCGTATTTATCAACCTGGGCCTTATCATTGCGGTCAGGAGTTCGAATTATCTGCTGAGGCGGCACAACATGTCGGCGTGGTTTTGCGTATGCAGCCAGGTCAACAAATTATCTTATTTTGTGGGGATAATCGTGAATTTGATGCAACGATTACTCGTGTACAAAAAAGAAAGTTCTTGTTACGGTGTTAACAGAGCGAAACGTTAATAGAGAGTCGCCAAGAATTATTCATTTGGCCCAGGCCCTTTCTAAGGGGGAGCGTATGGAGTTCGTCATACAAAAAGCAGTGGAGTTGGGTGTTACTGCGATTACCCCCCTTATTACAGCGCGCTCGGTAGTGAAATTGGATAAAGAGCGAATGGAAAAGAAGCTTGCTCAATGGCAGGCCATTGCGGTTTCTGCCTGTGAACAATCGGGGCGTAATAAAATTCCTGTTATTACACCAACTCTCTCTTTAGATAATTATTTACAAAACGAGCAAGCCTCATTGAAATTTATTTTGTATCCTGAGGCGGCTAAGACTTGGCGAGATTATAATTTTGCCAAGGCAGATATCGCGTTGTTAATCGGCCCTGAGGGTGGATTTAGCCAAGAAGAAGTCGAACATATTTTTCTTTAATTTTAATCCATTATGTTTAGGACCACGTGTATTACGTACAGAAACCGCAGCAATTGCAGCGATTAGCGTGTTGCAAGCTATCGGTGGTGATCTATAATGCTAGTCAGACAATTTAATCAAGAGGTTTTTTCATGAGCGATAATATTAAGACAGTTACTGATAACAGCTTTGAGCAGGATGTATTGAATTCCGCTAAGCCAGTATTAGTGGATTTTTGGGCTGAATGGTGTGGTCCTTGCCGTGCATTAACACCAATCCTGGAAGAGGTGGCGGCTAATCACAACGAGAGTATCAGTTTTGCTAAAATCAATATCGATGAAAACCCACAAACGCCTTCTAAATATGGCGTTATGAGTATTCCAACACTTATTTTATTTAAAAATGGTCAAGTCGAAGCAGTAAAAATGGGTTTGCTTTCCAAGTCGCAATTAAGTGCTTTTGTTGAGAGTAATGCCTAATTTTAATCAATGCCATCGTCTCTCCAGCTTATAATTAAAGATGGAGAGATAAAAAACAGTGGATCTCTTGGCAAAGCTATGTTAGACTATCAGTTCAATATGTGGCTATACTCAGAGCCGCCACTTCAAGTTAACCCAATTTAGTTTTTACAGCGTCACTGGTAATTGTTGCTGTATAGGATAAGATGGGTAGTAAAGTAAGTCTGGCGACCTTAGAGAAATGCCAAGTTGTCCTTCCCTAAAATTATCTCGGAAATCCATTTCGTTTAACCAACACATCAAGTGAGAAGTATGAATCTTAGTGAACTTAAGCAATTACCCATTGCCGATCTTGTTAATATCGCTCAAGAAATGGGCGCTGAAAATACCGCCCGCATGCGCAAACAAGATATTCTTTTTGCCATCCTCAAAGCACATTCGCACAAAGGAGAAGATATTCTTGGCGGTGGCGTTTTGGAGGTATTAACCGACGGGTTTGGCTTTTTGCGATCGGAGGACGGTTCCTACCAAGCAGGGCCAGATGATATTTATGTTTCTCCCAGCCAAATAAGACGGTTTGGTCTGCGTACTGGAGATACAATAACAGGAAAAATTCGGCCACCTAAAGACAATGAGCGTTATTTTGCTCTGCTGAAAGTCGATCAAATTAACTATGACTCACCAGAAAGCGCTAAACGTAAAATTTTATTTGAAAACTTGACTCCTTTATTTGCTACCGAACGGTTGGTAATGGAGCAAGGAAATGGCAGTACAGAAGATTTGACGGCTCGTGTTGTTGATCTCTGTGCTCCTTTTGGTCGTGGTCAACGTGGCCTTATTGTTTCCCCACCGAAAGCGGGTAAAACATTGATGTTGCAGAATCTTGCTCATTCGATTGAGAAAAATTATCCTGAGTGTTACCTGATTGTATTATTGATTGACGAACGTCCAGAGGAAGTAACTGAAATGCAACGTTCGGTAAAAGGTGAAGTGGTAGCAAGCACCTTCGATGAGCCAGCGAACCGTCACGTACAAGTTGCGGAAATGGTTATCGAGAAAGCAAAACGCCTGGTTGAACATAAACGTGATGTTGTTGTTTTACTTGACTCTATTACTCGTTTAGCACGTGCTTATAACACGGTTGTCCCTTCATCAGGAAAGGTACTGACAGGTGGTGTGGACGCTAATGCTCTACAGCGACCCAAGCGTCTTTATGGTGCTGCACGTAATATCGAAGAAGGTGGTAGCTTAACGATTATAGCAACAGCGCTAGTCGATACTGGTTCTAAGATGGATGAGGTGATTTACGAAGAGTTTAAGGGAACGGGTAATATGGAAATCCACTTAAGTCGTAATATCTCTGAGCGCCGTGTATTCCCGGCCATTAATATCAATCGTTCTGGTACTCGCCGTGAAGATCTCTTATTAAGTCCGGAAGAATTACATCGTACTTGGATTCTGCGTAAGATTCTGCAATCTATGGATGAATGTGATGCTATTGAGTTCTTATTAGAGCGCATGAAAAATCACAAGACAAATGCAGAGTTCTTTGAAGCGATGAAGCGCCAAGAATAACGTTGGTCTCGGTGTTGCTGGGAGTCGCTCTTTGAGTAGCCCTGCTTCACCCCGCTCTCGCGGATAACATAGGCGACTTAATTTTACCCTTTGTTTTTGTATGAGGTCGTCTGTACCATAATCAATGCAATTAATTTTCCCGAACTCTTACCCATGAAATATGCTGATCTTCGTGACTTTATCGAGCAGTTAGAAACTCGCGGCTTATTGCGGCGTATCGCTTATCCTGTATCGCCAAATCTTGAAATGACTGCTGTCAGTGATAGGGTTTTACGAGCTGGAGGGCCAGCATTACTGTTTACTAATCCCCAAAATAGTACGATGCCTGTATTGACCAATTTATTTGGTACGGTTGAACGAGTAGCACTTGGCATGGGTGAAGAAACCATTACTGCTTTGCGTGAAATAGGCGAACTTTTAGCTGCATTAAAAGAGCCTGAACCACCAAAAGGGTTTAAAGATGCATTCAGTAAATTGCCGCTGCTCAAACAAGCTTTGAATATGGCACCAAAATACGTTAATAGTGCGGCATGCCAGACCCATGTTTGGGAAAAAGAGGAGGTTGATTTAACCCGTTTGCCTATCCAAACCTGTTGGCCGGGGGACGTCGCACCACTGATTACCTGGGGATTAGTGACTACTAAAGGGCCCAATCAGTCACGTGAAAATATAGGTATTTATCGTCAACAAGTAATAGCTAAGAATAAACTAATTATGCGTTGGTTGTCACATCGTGGCGGAGCTTTGGATTATCAAGCCTGGCAGAAATCTCATCCTGGCGAGAAGTTTCCTGTTGCGGTAACTTTGGGTGCGGATCCTGCAACGTTGCTGGCGGCTGTCACGCCTATCCCCGATAGTTTGTCAGAATATGCGTTTGCTGGTTTATTACGAGGACAGCGTACACAACTTACTACCTGTATTGGCTGTGATTTACATGTACCGGCCAGTGCTGAAATTATTTTGGAAGGGTTTATTGAACCTGGCTCAGAGGCTGATGAAGGTCCGTTTGGTGATCATACGGGTTATTATAATGAAGTGCAGTCTTTTCCTATATTAACTATTGAACGAGTTAGTTATCGCGATAAGCCCATTTATCATAGTACTTACACAGGCCGACCTCCTGATGAACCAGCAATTTTAGGTCTGGCTCTTAACGAGATATTTATTCCTCTACTACAAAAGCAATTCCCAGAAATTGTGGATTTTTACTTGCCCCCAGAGGGATGTTCTTACCGTTTAGCAGTTGTCACCATTAAGAAACAGTATCCCGGTCATGCAAAGCGGGTGATGATGGCAGTGTGGTCTTTTTTAAGACAGTTTATGTACACCAAATTTGTTATTGTCTGTGATGACGATATTGATGCACGGAATTGGCAGGATGTAATTTGGGCTATAACTACTCGTATGGATCCTTTGCGCGATACCGTAATGGTTGATAATACACCGATTGATTATCTTGATTTTGCCTCACCCATCTCCGGTTTAGGTTCAAAAATGGGAATGGATGCAACGAATAAATGGCCGGGAGAAACCCAGAGAGAATGGGGTACAGCAATTACCATGGATAGAGATATCTTAGAGCGGGTCGATAATTATTGGTCTCAATTGGAATTGGATGCATGAGTAGCACAGTTGTTAGCGCTCGAATAGAGAGTATTACCCCCCTTACCGACACGATTTTGCAAGTTATTCTGTTGCCTGAACGGTATATTGATTATCGAGCAGGACAGTATTTACAAATTTTATCTGGCAGTGACGAGTTAAGTTATTCAATTGCTAATGCACCTTTAGGATCTTGCAAATATGAATTGCACATCCGTCATAGCCAGGATAATGCCAGTAATCAACAACTACTTACTGAAATCAGGCAACGGGGGGTGTTAACTATTCGTCTGCCTTTAGGTGATTGCCACTTGGACAAACTACAAACAGCACGACCTATTTTATTTATTGCTGGTGGGACAGGATTTGCGCCAATTAAGGCAATGATAGAGCAATTGCTGGCAAGTGGAGATAAACGTCCCTTTGAGTTATTTTGGGGGGCGCGTTCGCAAAGCGATTTGTATCTCGATGAGAAAGTTATACAATGGCAGGCCCATGTGGAGCGTTTTCGTTATTTTTCCTTATTGTCTAATGCCAATAAAGAAACATTGATCTCCAAAGTACTTGAGCATCATCCCAAAGATCTGAGCACATGGCAGGCAGTTATTGGCGGACCTTTTGATATGGTCTATACCATCAGAGACTTTTTAGTGGCTGCTGGTTTATCGCGTACGCAACTATTTGCAGACGCCTTTAGTTTTGAAGAAAAAGGGAGTTACTAATGGAAACCTTATACCAACTGTTGGGATTGTTAGGAGCAGGGTTAATTGTCTGGGTGTTATATCGCAGTATTAAAGGGCGTCCTGAGCAATTTAGTCGCGAAAATCTCAGTAAAAGTTTTCCACTATGGGCGTATTAGGCGTACTCCTCATTGGTTTTATTGCGTTATTAGTTTTATACTAAGACATACCTAGGATCTAGAGCC
>NZ_CALJ01000045.1 GCF_000308315.1 Legionella tunisiensis | reverse complement strand
GCCCCTCTGTGGCTTCGCTATTGCGCCACAATGTAGCTGAATGGCTGGTCGCCGCCTGGCACTATAAATGTGATGATCGCCATCCTGGTAACATTGGCCTTGTCGGTATGATTGATTGGGATATGTTTCTTTACCATATCACTTCTATTATTAAAGGCCAACGCTTGATTGATGGCATTCTCAAGGAAGCGCCAGAAAAAGGAATGAAGTTAAAGTCGACGAATTTGGATAATTTTCCAATCCTTGATGATAGAACACACTGGCCAGCCAACGCTTTTCCAGGCAATCTGAATGTTAATAAGCGTTGCATGTCTTACCCCGCATTTCAAGCCTTGGCTGGTAATCCTTCTACAGAAGTCAATGATGATGTGATTCGTTTTCAAGAACAGCTTTTTAGTGCTTTATTGAAGGAGTTGCTTACATTTGACCCGAGTGTGTTGCGTGTGCGTTTAGAAGAGTATTTGGGCGATTTACCTCTAGATTATTTTCTCTTGGTGATGAAAAGGAAGAGAAGCTTCAAAAAGCCAGCCTAAATTATTTACGGAGCAAACCGATAAGGCATTATTTATTGATCATATGATGGCAGTCTTACAAGAGCAGTATGATGAGCTTTATCGTGCCGTAGTATATTATATGGGCTGTGATAGGAACAGAAGTGGCGTGCCGGTTGTCCCTTTTAGTAGTTTTTTACGCAATAGGCCGTCGGCTTATCATGAAATTAAGGGATGGGCTAAGTGCCAAAATAAAAAGATGGATCATTGTTGGCGTCAGTACCAAGTGAAGAAAGCCACTGTGTCATCGACTCCAGAAGAAAAAGATGAGAAGCCTTTGGATGCGTATTGTATAGGACCTGAAGGACAATACAATTTAGAAATACTAGAACAGCGCTACCATAAAATCTGGCGTGATGCGCATGTACTTCAATTGAATCACATTATTCTTGAGGCGCGTATTTTAGCGCGTGAATTGGCCAATAATTTGTCGACAGAGTCTTTACCCTTGGAGCTAGGTGAATCAGTGATCATTGATGAATTGAGTTCATTAACGGAAGCTTGGCAGCTCCTTGGCGAAACATCCTCTCTTAGTGAATCAAGACGGATAGAATGTGATTCAAATAGTAGCTTACGTCAGGGTTTATACATCTTGGAACAATTTATTGAGCAATTAAATAAATGCGCTCACCAATACTATCGCTTAAATTTAACGGAGCTTACAGTAGAAAATAATCAGGCATTTTGTGACGGTTTGGCAAAAATAATCAGAGATTACGAAAAAGATATTTATAAAGCTTTCGGTAGAAGTACTTGGGCGTTTAAGTTTGTTAAAGTTGTTGAGGAGTTACAGCGTTACTATGGTGGACTGCATTTTCAACGTCATTTGCGTTCTAACGATACAGAATTGTCTACGAATACAAGGCATGATTATCCTGCTTTGCTAAAGCGTTCGCATACAGAAGAGGAAATCGTCGATGCTTGTCTAAGTGCATTATTTGATTGGGCTAATGCTCTGGATAAAACGACTCTTGAAGGCCATATTTTGGCAATTATTAAAGAGTGCTACCAGCCCAATTCATGGAATGTCACGGCAAACCGTTGGCGCGCTGAAGAGGTGCAGCTTTATTTAAAAGACAGTGACGAAGACGGTGCTAATCGCTTGGCTTCTATTTTAAGTGTAGGCGGACATGAAACTACTTCTTTGAATACTCTGCTCATTATTTATTTGATCCCCGAAATGCTCAAAGATACTATTGGTCAGGTGGATGTTAATCTTATGGGTGTGCAAGATGCTTGTGAGCGTGGTGAATTTGATGCACTTGTATATACTCGCAGCGCAACAAAGTACGCGCGAAATGATGGGCGTTTTACGCATATTTATACGCATAAAAATATGGCTCAATTTAATAGCGCAGTCTATAGCTGGATTAACAATATGGATGTAACTGTTTTTCAAAGAATGGTTGAAGAAGCGTTGGGGGAATATGAGCCGTATAGGCTTAATTTTCTAAGTCAGAAAAAAAGAGGGCCGGAAGTACGAGGTTATCTTTATGACCAAAATCACCTCAGCAATCGCCAGGTTCTCGCCAATATTTTTGCCAATGGGAAGGTAAATGAGAATTCATTAAATACTTGCTTATTTAAAAAGATTATTAAAGCGATGCAGGAAGATTTTAGTCATTATGAAAGCCAATTTCCACCAGGGTACGATACGGTAATGAGAATGGATAAGCTGAATAGGCAAGTTTTTCTTGATTCATTAGAAGAGTATGCAGAAATTTATAAAAAATGAATAAAAAAAGACAGCCAATGTCGGGTCATCTTGCCAATAACGAATATAAAGAGGCATATCTATCATTTAGCCTGTCAAGGCTATGATAATGACAGTCTTTCACGGTATTATTCACAACTGATTTTATTTTGCTTGTTTCTTATGGCTAATGATTATTTAAAAACGTTGCCCCAATATTTGCTGCCAAAGTCAGGCCTTACCCATCTGGCTGGTTTATTGGCGAATGTGCGTACCCCTACCATTAAAAATACTCTGATTCGGTGGTTTATTCAAAAATATGGTGTGGATATGAAAGAGGCAAAAGAGGAAAATCCCAATAATTATGCTTGTTTTAATGACTTTTTTATTCGTCATTTAAAATCTGAATGCCGGCCTTTTGCTAAAGCCGATATTATTTCTCCGGTGGATGGTACTATCAGTGAGTTGGGGGCTATAGAAAAGGGACAGCTTTTCCAAGCCAAAGGACGTTATTACACGACTACTGAATTATTAGCCTGTGAAGAAAGCTTAAGCGGGCAATTTGCACAAGGCCGGTTCGCCACACTTTATTTGTCACCGAAAGATTATCACCGTATTCATATGCCTCTTAATGCAACCTTAAGAGAAATGATTTATGTACCGGGAAAACTGTTTTCTGTCCAACCTTCCACTGTACGTGTTGTACCTCAGTTATTTGCTCGTAATGAGCGCTTAGTCGCTTTTTTGATACTAAGGCTGGCTTAATGGCGATGGTCTTAGTAGGCGCAACAATTGTGGGCGCCATTGGTACTCGCTGGAGTGGTGATATTCGGCGCTCAGGGGAAAAACAATATTTTTTGCCGACCAAATTACTGCTAGCACAGAGGTTCAGCGGGGCGATGAAATGGGGTATTTTAAATTGGGGTCTACGGTGGTACTTTTATTTGCTGATGGTCGACGTGTGGATTGGCTGAATACTCTGCATGCCGGCACAAGCATTCGTTATGGCGAAGCCTTGGCTGTGGTAAAGGATTAAATTCTTTATAGCGTGGGAAATTGGCAATACAGGGTACGATAGTTGAATTGCAGATTTCGAGATGTTAGAATCCAGTCGTTCCAAGTACTCTAGATTACTACTGGGTATGCCGTATATAAGCTCATATGGATATTGAACATTCAACATCCAATAATATTTTAATTCGCCCCGCGCAAGATAAGGAAATCAAAATGCTAAAAGGCGTTGTATCGAAAACACACAGCCTGTATATAAGACCCTCTGCAGTAAATACAGGGACAACAGCTCGCCAAACGTTATTTCCAATTATACAAGCGAAATGTGAAACAAAAATTGTTCAGCTAACGCTTGCAGGAGATAGATTTAGTCAGGAAAAGGCCATTCAGATTAGATTGGCCGTTGAGCGGCTCGATCATTTAATTACGTTGAAAGAGGACCTATCAAAGCCTGAAGGTTTTTATGTTGAGCAACAAAATGGTGGGGAGAATCTGAAAAAATTGGCTCAGGCAGATTTTTCTGATCTCACAACATTAATACGTTATCAATCTGAAACGTGGACTTGGTATGGACCCTATCCAGGAGCTAATAATCCGATAGATTTAAAAGATGAATATGATAATGATCGTACGGATAAGTTTAGTAAACTCCATTCAATTCAGGATGCGGTGAATATTTCCTATCGCAATATATTTAATCTGGGTTTTTTCAAAATGAATGCCTATTATGGCCCGCTATGGGGTAAAACAGATATGCTTGTTCAATTTGAACGAGAAATGTCGGCAGAGCTAATGTTTTCGGGTCATGAACTGCATTCATTCAGTCCTTCTGGATCTGTATGGGATTGAGGGTATCTAGGAGGAGAGGTTACCCAATTTTTGCCCTGCCACACTCCCATCATCCTCATGTCTATTGTCATACACCTTTCCATTGCGAAGAACGGGTCTTCCTACGGAGTAATACCATGCAAAATGCGCTTCTTGTACCTGATACCAATCAAGACAATTGCGGCCATCGATGAGGGGTGCATTTCTGAGTGCTTGTGACAGAATCTCTAGAGGAGTTTCTTTAAATACTGGCCATTCTGTAGCAATGACTAACGCATCAAGGATAGGATTCAAAACAGACTCAGCATTCTCACACCATATAATGGCGGACTCTTCCGGGAAAAGGGTTTTTGCAGTGGCCATGGCCACCGGGTCATAGACTCGTATAGTAGCACCAACGTTCAGTAAAGCACGTATTACCTCCAAACTACTTGCTTCCCGCATATCATCAGTTCCTGGTTTAAATGCCAGTCCCCAGATACCAATGATTTTATTCTTGAAGTTATGATCAAAATGCTTGAATAATATCTCAGTGGCCCATTTTTTTGTACTTGATTAATAGTCTCAATAGCTTCCAATAAGCTTGTTTCGGCATGAATGGCTTTTGCTGTGTGTAGTAGTGCTCGGGTATCTTTGGGAAAACATGAACCTCCATAGCCAATACCTGCCTGTAAAAAATGGGGACCAATACGGTGATCTAGTCCTATTCCTTGTTGAATATCATCAATATGTGCCCCCATCTTTTCTGCAATACTGCTAATTTGATTGATAAAACTAATTCGGCAGGCAAGCATGGCGTTGGCTGCGTATTTCGTCAATTCGGCAGAGCGTCTACTCATACAGAGAAGAGGGATTTTTTGATCAGTCAGTGGTTTGTACATCTCTTGCAATGGTATAAGAGCGGATCTTTCTCCGCCAAGTACAATGCGATCAGCGTAAAGAAAGTCATTGACGGCACATCCTTCTCGTAAAAACTCAGGGTTGGAGACCACTTGAACACGATAGGGAGCACGACGGCGCAATAACTCGTCAGAAATTCGCTGTTGTATAATATCGCCGGTTCCTACAGGGACGGTCGATTTGATTATTAATATTGCATCTGAGCGGATTTCGTTAATAAGCGAATCAATTACAGAGAATACTTGGGATAAATCCGCACTTTTGTCAGGCAACTCTGGCGTTCCAGTTGCGATAATATGCAGACTGCTTTGTTGTATAGTTTGTGTTAAAGTGGTGGTAAATTGTAAGCGCCCGTTTTGCAATTGCTCTTGTATCAATTCAGGGAGTTGTTCTTCATAAAGAGGGCAACGCCCTTCTTGCAGATCACGAATACGCTGTGTATGGATATCAACACACAGAACCTGGTGCCCGATTTTTGCAAGGCATGCTGCAGAAACCAAGCCGACATATCCCGCACCATACACCGAAATAATCATAGTTCTATCCCAAAGGATTTTTTGAAAGACCTTCACACTGAATTAGAAACAAATTTGTGCGAATAAGTACTTCTGCAATCACCGTTGTAGCGACGTCATTAAATCCTTTATATTACAGCACTATTAAGCGTTTAAATGGTTTAAAATCAATATGGTACCGAGAAGAGGACTCGAACCTCCACGGGGTCACCCCCACTAGCACCTGAAGCTAGCGTGTCTACCAATTCCACCACCTCGGCATAGGTCGCTAAAATACTCAAGATCAGTTAAGCTGTCAATCTTTATTGACCCTGCTATTAAAAATAGACCAATTAGTTCTATCTATATGTGAAATCTGGTAGAAAATTTAGTGGATACTCTTGCTGGCGTATAAGATGGCTATACTTAATTTAATTAAAAAATCGGTTGACTGTTGTTTTGCTTTTCTACCACGAAAAAACCAGATAAAAACAGACTGTCTGAGGTTTGCCTCATCGCTCATCGTGGTGCGCATGATAAAAAACTTCAGTTAATAGAGAATACCGATGCAGCTTTTCAGCGCGCTTTAGCTTTAGGATGTTGGGGTATAGAGCTTGATGTTCACGCAACAGCGGATGGGGTTTTGGTGGTCAATCATGATCCTACCTTAATGCGACTTTGGGGTAAGGATCTCGCCATTAGAGAATTAACCTTTACGGCTTTGCGTAAATTGGCTCCTACTCTACCGAGTCTTGCTGAAGTTGTTGATCGATATGGCAAACAACTTCATCTATTTATTGAGCTTAAAGCGCCTTTTACTCAAGAAGCCGCGTTGATTACTACCCTAAAATCATTGACCCCTTGTATTGATTATCATTTACTTAGTTTGAATGAGTCCCTCTTTGCTTCTTGTTCAAAATTGCCGCGTGAAGTGATGTTGTTAGTTGCGGCGCATAACAATGTTAGGCAATTCTGCCAACTCAGCCTAACGAGGTCTTATGCTGGGGTTCTCGGACATTATTTATTATTAAATAATAATAAAATTAACCAGTTGCGTTCAGCCAATCAGCGGGTTGGTGTGGGTCTTGTTGATTCAAAATTTGGTTTGTATCGAGAATTAAATCGTGGTTTGCATTGGGTGTTTAGCGATAATGTCGGCCTACTTCGTTCTTGTTTACAAGAGTTAGAAGAAACAGGAACATGAATTTCGAAGAAGTCTAATAAATAACACTCAGGCCTTGACCTGAGTGTATGAGGATTTCTGCTAGTGAAACGGCTCCACTTAGCGGGAGTTTACCATTTCTTCAGGTTTAACATATTCATTGAATTGTTCAGCTGTTAAAAATCCAAGTTTCACAGCGGCTTCTTGCAATGAAATGTTTTCATGATGAGCGGTTTTAGCAATTTTGG
>NZ_CALJ01000046.1 GCF_000308315.1 Legionella tunisiensis | reverse complement strand
AACACTGATTATACATTATTAATTCTTTCCGGCAAGCAAAAATCGAATAGATAATTATCTTTTTGTTTAAATTATAAACTCTTAGAGACCCTCTTGACCGGCTTAATGAAAGCCAAAAATTTGTAACTTATTAAATAAGTTACAAATTTTCGCAAAGAGCACCGCTTACTCATTTAAACAGTAAAATGGGATAAACCTAATGTCTCTTCGCTAAAAAGTTAAGGAGGTGTTGCCTTTCCTAAATTAAAAACGATTATTGCGAAAATCATCTAAAGCCTGCATCACTTCATCTTGTGTATTCATAACAAAGGGGCCAAGCCTGGCAACAGGCTCTTTCAGTTTTTTGCTGCAATTAGCAAGCACCGACTATCTTTATCACCGCTTTGTAACAGCAATGACTCCCCTGTACTTAATATTGCTAATACGCCTTGCTTAACCACTTGTCCTTGAATAATTACTTCGCCTGATAAGACAAAAAGCATGGCCTGATGGGTAGCAGGGATATGTTGCTGCAATCGCTGCTGACGCGGAAGAGTAATATCAAAAAACAGCGGCAAGGTCGCAATACCACTGATTGGCGAAGAAGTTCCTTGAACAGTCTTCCCTGCAATAACTTTAATCGTTATACCCGAGCGATGTTGTTCTATGGGAAGTTGTATGGCGGTATATTCTTGGTAGTGTGGCGCAGACCATTTGCGCTCAGCAGGCAAATTAAGCCACAATTGCAAGCCCGTTAAGCGGCCACTTTGCTGTCTGGGCATCTCTGAATGAATAATGCCTCGTCCAGCAGTCATCCACTGTACATCACCTGGGCCAATTATTCCTTGATGTCCCTGATTATCCTTGTGAGCCATTTGTCCATGCAACATATAAGTGATTGTCTCAAAACCTCGATGAGGATGTTCTGGAAAACCAGCAACATAATCCATTGCTTCGTCGCTATCAAAAAATCAAACAATAAGATAGGTTCATAATTACTCTGTCTATCCGCGCCAATATAGCGCTGAAGTTTGACTCCGGCCCCCTTCTCTCATTAAGGTGCCAGTAAGTAACTGTTCAATTTCTATGTTATTCATAGGTTTAACTCACAGAGAAGTAGAAAAATAAGCATAGTTGAAAATAATCAATTTGCCCATGCTATTATTTGCCCTATAACAAAGCATAGTAAAATTAGCCATCCACCTGAATGGAAATAACCACTTAATGAATGATAGAAAAAGAGAGATACGTAATACTTGTCTCGAATTACAAAGAATATGGTAGAATGGCAAAAATTTATTCTATGGGGTGAAGCATGTTTCACTTAAAGTTAATATTGGCTATTGTCGTTTACTTTGGAGTTGTCCTCTGTGGACATGCTAGTGAAGTTGTCTTAAAAGATCTTAACGGCAAGCATATTTCTTTTTCCAGTTTGAAAGGTAAATGGGTCTTTATTAATTACTGGGCCAGTTGGTGTAATCCTTGCCTGGATGAAATAGCCGAATTTAATCGTTTTTATCGTAATAAGAAAAATAAGGTCGCTCTCTTCGCGGTTAACTATGACATGCTGTCTGTAGAAAAACAGTTGAATTTGATTAAGCAATACAATATTCGCTACCCAAGCTTGCAACATAATCCGGCAAGAGAACTTCATTTAGGTAATATTCGTGGCGTGCCAGTAACTTTTGTTTTTAATCCACAGGGGCAGTTAAGTCACACCTTGTATGGCGGGCAAACCTTAGCAAGCCTGAATAGTATTATTAAGAACTCTTAGCACGCTCAATTGCAGGGAATAAACGCGACTTTTGCGCCGTGGTTAAACGCACTTTTAACCGCCACTCTCCCTGCTCACAGGCCGCTTCACTGAGTACAGCGCCTAATTGGTACAATTGAGCGCGCAACTTTGCAGCACTGGCAGGAAGACAGATTTCCTCCTCAATAATGTCACCCTGCAATTGGATGGCAATAGCTTCGCGAAGCAAATCAAGGCCTACCCCTGTTTTTGCAGAAACCCAAACTTTATAGCCATCTTCTTGTTTATCCAGTTTCGGCTGCCAATCTTCTTGTTGATCAATTTTGTTAAAAACCTGAATAATGGGGATATCTTTTACCTCCAACTCGTCCAAGACCTGTTGGACAGCAAATACGGTATCCCGCCAATGAGGATCAGAAATATCAATCA
Source organism: Legionella tunisiensis (assembly GCF_000308315.1). GTDB lineage: Bacteria > Pseudomonadota > Gammaproteobacteria > Legionellales > Legionellaceae > Tatlockia > Tatlockia tunisiensis. Next base: position 44,810 of record NZ_CALJ01000046.1, on the reverse strand, counting down.
CATGCAGCAATAAATCAGCCTCTTGTGTTTCTTCAAGCGTGGCACGAAACGCTTCTATTAGGTGGTGAGGCAAATCACGGATAAAACCAACGGTATCCGTTAAAATAACAGAAGCTGCACCAGGTAACTCCAATTTACGCATTGTTGGGTCCAAAGTAGCAAATAGCTGATCCGCAACATAAATCTGTTCGCCCGTCAGAGCATTGAACAAAGTGGACTTGCCGGCGTTAGTATAACCAACCAGTGATACGGTAGGCATAGCAAGCTTACGTCTGGCACGGCGATTTTGCTCGCGGCTGCGTCTAACTTTTTCTAACCGTTTATGGATGGAACGAATACGTTCACGTAATAACCGTCTATCGGTTTCCAACTGGGTTTCCCCTGGCCCCCGTAGACCAATTCCGCCCTTTTGCCGCTCAAGGTGAGTCCAACCACGCACCAGACGGGTCGATAAATGCTGCAATTGCGCTAACTCAACCTGCAATTTCCCCTCAAAGGTCCGTGCCCGTTGCGCAAAAATATCCAGAATTAAACCGCTTCTATCCACTACACGACACTGAAACAAACGCTCCAGATTTCTCTCTTGTGAAGGTGAAAGTTCATGATTGACCAAAACAAGCTCTGCTTGATGCGCCTTTACCAATTGCTGAATTTCCTCGGCTTTCCCAAGACCAACATAATATTTGGCTTCAGGGGTTGCGCGTGTGCCAAGCACGCAAGCAAGGATTTCTGCTTGCGCCGAAACTGCTAATTCCTTAAATTCAGCTAATGCCGTTCCGGCATCAACGCCAGGAAGCGCTAATTGCACAAGAATAGCGCGCTCACCACCTTGCGGACGTTCAAACAACTGTATTTTCCGGTAAAAAGAAGGACATTTAGTCTGCCATATTTCCTTCTTCCTCACCAGCGGAAAAATTCACTAACCGTGAAGGAACTACGGTTGAAATGGCATGTTTGTATACCATTTGCGTCACCGAGTTTTTCAGCATCACAACATACTGATCGAAGGAATCAACGATACCATGTAATTTGATGCCGTTAACCAAAAAACAGACACGGGGATCTTTTCCTTGCGTAATGCATTTAAGAAAGGATCTTGCAGAAGATGATTTTTAGACATTGCCCACTCCTTATTATTATTTTCAGGCAACCACTTTCATTAGTATAGTCGTCATTTCATAATAAAACTTTAAGATTGGGAGCAATTATATTATTGCACTGCATCCTCCCTGGGTTTCGTTACTACAGAGTGACTTGTACATATAATGAGGATTGTCCGACTATAACTACATTAATCTACTGCACCATCAATAAGGAGGAATTTAAATGCCTAAATATTCCAGGGAAGAATTGCTAAAAATGGATCAGCCTTATGAACTCTTGGTTACTGATATTACCTCCATGTCGGCAAGTAGTGAGGGATTAATGCAATTATCGCGCAAAGAAAAACTCCATTTAGTGACGACAATGGTTTTGCAATGCCCGGTCAATGAACTTAATACCTTTAAATCTAAACTTCAAAGTTTAGAGCCAACCACTGCCATTCACGCTCTAACTATCCAGGCACTGCAAGTACGCACACTTATTGAGGCCTTGATTAATCCCGCCACGACGCAATCTCACACACTGCTTTTAGAAAATTTTAATGCTGACCTGTTTAATCAGTTTCAACGTTTAAGTCATACCTTGGTTAATCAACATGCTACTTTGCTGGCTACTTCTTTAGTGGACAGTCTACCCCAAGAGCAGGAACATGAATTAATCACTAAACTGCGGTCAGCATTTTCCAACACGCAATTTTTGGTAACAATAGGGCAAGCTTTACTATTAAAACGACAACTCGAGTTATTAAAAGGGGAAACACCTTATGAACTATTAAAAAGCCCTGAGTTCAATATTGATTTGTTCCATAAATTCCATGTGTTAGTAACTCATCACTTAACATCAAAGACAGAAAGAATTGCTCAAAAATTAGCCGAAGCACCACGAGAGGACCTTTCCAAAATTGGCAGACAGTTAGAAGGATTAGCAAGACTGAGTCATGATTCAACTGACTTATATAGAGAAATAAGTTCTTTCTTTAGTGGATTTGCTGAAAATCGTCGCCAAGAGATAGCTACTGCACCTGTTTCTATCGGAATCAGTGCTAACAATATCTACGCAGAAGGAGCTCGGCGAGAAAATCGAACTCAGCCAAGCACTGGTACGGAAATCATTCACTCCGAGTCATTGTTCTCGCCTTTTACGCCATTTCAGTAGAACAACTCGTCTTATCGATGCTCTTGCCTTGCAGAGCATCTCTATTTTTATCGAAAAATGTGGTACCATATTGCACAATTAGTTTAACGAACGCTAAATCGACTATGAGAAATGTATTTATTGCGTTGCTAACAGTTCTGTTTCTTCCTGTTGCTGGGCTCATTAGCTTTGCGCTAATGGCTCTTATGTTTGCAGGCCTATTTATCTTTTCACCATTGCTTGTTTTAGGCGGTACCATTCTATCAAGCTCCTATCTTTCGGAAAAAATCACTGACTGGCTTTTCCCGACAGCTCTTGTATCTATGGAGTTACTGAAAAAAGAGGAAATACTCCTGTATTTACTTCACTTGGTTTAACACTACTGTTCCTTCCCTTAACAGCCCTACCAGTGGCCACAATAGGGACCGCTCTTATAACCTTGTGCCTTGTATTAGCAATTCCTGTATTGGCTTGCTATGGTGCTTTTAGCTCGGCATACACGATTGTTAATACCATCTCTCCTGAGCCTATTGTTGACGATCCGGTTAAGCATAGCTACCACCATTTTGCCTCAACACAAGAAGAACTTCTTTATAAACCGTCTGGGAAATCTCTTAAACACGCCAAGGAAGAAGAGCCCTCATCCCCTTATTCAAGGGGCTTAAATTTTTTTGCTCCCTTGTTGAAATGTTTACGCTCTCTTGGGAATCGTACAGATTCGAGAGAAACGGACTATTATCAAAATACCCAGAGTACGGTGCCTTCACCTCAGAGCAATTCAAGAGACTGATTAAAAATAACATCCAGATAATGCCCTTGCTTCTTTGAGATATTTCTTACAAATCACCCAGCAAATTCCACCATGACATCCTCTCAACGCGCGCTATACTTGATCACATAAGGGATGACATGGACAAGTCTGACAGGATGTCGATTAAAGGGACCCGCACAATGGACGTGCTTCGCCGCAAGGATGCGGCTTTTTTATTCTATCTTACCTCTTACCTTACAGATTATTGATTCTCTCTCCCTCTTTCTCTCAATTAACAACAGGTCTAAATCATGGCAAAAAAACTTGTAGGAGAAGTCGCTGTGTTCACCACCGCATCAAAAAGTACAATGAATTAATTTACAGACTAAAAAGCAGATTGATCAATATCATTTTCATAGCCTGAGAGTAATATTTGCCAGTGAACCCTAAGCTGAGGTGAATGAACGATACTTGTGTTTGATAATTTCTCAATGGAATGTTTTAGTCTTTGCAAATTATTTTTTTCCATGCTTGCCCCTTCCTAAGTCTGCTCTTATCAAAATCAATTAGATAAACACCTGATTTTGAAATTAAAATGTTATGACAATTTAAATCGGCATGATAAACACCATAATTATGGAATTGGCGAATAAGGCGACCTACTTCAAACCATAATTTCTCATTAGGTACTACTAAATGTTGGGCAAAAGACTCGGCATGAGGAACACGCTCAATAATAATTTCAGCGTGATACCAACAACAGGCTACTTTGCGGTAGGCGGCAGCAATCGGCCTAGGGACGTTGAGGCCTGCCTGATGAAGTTTGGTTAGAAGACGAAATTCACGAAAAGCTCGAACGAAACAATGATTAAGAAAAAAATGGGCCCTCTTGGTAACATGTACCACTAATCCGCCACGGCCATAAAGACGTAAAACCCAGTCACCTTCTGGCCTGGCAATAAACCACGCCATACCTCTTCCACCGGCAACTATTGGCAAAGCATCCTTACCCCAAAAAGAGGGCTGAAACCAATGGGAATTTATTTTATCGACAAACTCCTCACACACTAGTATTTTAGCGTTAGATTGATTAATCACTAAGGGATCGACGCACCGCACATTAATCATTGGCAAACATTTATAAGTGAAGCATACTGATTTTGGCCATCATGATTGCACCTTAACTCGAGCAAGTAAATATTTTAAATACAGTGTTTGCACTTGCCTAATCAATAGAAATAAGCGATAAGAGCATTCTTTTCATAACTTGTTGTCTGAATAAGCAATGAAGCCTGTCAATATTTTATGCATTAAATGGGGGCAGAAATACAGTGCAAACTATGTGAATGTTCTGTATTCAATGGTTAAGCGCAATCTAAGGCGCCCTTTTCGCTTTGTTTGCTTAACTGATGATAGCCGTGATATTCGTCAAGAAGTAGAAATAAAACCAATTCCTCTGGTCGGTTTTTCTGATTTTGATCAACGAAAAGAATGGACCTTACAACATGGTTGGTTAAAATTAACCTGTTTTACCAACCCACTCTATGACCTGGAAGGAGACACCTTATTTCTTGATTTAGATCTTGTTATCGTAGGTCATTTAGATGATTTTTTACAGTTGAAGGGGATTTTTTAGTTATCAAGGAATGGGATAAGGCAGATGGAACCGGGAATACCTCTGTATTCAGATTCACTATAGGTAAACACTCAGATCTCTTGGAGTCCCTGCAAAGTAATACATATAACGCACTTAAGAGAGTACGCAACGAACAAGAGTATTGCACGCATTTTATTGCAAACCAAGGCAAATTAGATTATTGGCCAACCGGATGGTGTCAAAGCTTTAAGCGTCATTGCCTTCCGTCATTTCCAGGTAATCTTTATCGACCAGCACAATTGCCAAAAGAAGCAAAAGTGATTGTTTTTCATGGGAAACCGAATCCACATGAAGCAATTCTTGGCAAAAGCGGCAAATGGTATCGTAAGGTACTACCGGTTAACTGGATTGAAGAATATTGGCATTAGACCTCTACGGTGCCGCTCGAATCCTCATGTACTGGCATGTAGACTGCGGTTCTGCCCGCCATTCCTCCTCGCTCTGCCGCGAGTTTCGAAAGCAGTCTATTGATGGATACTGACAGGAAGTTAACAATCTTCCTCTGAGAGTTTCCAACGCCGGTGGGACCATAACCATTGTTCCGGATGAGTCAAAATAAGCTTTTCCAAGACCTGATTGTAATTCCGTGTGTTATGATAAATAGCCTCTTCTTTCGTCGCAGATTGCGTCCACTCAACTTGGGGATAAAACGCTATTACATGCTGGCCACTCGCTAAACGATAGCAGACTAGAGGTACAACTGGTGCTCCGGTACGCTGCGCCAATGCGGCCAAACTGCGATAGGTCCCCGCTTTTCTACCAAAAAATTCAACTGCAATTCCTTGCTTGTTATGAGTGGCGGCATGTTGATCCATAGCAAAAAGTACTGCATCGTTTGCCGCAAGCGCTCCTCGCGCTCTTCTGAGGGCGCCTTTTTTGTCAATAACATGTAAACCCGCGCTACGATATCGTTGAAACAAAATAGTCTGGAAAAATTTATTTTTATTCTTTTACGAATAAAGTGAAATCTCCCCTTAAAATCTCTTATAGACGGCAATCCAATGACAGATGAAAATTCCCAACTTCCCAAATGACAAGTAAGTAAGAGAACCCCTTTTCCTTTCTCCGTTGCTTGCAATAAATGTTCTGCCCCCCTGAATTTTAATCCTCCGCTGTAATTGCTCATTACTTTTAAAATACATAAGAAAAACGTCCTTAATGGACATTGCCAAATGAGAGTAAAAGGCCAAGATTAAAGATTTTTTTCATGCGGGGTTAAGTTATATTCAAATGCCAAATCTATATTTTGCTTAATAATTTTTTTCTAAAAGGAAGGCAATAATAAAAAAAACGGCCAACCACGTTGACAGGTAATTGACTTAGTTCCTTTTGTGTTTCTGCCATTGTTAGCGTTCCAATATTCAAAGTAAACAGCCCAAGTTGTAGTCTTGAGAGTTTACTTATCAAGAACTATTCTTGAGGAGGATCCCTATAACTTCCAGCGATTATAAGACCAAATCCACTGCTCCGGGTTACACATGATTATCCGTTCCAAAGCGTGGTTATAAGCCAGGGTATTATAGTAGACCGCTTCTCTTTTTATCATGGTGATCCTGCCATTTTATTTCAGGATAAAATTCGGTTACATGCCGGCTATTTTTGAGGCGATAAAAAGCCACAGGGACAATAGATGCGTTTGTAGATCGTGCCAGAATGGCAAGACTGCTATAATGAGCCGCTTTGTGGCCAAAGCTCTGCGTACCTTGCGCATGGCACCGCTATTTCTGATCATACAAATACCCGCTTTTTCACCCCGCTGAAATAAAAGTCTTTCCATAAACTTATTTTTAAGGTTTTGCGAACACAGTGGATTCGTTTATTAAACGTTTTTAGGGCTGGAAATGATATAAGTGGAGCAACTTCCCAATTACCAACATGGGCGCTAAGAAGCAGTATCCCTTTTCCCCGAGCTGAAGCAGCTAAAAAATACTCCAGGCCTCGTATCTCAGCCTGCTTTTGCATGCGCTTCATTGGCATAAAAGGAAAAAAAGTATTTCCTTCAAAGTAAGAAAAAATGCGAATAATAAGCCATTGCAAAGCGCTTTTTTCCTTTTTCCCCATACCTTCCTGAAATACTAAGTCAATGTTTTTTAACACCACATCCTTTTTATAAGGCAAAAAATAATAAAGAAATCGACCCGCCCAACTTACAGATAATTGATTTAATTTATTTTCTATTTCAATCATTCTCTGCCCTTAACCTTATTATTTTTCAGCGTTGCACAGTCATTTTTAGTGTAATTTGCATGAAGTCATTTCTTAGATGCTAAGAGTTTCTTTAAAAAAGCAACCTGCCGATGCCAACTCCATAAAGGCACTGCAGGATATCCTGCCATCTTTGCTCCTGGCTCAACATTTTTGACTACCAAACTTTTTGCAAAAATCGTTGCACCATCACCTACCTTTAAATGGCCAATAATGCCGACCTGTCCAGCCAAGGTCACGAATTTGCCCAACTCTGTGCTGCCAGCAACGCCAACCTGAGCGACTAAAACAGAACCTTTACCTACTTTTACATTGTGTCCAATTTGCACCAGATTATCGATTCTACATTGATCTTCAATCACCGTATCATTGAGAGAACCACGATCAATACAGGTATTGGCTCCTATTTCAACATCATCTCCGATAATCACCCGGCCCAAATGCGGGATCTTATAGTGCCCTTCTCTATCGCTGGCAAAACCAAACCCATCCTGGCCGATCCTTGCTCCGGGATAAATAATCGTTTTATTTCCTATGATAGCATTTGAAATACTGACATTATTTTCAATAAGACATTCTTGACCGATTACAACCCCATCTCCAATATAGGTGTTTACACCTATTTTTGAACCTTTACCAATAACTGCTTGCTCACCAATGTAAGCACCAGATTCAACGATACACTCTGCACCAATAATGGCAGTAGAAGAAATAAAGGCCTTCTCCGAGATAAACCCTTGCTTTTCATAACTGGGTAAATAAAGCACCTGTGCAATCAAAGCATAGGCTTTGTAAGGGTTCTCATGCACAAGTAAGCGCATATTCTTTGGCGCTAAAGCAACATAAGCAGGCGAAATAATACACGCCCCAGCTGCAGAGTTTTTCAAAGCATGCACGTATTTTTTATGGTGCAACACACAAAGCTGCGTTTCATTTGCTTCGCTCAGTGAGGCTAATCCTTGTACTAAAAAAGAGAATCGTCAGCTTGAATATTAAAAAGCTGTGCGCCGGAGATTGTTGCTAACTCCTTAAGACTTAAAGGATTACAATCCCCATCCAATTTTTTACATCTCATAGACTAATTCTCTTTTAAGCGAGTGAACTTAAATTGCTTAACCGTATCAACGGTAAATTCCACGATTGGCATTGCGCAAAAATTGCAGCAAATAATCAATATGCTCATTATTAGGTAGCTCTTGTTCCATGACCTCAATTGCTTCGCTTAAATGCAACCCCGAGTGGTAAAGAATTTTATAGGCACGTTGTATTTGTATACGCTCTTCCGACGTAAAATCATTGCGCCGCAAACGAGTAAAATTAACACCATAGAATTTTGCGGGATTGCCTTTTACTAAGGCATAAGGAGGTACATCCTTTGCTATCATGCTATTAGCCCCGATCATAGCCAAACGCCCAAGTTTGACAAATTGATGAATGCCGCTTAACGCGCCAATGGTCACCCAGTTTTCAATGATAACGTGGCCGCCAATGCCTGCTGCATGAGCTAAAACGTTATGCGCACCTATTTGCACATCATGAGCCACATGCACATAAGACATAATCAAATTATTGTTACCGATACGGGTTTCGCCGCCACCACCCTTTGTTCCGCGACTAACTGTAGCGTATTCACGAATGATATTGTCATCACCGATAGTAAGTTTGCTCTTTTCCCCGTTAAATTTAAGATCTTGAGGAATATTACCGACTATTGCACCATGATAAATTTGATTTCGCTTACCAATAGCAGTCCAACCTTCGATGACTACATGTGCACCAATAATTGTACCTTCATCGATACTGACATGATCACCGATAATTGTGTAAGGACCGATCTCAACATTTGTCGCAATATGTGCATGACGTGAAACAAGCGCTGTTGGGTGAATGTTAGGGTACATAACCACGACATTATCACGATGATGTGCCTGATCTAACGGACTCATAAGCACGGCGTCACCTCCTTTGCAACTCTACATTTCACCCAGAAAGGCAAAAAATTATTAATAGAAACTCAGAAATTTTGTCATTATTATTTTATCAAAGAAGTAGAACATGGCTCGATTGAATCAAGCCATGCTTATTTAAGATTAACAAAAATAGCTAAGTTTTATAAAAAGACTTCTTATCATAAAATGCTGATTTATATGTATTTTATTTGCATTATTGGGATGTGAATAAGCATCAGAGTTTAACTGAGGCAAGTATTGCTCTGAGCCAATACCTCCTTCGATTTGGAAAATAGTGTTATTGGGCATATCAAAATTGCCTGCAACGGATAAATTACCTGCTAAAACTGGTGCGATCCAAACGTTAGAATCCGTTCTTTGATTAAAACGATAAGTCCCGTTTTGCGGCAAAGCACCAATATTGAAATCAGTTATCAACGTTTCACGCCACTCATTAGTATAAGCACCAACCAGCAAGGAAGCTGAAACATCGCCACCAAGACTTATATAACGGTTAAAAACCATCGTCCACCCATACCAATACGTGGCCCGATTCCATAATATTTGGCTTCATAATTGATTCCATCTCTAAGGGGAAAAGGACCGCCAAACGCATCAACATTACCTGCGTAAACTGCATCAAACCGTTTTGTGAAATAGGCCGCCTTAATACCAAAAAATCGAGAGAATTGAATGTTTTGGTAATTTTCCGCATTAAACAATCGGCGAGTAATTAAATCGCCTGTCTGGTAAGTGAATTTTGTATTAACTGAAGCTACGGCAGCACCTGTTAAATCTTGAGCGCCAAAATTAGCAATTTGGGATAAGGTATTAATGAGTGTCCCGCCTGCAGTATTGTAGACATTCCTTTGCCCTCTGGTAGATAAATAGGCATAACTTAAAACGACATCATTGAATGGGTTAAAGCGATAACCCACACTTGCACCAATACCCCAATTGGAATCATTGTCAGGGAAATGGGTTTTTATATAAGTGGTATTATTCCCGCTGCCAATTGTTTTTGCCAGATATAATTTACGGATACCCTCATCGTTAATAGCACCGTAGAAAGGGGTCACGCTAAAAGCATATCCCGGAGGAGCTGGTTCCTTTTCTATATTTCCAACTGTCCCAGCATACAAATTTGTAGTATTTAGCGCAGTTAAAAGCAACACCAACGTGCTTAACTTACTGTACATATCTGATTTACTCCTTTAATTCAGTCAAAATAATTAGTCTAGATTCCTGGAAAGCCTACGCATCATAGCAGTTTTTTTCCTATTCAATACGGTTTTCCATAAGTTTTTTAGTACAAGCGTTACAATATGGCTGTTAAAAATTAACATTATGCAACGCTAAATGATTAGATTCATTTTTTGTTATTTGGAAGTTATGTTATGGCGCTTCCCAAAAGAGTTAGCAAGAAGAGGAAACGTGATGCAACTTAGTTATTCACCACCAATAGAAAGTATCGATGCAGTTATAACTTGGGTTGATGGTATCGAGCCGGCCTATCAAGAGAAATTGTCACATTATTTATCACAAAATACCGTTCATTCTGAAGCAAGCGCAAAAACTCGATTCCATCAGATCGGCGAACTTGAATATTGTATTACCTCGTTATTTCGTTTTGCGCCATGGTTAAGAACTATATATATCGTTACTGATAACCAAATTCCCCCTTTACTAAGCAAACTTGCTGGAACTTGTTACGAGCATAAAGTTCGTTTGATTGATCACAAAGTTATTTTCTCAGGATTTGATAATTTCTTACCTACCTTTAACAGCCGAACCATTGAAACATTACTTTGGCGTATACCTGAACTATCGGAAAAATTTCTTTATCTTAACGATGATTTTGTTCTAGTAAAACCAGTTTTACCCAAAGATTTTTTCAAAATAGTCATGTCGTGTTACGGGGTAGATGGAAAAAATTTCATTCGCAAAAATTGTCTCATCGCATCCGTGCTAAAATTAGAACTTTTAGGAAAGCAATCCTGTCTAATGAATTGATATTTCCTAAGCACCGACTTGCACAGGAGACTAGTGCTCGATTAATCGGCTATGAAAATTATTTTTTTATCTCTATCATAATCCACATAGCCTGCGTCGCTCGACATTAGCCAATTATTTTACTTTACACCGTGAGCAGTTAAAGAATAATCTATGCTTTCGTTTCCGTTCTGCTGAACAATTTGTTATGACATCACTTGCCGCTCATCTTGCAATTAAAGCGAAGGAAGCTGTCATTGATAATCAATTAGATTGTTTACAATTGAAGCTCGACCTTGAATCACCTCGCAAAGTAAAGCAGCACATCCGTCGGGCTGATAGGAATATAAATTTAGCCTTTGTCTGTCTACAAAGTCTCGATAGGACACCTTTGTTAGTAAAAGATATTATTTTTGCCTGGTTGAATAGAAGAATTGGTTCTCTTGACTCCTTCCTAACAGAAAAGCAAAGAAGCACTGACTCTATATGTTAACAGCTGAACCAATTGATGCAGTTATAACCTGGGTTGATGGTCAAGATCCCCACCATGCAGAGAAGCTAGCAAATTATCTTGCTATGGCAGGTTTTAATAGAATACCAACAGCCGCAGCCCAAACAAGATTTAATGAGTCTGGTGAAGTAGATTACTGTGTACTTTCTTTATTGCGCTTTGCTCCCTGGATAAGAACCATTTTTATCGTTACTGATGCGCAAACTCCAAATATAGTAAAGCATCTAAGAAACAGCCCTTTTAGTGATAAAATTAGATTGATTGATCATCAGGAGATATTTGGTGAGTTTGGAGATAGCTTGCCAACCTTTAATAGTCTGAGCATTGAATCGGTATTATGGCGCATTCCAGGGCTCGCGGATAACTTTCTCTATCTCAATGATGATTTTTTATTATTCGTTCAGTTAAACCGGAAGATTTTTTCGTGGTAATTATCTGGTCTTACGCGGTAAGTGGAAGACGCAAGCAGGAAAAGGATGGCCTGCTTTTTGAAAAAAGTATCCCTCAATTAGCTTCGCGCGGCGGACATAGAGCACGACAAGAAATAACTGCACAGCTAGTTGGTTGGAGTAGATATTATTATTACCTCCCTCACTTGCCGCACCCCATAAGGAAATCAACCTTAGCGGATTTTTTAGTCAAAACCCCCAATTATTAACTCATAATGTCAAGTTTGTACTGCGTGATAATCAACAATTTTGGCCTATATCCTTGGCTCAACATTTGGAAATTAAACAGGAAAGAGTGTTTTTTGATAAAAAACTGCAAGGAATAACCCTTAATGTAGCTCGTCATCCACTCCTAAAATTACGTTACAAATTAGCCATCGCAGATAAAAAAGCTAATATCGCCTTTTTATGCATCCAAAGTCTGGATGCAGGTAATGAGGAAACAAAAAATTGTTATTTAATTGGTTAGATAAAAGGATTCAATAGCATACTGTTTTGCAAAGGCATTGCTCACTGATGTATTACCAATGCAGTGGGATAAGCAAATTGCAATTTTACGCAATTCTATCAATCAGTTACTACACATCAATATTTTCGGCATCCAAAGCATTGCTTTCGATAAAATCACGTCGTGGCTCAACGTTATCACCCATTAATGTAGTAAAGATTTCATCAGCAGCAACAGCATCTTCCACACTAACTTGTAGCATACGTCTAACTTCAGGATCCATAGTTGTTTCCCAAAGTTGTTCTGGGTTCATTTCTCCAAGACCTTTGTATCGTTGTATCGTTTGCCCTCGTTTCGCTTCATCCATTAACCAATTAATAACTTCTTCAAAAGATTCTACTGCTTTTGTTCGTTCACCGCGTTTGACCAAAGCACCTTCTTCAATCAGCGATGATAGTTTTGTACCCAAGCTAGCAATTTCTCTGTAATCCTTCGAGAAAAAGAACTCCGTATTTAGCTGAATCGGATTGACCATACCGTGTTGAGTAACCATTACGCGAGGGATGTAGTAACCATTTTCGTTATTATGAATCACATCAACAGCATATTGGTGAGTTTTGCTGCCTAGCTGCTGTAAGCCCGTATGTAGTTGCTTTGCCCAATTACTAATAATGTCCTGATTGTTAAAATTATCATGCTGCAATGCAGGTAAATAAAGTATTCTCTTGAGAATTTCAGTGCTGTAACGTCTTGCATGGCGTTTTATGATTTTCTCAACCCGTCTATATTGGCTAACTAACTCTTCCAAAGCATGAGCTGAGATTGCAGGGATATCTTTACCAGGGAAAAACTCAGCGCCATCTAATGCTGCCTGTGTTAAGTATTCAAATAGGGCATCATCATCTTTGACATACTGCTCCTGCTTACCGCGCTTTACTTTATATAAGGGAGGTTGGGCAATATAAATGTAGCCACGTTCGACTAGTTCTGGTGTTTGGCGATAGAAAAAGGTCAATAATAAAGTACGAATATGTGCACCATCCACATCGGCATCAGTCATAATAATAATACGATGATAGCGAATTTTATCCGGATCATACTCATCAGGACCTATGCCACAACCTAAAGCGGTGATGAGTGTAGCGACCTCTTGTGAAGAAAGCATTTTATCAAAGCGCGCCTTCTCAACGTTAAGGATTTTACCTTTAAGCGGCAGGATTGCTTGAAACTTCCGATCCCGACCTTGTTTTGCAGAACCACCCGCAGAATCTCCCTCAACGATATATAATTCAGAGAGAGCGGGATCTTTTTCCTGACAATCAGCTAATTTCCCTGGTAACCCGGCGATATCAAGTGCGCCTTTACGTCTGGTCATTTCGCGGGCGCGACGTGCTGCTTCACGTGCTCTTGCAGCATCAATGATTTTACCAACAATCGACTTGGCAATAGCTGGGTTTTCTAAAAGAAAGTCGTTTAATTTTTCGGCTACCAACGATTCTACTGCCGCTTTCACCTCAGACGAAACCAGTTTATCTTTAGTTTGTGATGAAAATTTTGGATCAGGGACTTTGACGGACAATACAGCGGTTAGACCTTCACGGGCATCATCCCCTGTAGTGGTTATTTTAGCCTTTTTGGCAAACCCTTCATTCTCTATGTAGGTATTAAGGGTTCGGGTTAATGCAGCTCGGAAGCCCGCCAGATGCGTACCGCCATCGCGTTGAGGAATATTGTTGGTGAAACAAAAAATAGTTTCCTGAAATGAGTCATTCCATTGCAGTGAAAGCTCCACACTAATATTATCTTTCACTCCGCTTAGTGAGAAAACGATTGGCATAATAGGTGTTTTATTACGATTCAGATGCTCAACAAAGGCTTGAATTCCACCTTCATAGCGGAAAGTATCCTGTTTTTGAGTGCGTTCATCATAGAGGTAAATGCAGACGCCAGAATTAAGGAAAGAGAGCTCTCGTAAGCGCTTCGCAAGTATATCGTAGTGGAACTCAATGTTGGTAAAGGTGTTAGCACTTGGTTTAAACCAAACTTGTGTACCTGTTGATGTTGCGTCCCCTGTCACTGACAGAGGTGCATCAGGCACCCCATTGCGGTAGTGTTGCTCGTGCAGCTTGCCATTGCGACGAATGGATAGATGTAACTCTTCTGAAAGTGCATTAACAACTGACACCCCTACTCCATGAAGTCCACCAGAAACCTTATAAGAATTATCATCAAATTTTCCACCTGCGTGTAAAATTGTCATGATAACTTCCGCAGCTGAGCGGCCTTCTTCTTTATGAATATCAACCGGAATTCCACGACCATCATCTTTAACGGTGATTGATTCATCGGAATGAATCGTTACACGAATTTCCTTACAATAGCCGGCCAGGGCCTCATCGATGGAGTTATCTACCACCTCAAAGACCATATGATGCAAACCAGTACCATCGTCGGTATCACCTATATACATACCAGGACGTTTTCTAACTGCATCCAGGCCTTTTAAAACTTTGATATTCGACGAATCGTAACTGGCGTCAACGCTCATAAAGATCCTCTTTACCTATAGCTGTAACAAATGGGACATTGTACCACTACTTAAGGCTTTTTTATATGATTCATCGTGTCATACTTCTTTAGAGAAGGGGGTTTGTAGTTTTGTTGTTTCACGTGAAACAGTTACCAACTAATTATTCCCTTCATCAAGGTAAGTTTTATTAAATCCCCAATCCATTCTCTGACCTTTCTTTTGGAATACATTGATTGGGAGTGGTTGGTGCACTTGCTACACTAAAGAATGAATCCGTGCATGGTAATGGCGAAGGAAGTTCCCTTAAGGTAGGTAAAGCTAATGTTGTCATTGCATTCTCGACAAAGCTTGTAATATTGTTGGTTAGTATAGTTAAGCTAGTTTTTTCAATAGTGTGGTAAGGATGATTTGGATCATCCTTATAGCGATTAAGTAAATTAAGCTTCATTTTGTTATCGTGAAAAACTTTAACTGTTAGTCCACTTTTAGTTTTGTCATGCAATAAATTTGCTATGCCTGTGCCGAGGGGCAAGTTATCAACGCCTGCAAACCAGTGCCCGTAAGAATCTAAAACAAGACCATTGCCCCACGTTGCAACTTCATCAAGTGCACTTCCTTCAGCACGAGCTAACACAACAAATTCATGGTTTAACCGTGTACCGGGAATTTCCAGCATTACATTTTCGGCTTTAGGACCCTTATTAACCCCATAAAGACTCATTAATGCTAAACTAACAAGTGTTGCATGTTCTTGGCACCCTTTTAGCCCCTGTTTAAAGCAGTTCATTACGCACAATACGAGGGCCTCATAGGTAGAAATTTTCTGTATTGCTTCATTAATATTGTTGAGTAGTTCGTCCCGTTCCTTAGCTAAATTAGCGCTTCTGTAGTTAGACGGTAATTTTTTGCCCGTACTAAGAATTGCTTGTTGGGCTTCTGCTACTGCGGATGAAAGTTTTTTCGAAATACTTAACGCTAATGGTTGATGCAACAAATAGATTTTTCTTCTTGCTTCACTATTCTCGTTGACAAGTTTTTCCTCAAGAAACTTAAACAGTTCTTTTATTGTTTCTATATCGATGCTCATTAGTTCCACGAATCGGTTAATTTATTGGAACCGGCTATTCTGCCTTAAATTTCTTGCTATGTGAAATGACCGTTTTCAATAAATAACGTTTTGTGATCAACAAGATTTTTGCGAAATGAAGACTGTCAACATGAATGCTTGTTATAAAGAATTGACCGTGTGTGTTTCTTATTAGCTCAAATAAATTACTGATATGGCTTTGATCTAATTCTGATGAAATATCATCGCAAAGATAAAGACAACCTTTCGTTATTAATTTTGCCTGTGCTAATTTTAATGCAAAAAGAATTATTTTTTGTTGCCCACGAGATAAATATTGTTTTGCATGAAAATCCTCGCAATTGACTATCAGATCAGCCTGGTGTGCACCATATTGGGTAAACTGTCTATGTAGGTCACTTTCATGATTATCAGCCAATATTGCAGACAGGCTCTTACCGCTCTCACGTCTATCCCACCCTTTATAGTAAGTTAGTGTGGCTTTATTATCCGTTAGCTGACTAAGTAAATTTTGAAACTCTTTGTTAAGCAAAACAAAATATTGTTGGCGCAACTCATTTAGCTGCTCGGAGAGCGCTATCAACATGTTGTCCCAGGGTACTAGTTGTTTTTTGGATGCAGCTTGTCTTAATAGGCTATTCCTTTGTTTTAGTGCTCGACGATAGTTTTTCCATAAAGGATGATAAGATTGTTTCACGTGAAACAATCCCCAATCCAATAAACTGCGGCGAACTGATGGACCTGCATCTATAATCTGAAAAATATCCTGATAAAAAACCTGGCAAGGCAAAAAATAAGCTAATTCACTACTACTCTGGCAAACGGCAGAATTAATACGTACTTGCGTTGGTAGAAGAAGAGACTTTTGTATGCTAATCGTTTGCTCATCGTTGGTTCTAGCAAAAACCGTCAAACAATCAGACGATTGCCGGACCAAAGGTGAAATTTCTCTTGTACGAAATGAATGACCACTTCCTAACAAGTAGACAGCCTCTAAAAACGAGGTTTTACCACTACCATTTGCACCAAGAACAATATTAAGATGTGGGTGAAGATCCAAACGTGCAGATTCAATATTACGAAGATTTTTGATCTGCAAATGAGTAAGACTCATAATTTCATGGGCATGATAATATATTGATAATGTTCATCCTGAACAGACTCAACCAAAATACTACTATCAGTAGTCGACATTGATAAACGTATCAATCCCTCTGGAACAATATTCAACACATCAAGAAGATAACCCGCATTAATCCCGATTTTTAATTCATTACCATCCGTGTGGGCTTCCAATGACTCCATCGCTTCTTCTTGTTCCTGATTATTCGAAATTAGAGTAAGAAGAGCCGGTTGCATATGCAACAACACCGCGCGAGATTTCTCATGAGCAAGAATAGCTATACGGGCAAGGGCTCTCTTCAGTACATCTCGGTCTAACAGTACAAATTTATCTTGTTCTTTAGGAATAGCCTTAGCATAAGGGGGGAAGCGAGCTTCAATTAATCTGGACTGAAACGTATATTCCTGAGTACATAATTTGAAATAATTTTTACCGGCGGCAATGCCTATTTGCTCATCAGATACATTGTTAAGCAACCGAAGCATTTCTTGAACACCCTTTTTTGGCAATAAAAACCGATGTTGCGAAACAATGGAGTCACAAGATAAACGACAAACAGCCATGCGATGACCATCCGTAGCAACAGCTGTAATTGTATTCCCATCTAACTCTAGAAGTAATCCATTTAAAAAACACGAACATCATGTTGCGACATAGCAAAATGGGTTGATTGCAATAAATGAATAAGATCCGTGCGGGATAATGAAAATTCAACGTCACTCACCTCATTCTCACTTGAGGGAAAATCATCTGCAGGCAAGGTGGCCAGCTTAAATTTACTGCGAGCCGCACTAATCACTACTGTCCCTGCCTTCATTGTAATAGTTGGACAGGCATCATCATCAAGCGAACGTATAATATCGATAAATTTTTTCGCAGGAACTGTTATTTTTCCAGCGGAGTGACTTGCATTACAGTTGATAAAAGCCG
Source organism: Legionella tunisiensis (assembly GCF_000308315.1). Lineage (GTDB taxonomy): Bacteria > Pseudomonadota > Gammaproteobacteria > Legionellales > Legionellaceae > Tatlockia > Tatlockia tunisiensis. Next base: position 26,940 of record NZ_CALJ01000046.1, on the reverse strand, counting down.
TTATTTCCATTTCTAAATCAGTCGCAGTTATCAACAAGCGATTATCATTCAAACTAAACAGAAAATTAGACAAAATGGCCAAAGATTGTTTCTTATCAACAGCACCAGCCACCGTTAGTAAAGGGGTAAGTAATTGTTCTTTAGTAAGTGTCAGATCGAACATAGTTAATCTCTAATCAAGACGACAAAGTACGCATCAAATTCTTGTAATCCTCGGCAAAATCATTTTCATCCTGAATTAATTCTTTGACTTTACGGCACGCATGAATAACAGTGGTATGATCTCGCCCACCAAAATGATCACCAATTTCAGGCAAACTATGATTAGTCAATTCTTTTGCTAAAGCCATTGCCATTTGCCGGGGACGAGCAATAGAACGACTCCGCCTTTTTGATAACAAATCGGCAACTTTGACTTTATAATATTCCGCAACAGTTTTTTGAATATTCTCAATAGTAACCAATTTATCTTGCAGCGCAAGCAGATCACGTAAAGCCTCGTGTACAAAATCAATAGTAATAAGCTTGCCAGTAAAATGAGCATTTGCAATAACTCGACGCAAAGCACCTTCCAATTCACGCACATTAGAGCGGATACGTTTGGCAATAAAAAAGCAACCTCATAGGGAAGTTCAATATTAGATTGTTCGGCTTTGCTAATTAAAATAGCTACACGCATTTCAAGTTCTGGCGGTTCAACAGCTACAGTTAATCCCCAGCCAAAACGAGATTTAAGCCGCTCTTCAACCCCTTCTATCTCTTTTGGATAACGATCAGAAGTAAGAATAATTTGCTGTTGTCCTTCCAACAACGCATTGAAAGTATGGAAAAATTCTTCTTGAGATCGATCTTTGCCAGCAAAAAATTGGATATCATCAATTAATAGTGCATTCAGTGAACGATAAAAACGCTTAAATTCATTAATTGAATTCGTTTGTAGAGCTTTAACCATATCAGCTACAAATCGTTCCGAATGAAGATAAAGCACTTTCGCTTCAGGATTATTTTTAAGATAGTATTGCCAATCGCATGCATTAGGTGAGTTTTGCCTAACCCAACCCCACCATAGATAAATAAAGGATTGTAAGCATCCCCTGGACGTTCAGCAACCTGTAAGGAAGCAGCGCGAGCTAATTGGTTTGAGTTACCCTCAACGAAACTATCAAAAAGAAATTTTTATTAAGATAGCTATTTTTATAATCAGCTGCCTTCTTCAGTATTGCTTTAGTACTGTTTGTCTGTACTTTTACAGGTTGAGCATCTGTATCCACAGGCTGTGCTACTTTAGTACCAATCTCTATACTAACCATTGAAACAGCATCACCACCAAACTGGCTAACCAATTCTTTAATTCTTGAATAAAAATTTTTCTTTACCCAATCTACTACAAAACGGTTAGGAGCAAGCAATACAAGGCCGTTATCCTGTATTTCCGCTTGTAGGGGGCGTAACCAGGTATTGAACTGCTGGACGGGGTATTCCTCTTTTAACAGCCCCAAACACTTCTGCCAAACATTTGCAGACACAAAAACTCCTCAATAGGCTAAAACAATATCACGCAAGCACAATCAAATAAAATATTGCCACCGAATGAACCTGGGGAGCAAGGGAAATACTTGCTCAGGAAATTTAAAGATTGCCCATATCAAACCGGCAACAACAAGGCCCATGTGAAACAAGAACAACATTAAATTTAGGTAAATCAGATTTACAAGGGCGTCAATTATACTAAGCAATGAACAAAAAACAGAGTTATCCACAATAGCAATAAAATACCCGAATGAAAATATCAAAATTGATGAAATCAAGAAATAGCTTGAACAATAAAAACGAGTACGAACCCAGATAAACCGATTTTATAATCCTTGGGATAAACTGGTTAAAAATAATGAATAAGCTATGTATAAGAGAAACTCCTACAAAGGGAATCATCTTATAAAGAGGTTATTAGCCTGAGTAACCAAAGCTTATCTACAACAAAAAATAGTGTAACCAATTGTATTTACTTTAGATATAACAAGAATTAACAGATTTTGAGAACTATATAAAAGAAATAATATATTAAAAGAATAATTTTATAGTAATTGGTCAACAACGGAAACCCGTTCTCTTTGACATTAATTGCCAATCAGCTCAAATCTAAAAGATGTTAGTAATATCAAAACAAATACTATTAAAATAAGTGGATAACTTTACTAAGAGAAGGAAGACCTTGAACTTATAGACATTTCATCTAAAGGCTATTGAGTGGTTTTTAACAGAAAAACATTTTAATAACCTACTGTATTTAAACAAAAAATAAAACTTTCAACAGAAAATAGAAACCTAAATATAAATAAAAACTCTAAAATATTCTTTTTATTAATTATTAGCTGGGCCCTCTAACAACTAAAAATCGTGCTTATTCTTTCAACATGGTTTGACAGCAGATGTAAAGTTTTCTATCATTGCCAACCTCAAAATTTAATTAACAACAGGTTCATCATGAAACGCACTTTTCAACCAAGTAATCTGAAGCGCAAACGCGATCATGGTTTTCGTCAACGAATGGCAACAAGAGGTGGTCGCTTGGTACTAAAACGTCGTCGTGCTAAAGGGCGTAAGCGTTTATCAGCCTAAGTGCACTGTTTTGGCAAAACACGTCGGTTATTAAGAAAAAGCGATTATGACCATGTGTTTGAGCAGGCAAAGAAGTTAGTTACCTCAGAGTTCATTATTTTATACCGTAAAAATTCTCTGGGGTATTCTAGGCTTGGGTTGGCATTATCAAAAAAATGGTACCCAAAGCACATGATAGAAATCGCATCAAACGTTTATTACGTGAAGGATTTCGAACTACGCGGTTACCTGCAATAGATGTGATAGTTTTGGCCAAACACGGTGTGGCAAAGGTAGAAAGCAAAACAATAATTGCCAGGTTAGGTGCTATATGGGACAAATTAATCGCTTTATACGCAATGTAATTTGCTTACCTATTGTTGTCTATCAATTTTTATTACGTCCTATCATGAAACCTTGTTGCCGTTATTACCCAAGTTGTTCAGAATATGCCCTGGTTGCCATTAAACATTTTGGTGTTTTAAAAGGGAGCTGGCTTACCTGTCGACGGCTGTTAAGATGCCATCCTTGGGCAGTTGGCGGCTATGACCCTGTATTACCTAACGAAGAGAAGCCTTAATGGATATACGACGTGTAGTTTTATATGCAGCGCTAGCGCTGATTGTTTACTCTCTGTGGACTAATTGGCAGCATGATTATCCGCCAGTTCAACCACAACAACTAGCAACTGAAGAGAAGGCTACAGAGCCTAAAAATCAATTGCTACCTAACATAGCAACCAGTACTGCAAATCAGACAGAAACAACGTCTGTTGCTACTCTTGCTGAAACGGCAAATGTAAAAAATTCTTCACCAATAATCCAAGTCAAAACTGATGTACTCAATCTACGTATTGATACACGCTATGGTGATATTGTTGAAGCGCAATTACTTGACTACCCTGAAAGTATTGAAGAAAAAGATAAACCCTTCACCTTATTACAAAATCGTGCAGGTGAGCGATATGTGGCGAATAGTGGTTTATTAACTGGATCAGGACAGTCATTGCAGACTGTTAATTTCAACTTTACCTCCGACAAACAAAACTATGAATTAAAGCCAGATGCGAAAAAATTAACTGTTGTTCTTAATGGTAAAACTTCAGAAGGGTTAGATGTTAAAAAGGAGTTTGTCTTTACAAAGGGAAGTTACCTGGTTCAAGTGAATTACCTATTGAATAATCAGGGTAAAGACGCTTGGAGTGGTTATATGAATACTCAACTCTTGCGCAGTTCACCACAAGAGGACCAATCGAGTATTTTCCATGTTGGATCTTATACAGGTGCTTCTTACTCTAATCCCCAGCATCGTTTCCAAAAGGTTCCTTTCAAGGATATGACTAAAGCAAACCTGGAGACGAAATCTCAAGGTGGTTGGATTGCAATGCAACAGCATTATTTCCTAAGTGCCTGGGTACCAAATTTGAGCAGCAACAACTTATTTTATACTCGTGTTGCCGATCAGGATTACACGATTGGTTCAGTCAGTGAACCAATCGTTGTTGCACCAGGAGCAGAGAAAAAAGTTGGCTCTAGTCTCTACATTGGCCCTGAAATTACTAGTGTTTTAAAGGGAATTGCTCCAGGACTTGATTTAACAGTTGATTATGGATGGCTATGGTTCTTGTCTTCCCTATTGTTCTCATTAATGAAAGCAATCCATTCAGTAGTAGGTAATTGGGGTTGGTCCATCGTTTTAGTTACCGTATTAATTAAATTAGCCTTTTATCGTTTGTCAGCCACCAGCTACAAATCGATGGCGAGTATGCGTAAGTTACAACCTAAATTACAAGCTCTGCGTGAACGTTATGGTGATGACAAGGCCAAAATGAGTCAGGCAACCATGGAGTTGTATCGCCAGGAAAAAGTGAATCCCTTAGGGGGCTGCTTGCCTATTCTTATCCAAATACCTGTCTTTATTGCTCTTTATTGGGTTTTATTAGAAAGCGTCGAATTACGCCAAGCTCCGTTTATTTTCTGGATTAAAGATTTGGCAGTTGCCGATCCATACCATGTATTACCCATCATTATGGGAGCGACAATGTTGATCCAGCAGCGCTTAAATCCTACGCCGCCTGATCCAATGCAAGCAAAGATTATGATGTTCTTACCAATCCTCTTTACTGGTCTATTCTGGAATTTTCCGGCAGGTTTGGTTTTATACTGGATAGTGAATAACGCATTATCTATCCTGCAACAATGGTATATAACGCGTAAATATAGCGATGATAGACCAAAGAAAGCTTTGGTTTCTGCGAAATAAATGGCATCAGATACTATTGCAGCTATCGCCACTCCTCCTGGACGCGGGGGAGTGGGAGTTATACGTCTTTCGGGTCCACAAGCTTACTCAATCGCTTTACAATTAAATGCTAAAAAGGACTTAACACCCCGTGTTGCCAAATATTGCTCTTTTATTAATCGAAATGGTGATATTTTAGATAATGGTCTAGTCATTTACTTTAAAGCCCCTCATTCTTTTACGGGAGAAGATGTCGTAGAACTGCAAGGACACGGAGCGCCTATTGCTTTAGATTCCCTACTAAAAGAATGCATAATTCTCGGGGCGCGGTTAGCCAAACCAGGAGAGTTTTCCGAACGGGCTTTTTGAATGATAAATGGATTTAACCCAGGCAGAAGCGATTGCGGATCTTATTAATGCCAGTTCACAAACAGCCGCTCGCATGGCATTGAGATCGCTGCAAGGTGATTTCTCAGATAAAATCCACAAATTAAACGAAAGTATAATTCATTTACGCCTCTTTGTAGAGGCAGCAATCGATTTTCCTGAGGAGGAAATTGATTTTCTTCACGATGGTAAAGTGGCTGCAATGTTGGCAGATATATTGGCATCCTTGACGAGTATTCGTAACAATGCGTCACAGGGCGCTATTATTCGTGAAGGCCTGTCTATTGTGATTGTTGGTCGTCCGAATGCTGGAAAGTCAACGCTTATCAATTGTTTGGCTGGCCGCGATGTGGCAATTGTAACGGATGTAGCTGGCACCACACGTGATGTTATGCGCGAGCATATCTTGCTCGATGATATTCCATTACACGTGATCGATACAGCAGGCCTGCGCGAAAGCGAGGATCTGGTAGAGAAAGAAGGAATTAAGCGAGCTTGGCAAGAGGTGAGCCGCGCTGATTGCTTATTGATGGTAATCGATGTCAGCAAGACTGATAATAGTAGTGAATTAAGCGAAACCATTCGCACTACTCTGCCACCCGGTGTTCCAGTGATTCAAGTCTATAACAAGATTGATTCTATGGGACTAACTCCTCAAAAAAAGAGGCGGCTGTCTACCTTTCTGCTAAATCTGGCGCTGGCCTGGAATTGTTAAAAGACAAAATTAAAGAAGTAGTTGGTTATCAACCAACGGAAGGCTTATTCTTAGCTCGAAGGCGCCATTTAGACGCTTTAGATAGGGCAAAAGAGTTACTACTTGCTGGACAGAAACAGTTGGTAACACAACGAGCTGGGGAATTACTTGCCGAAGATTTACGTCTGGCTCACCAAGCATTGGGAGAAATTACAGGAGAATTTTCTTCTGATGATTTACTTGGTAGAATTTTTTCCAGTTTTTGTATTGGCAAGTAAAATCGCAGGGATTTCTTCTTCTTTCTTAAAAGCCGTCTATTCAGATATCTAAAAAATATGCAAAATCATATGGTTAGAGATAATAAAAGTTTATGTTGCTATTTGCTAGGCAATATGAAAAAATAAATACAAAATAGCTTGCTTTGCAGATCATTCTAATGATAAGTTTGTATTTTTAACTTATTGCACATTTTTTGATGGATTAGACTATGGCCTCCTATTCAGATCGATACTACCGCTTTGCCCGGGACAAACACATTTTTTTACTTCGGAAGTCAATAATACTCATGACGTCGAAGTGCTTGCGACGGGTGCTGAGTTGGACAAGCGTCGGTACGAATTTCTGGCTAGTAATAAACTACTAATCGAGCAAGAATTTAATCAATTATTTGCTGCTCTTAAAAAGAAGGGTATTGCCAACCAGGAGGCTGGAAAGAAATTTTGGCTTTACTGTTATTACTGCAGTGTACTGCTGAAAAATTATTATGAAATTCATGATGAAAAAGGCAAGGCACACGAGTTTGCAGATTTTTCTGCAGCAATAAAAGGTCGTTGCAATGATGTAGTAACACCTGTAGTGGCCCCCAAGGATGAAGCATTTCTGAAGAAATTGAGTACTCAAATTGGTGCTAGCATAAAAGAAATTAAAGAGACCCCCTTTAGCATTTCCAAAATAATAAGTAATGTTGGTTTTGCTAATGTAAGCCGTATTTATTGGACTTTCTGTCGACTAACTATGAAAAATTCACTTTTTCTGGCTCGTGAATTTCAATGGATGGAAAAATTAGGCAATATACTGGGTAAAGAGATTGATGTTGATGCTATTGTCCACACTTGGGAAAAGCCTAATGATATTTTCCGCGCCTTAAGCGTTGGCTTTTTCGTCGCCCGCATGATTCTGAATATGGGAATCGCGCTTAAACATGCGCTTGCCCCGACGACGGATGAAACAGATTTAACTGCCTGGCGGCGTTTTTCAGATGAACTTTATGAGCGCCGAACTACTTATCTAAACGATATAGTTTGGGCTAGCGTTAATGGCCTCACTAATTATAATGAATACTTTGGGATTTCTAATCCAGTAGCTGGTTGGGCAACCGCAGGATTCCTATTCTTCGACATCTCTCTGCTTTTATATCGGCGTGAACTGGCTAAAGATGCTTATTTAACTAAAAAAGCAGAATATGAAGAAGAATGTATATATCATGAGCAATATCCCGATCATGAGCATGTACTGGCACTGGAAATATTACGGGAACAAATCAAGCAACTTGATAACAGTTGGGAAGTAGAAAGCTCCACTTACCTGTTTAATGCCACGGGTGCTTTACTATTAATGATGGGCTTTTCGGCTTCCATGTTACTGACACCTGCTGCTTTGGTCGTTGGTTCCTATATGGTATGTACTCTTGGGGTAGCAATCTACTTGTCTGATGGCGCTTATAGCAATTATAAGGAGAAGAATGTTGCTCTTCGTACAGCCAAATTAGAAAATGCAGACCCAAAGGTAATTAGATCAGCTCAGTGGGAACAGCAAACTGCGAGTGATAATTTTTATTTTACCCTGGGTAAAAATGCGGTTATGCCTGCTTTATTTATGGGTACTATGGCAATCTCCTTACCTGCTGCTTTAGCAATGACAGCTGTCTATACTATTTACAGCCTGGGAAGTTCTTACCGCAAGCATAATCAGGATAAAGCCATGCAGATTAGTATAAATCATGAAGATAATGCTGAACGAACATTTTCATTTACTGCATAAAACAACAATCTATCGTAACAACCAACTATTAGCTAATAGTTGGTTGTTACAATCTATATATTGCTACTAATAGCCGTCCGGATACATCGCGTTAATTGCTGCAATGTCTTTATCGCTCAAATAATTTCTTTGACCTATTTCGATTCCATCACTCAAGGGCTCAATCGTTTTTTACCGTTTTTTGAAAAAGCATAGGCACCATAATGCATAATTGATTGGTAATCATAACTACCAAAATCTTCACCATCTGTTAAATGTTGATCAAAGTTAAATTTATGATCCTCCTCAATATTTTCCCAAAGGATACGAATAAATTCTTCTCGATCAGCACGTGATTGCTCATGCCATAAACCGAGCGCATGGCCAATTTCATGCACAGTATTCATCGCAGTACAACGAGTTGATAAGTTAATTTCCTGGCGTCCACCTTGTTTTCCTACATAAGATGAACAGGTTGTGCCTTCTGCAGGAAAAAAACAACATAATCACGATAGTCATGGCGATTTTTGCTAGTTAATTCTACAAATTTAATACTGGTTTTTTCTTGCCAATGCGCGATCGCCTGTAAAACAGCCAATTTATTTTTAAAAGGTAAATCTTCTGCTATTTCAAAAGGAATAATACCACCTGGCCATCTACTGCCACCAATTTTATGCCTTATTACTGCACGAAATCGTCGTAAATCGGCAATTTTAGCAACAAGAATATCTCCTTCCACTACAGCAAAGCCATTAATTTGTTCGTAAATGATAGAACGACTACCGAGGAGAGGATCTGCAACAACAACGCGACCTAAAGTAATTGCAGAACTAAGAGAACATGATAACAACAAAGGTAAAAACAAAGTTTAGGCAATTTTGGCATGATTAATATCCTTATTAACACAACCATATTCACATTCTATACAGATCGAAATTTATTTTTAAGTAGCTGATACTTTATCAATTAAACTAAATCAAGCTGTTCTCTATAGGATGTATGTCGTGTCTTACGGTATGTAAAAAATTATCTTTATGCTTGTAAAAATACGAATTCACCGACTGCAGCATAAATCAGCGATGGTAAAAGTTTTCAATAGCATCATCTGCCATTTTCTAACATATCTAGCCCCTTCTTATAGAGTTCATTTTTTGAGATTTTTGTTAATAAACTCGCAATTTTTACTGCCTGCTTTAAGGGCAGTTCCTCAAGTAAAATTGTTAAAATTTCTTCTCCCTTTGTGCAGGTTGTAGCCATAGGTTTTGCTGGAAGAATAAGGACAAACTCACCCTTTGAGTGGTTATTATCCATCAGCAACCAATCTTTTATTTCCTGGACAGTCCCCCTAATAAAGCGTTCAAAAATTTTAGTTAATTCCTTAGCCAGCACCATTTCATAATGTTGACCGTAAACTTGCATAATATCATTAATACAATCAACAATTCGATGTGTAGATTCATAAAAGATTAAGGTATGCTCTGAGTTTTGTAGAGCATCAAGTTTATTTTTTCTCGCAACTGATTTAGCGGGAAGAAAACCGGCAAAGGTGAAGCTATCACAAGGAACGCCTGCGGCACAAAGTGCTGTTATTAAAGCACAAGCCCCAGGAATCGGAACAACTGGAATTTGATTTTCTTGTGCAAGTCGCACGAGGGGAAAGCCGGGGTCGCTGATTAATGGAGTTCCTGCATCACTAACGAGAGCAAACGATTTTCCTTGCTGTAAGGCATTAAGGATCTGTTCGCTTTTGTCATTTTCATTATGTGCATGTAATGAAAGTAAAGGCTTATGAATGCCTAAGGCACTCAGCAATTGTTGGGAATGACGGGTATCTTCAGCCAGTATGGTATCAACTGTTTTTAAAATATCCAACGCGCGCAAACTAATGTCATCGCGATTGCCAATCGGTGTGGCAACGATATAAAGAGTACCAACAATGGTTGCTGAACTTTTTACCATAGTTTATCCTATTCCGTTCCAGCGCTTCGGACGTACCTCCATGTTACCAAATTCATTCGTGTTAAAATTAGTATTGTTAATAGTTTCGGTCATTTTGCTTTCTCAATGCACAAAAGTTGCTGAAAATCAAAATACTCCTTCACGCTCAAACAAGCAATCCACCATTCCTTATCCAATGCCGGCAAGTGCATACCTTGCTTTGGCAAAAAATCAGGGCGGCGACGAGCAGCAAAATCTTTTGCTCATGGCGGCCGGACGTTTTATCTACGATGGCCAGTGGCGAGAGGGTATAAGAACGTTAACGCAAACTAATAATTTATCACCCGAGCAGACTAGCGAAAAAATATATTACTCGCCAAAACATATTTGATTCGTGAGCAGCCGAAGGCAGCTATTGCCAAGCTGTCGAGCGTACGTGAAATTAACAGTTTGCCACCTTTTTATCAAGTTCAATTTCATGAAATCCTGGCTAATGCTTATGAATCAGTGGGTAATGCTAGCGAATCAGTGATTGAACGCATTAAATTAGAGCGCCTTTTAACTGATGAGGTAGCACAGGCTAATAACCGCCGCATTTTATGGCTTACTTTGACTAAATTGCCTGTTGCTGAACTTAATACCTTGGCAATTGAGGCGCATGAGGGATCCGATTTACAGGGATGGATGGAGTTGGCGCTTATTCCACGACAGAATTCTGCAAACGCTGAGGCTACTTATGCTCGTGTTGAACAATGGCAACAGCACTATCCTGGGCATCCTGCTAATGGTATTTTGCCCTCCCCTTTATCTGCTGTTAAACCTTATTTGCATGGAGCCCCTCGCCAAATGGCTCTTTTACTCCCTCTTACAGGGCCTTTAGCCGGACCTGGTAATGCTATTCGTGATGGTTTTGTAGGTGCAGCAGAAAATAATACTGGTTCAATAGCGAAAATTCGTTTATATGATACAGCCTCAGGAAATGTTACCGATTTATACCAGCAGGCAATAGCAGATGGCGCTGATTATATTGTTGGTCCTTTAAGCAAAACTGATGTGGCTAGTGTTGCAGCGATGGAGCATCCTGTTCCCACTCTTTTGCTGAATGATATGGAAACGGGGACTAATATGAATGCTTACCGTTTCGGTTTATCACCTTCTAACGAGGCAAGGCAAGTTGCTGTCAAGGCCCGTAAAAAAGGGTATAGACGGGCTTTGATTATTGCTCCAAAGGGGAGTTGGGGCGATGAAATTGTTGCTGCCTTTTCCTCACAATGGCGCTCTGGTGAAGGGATCATCACTGATCAATTGAGGTATGCCAATAACGAGGATTTGAATAGTGCTGTGCGGGATATTCTTCATATCTCTGATAGTCAGGCACGCGAAAAGACACTTAAACAATTACTAGGCAGTAATATTCAATCCGTTCCTGCACGACGACAGGATTTTGATATGATTTTTATGCTTGCCTATCCTTCAAAAGCACGGCAAATCATGCCTCTTTTAAAATATTATTTTGCTGGTGATGTTCCGGTTTATGCAACGTCCACAGTGTATAGCGGAAGTTTGAATATCATGAAAGATAAGGATTTAAATGGCATCATTTTCTGCGACATGCCTTGGGTTTTTGCTCATCAGATGGGTAATAAGAACTGGCCCGAACAGCTTAATAGTTATAATCGCTTATATGCCTTAGGGATGGATAGTTACGCGTTGGCCAATCAATTGAATCAGCTATTACTCTTCCCTGCGATGGGAGTTAATGATAAAAGTGGTGCTCTTTATCTGAATCGGGCACAGCAGGTTGCAAGAATTCCTGCTTGGGGTCAATTTAAGAATGGTGTAGCAGTAGCCATGGCCGACTAATACAGATAGGTGTGGTAAAACAATGTCGCAAAGGATTGGGTACACAGAGGAACAACAAGCACGGACACACCTTTCTGCTCAGGGATTGAAATGGGTGGCGAGTAATTATCGCTGTCGTTGGGGTGAAATAGATTTGATAATGCGAGAAGGCACTTACCTTGTTTTTATCGAAGTGCGTGCTCGTACCTCACTTTCATTTGGAGGTGCTGCAGCAAGCGTGACATACAGTAAACGGCAAAGACTCGTAAAAACGGCTGCCCACTATTTACTTACAAATAAAATTAATGAAACACAACCTACCCGTTTTGATGTACTGACTTTAGAGGGGAAGCCCGCAAAAATTGAGTGGATAAAAATGCTTTTGGTTTGGATTTTTAGAAAAATGTGAATCTAACGGCATAAAATGCACACAAGCTTTTTATGCCGAACTCACGTAATTAATTGGGAATATAAAGATGACACAGATGGAAGACAGAGTTAGGCAACTCTTTGGTATTAGCATCGAAGGGAAAATAGCTGTTGCTGATGCTTTGTCCATATTAATAGCTAAGGCAGGATTACGCTTGGTTAATTGCCTTCTTAACGATGGAAAGATATTGTTGTGCGGTAATGGCGGCTCAGCTGCGAATTGTTTACATTTTTCTGCTGTTATGCTCAATCATTTTGAAGTAGAGCGCCCTCCTTTACCTGTTATAACCTTAAGTACAGATATGGCCTCACTGACATCGGTTTCCAATGATCATCATTATGATCAGATTTTTGCCCGTCAAATTCATGCATTAGGGCAAGAAAAGGATGTTTTACTAGCACTTTCAACATCTGGTAATTCAGATAGTATTTTGCACGCCGTAAATGCAGCAAATGATCGTGGGATGGATACGATTGCTTTAAGTGGGCGCGATGGAGGTGTTCTTGCTAATCACCTAGGGCCTGAAGACATTGAACTTAGAGTGCAGGCTGATAGTGCGGCACGTATTCGTGAAACACATTTATTCATCTTGCATTGTTTTTGTGATTTGATAGATCAATCTTTGTTTGGTCAAATGTTGGGGTAAGTTATGAAGATTCGCTCAATAATTTTTTACTAGTTAGTTCATTGTTGACAGGATGCGTCGCCGTAGTCGTAGCTGGGGCTGCTGCTGGTCTTGTTGTTTATGATCGGCGTAGTGTTGTTACATTAGAAAGTGATGCTCGTATTTTTCATAAGGTTCATACCGCTATAGTCACTGATCCCCGTTTTCGTGATTCACGCATTCTAGTAAGCAGCTTTAACCGTGTTGTCTTGCTTGTTGGGCAAACACCAACAGCATCACTAAGAGTGGTAGCGGAAAAAATCGCACAAAATACTCCTAATGTGAGAAGAGTCTATGATGAGATTTCTGTTGATTATCCTATACCTCTAAGTCAGCGAACAAAGGACGCCTGGATAACTAGTCAGGTACGTAGTTTAATGTTGGCCAAAAAAGATTTGGAATCAGGTTCAATTCGTATTGTGACAGAAAACGCCGTTGTGTATTTAATGGGAATTGCTACTCATGAGCAAGCCGATTTAGCGGTCAATGTGGCTAGACAGGTACAAGGTGTTCGTAAAGTGGTTAAAGTTTTCCAATATATTGTCTAAGAGCTATGAGAAAACAAGGATGTTTTGTTGTCATTTTTTTAGGCTGCAGTCTTTTGACTGGTTGTCTTGGTGGTGTATGGACCGGAGCTACTTTAGTTTATGATCGCCATAATGTTTATAAGAAACTCAGTGATTATGAGCTTTCTGCAGAAGCACATCGTGTGTTGTATGGAGACAACGTTTTTAAAGCAGAGAGCTGTGCAATCGACCTGGCCGTTTTCAATGGAGATATTCTTTTGGCAGGCCATGTCCCCAGTCTGGAACTGCGTGAGACAGCGATTAAAAGGATATCTGCTCTATCTGGTTATCGTCGTTTGTTCAACCAAATGGATATTAGTCCACAACCAGGTAACACGTTAGAGGACGGCTGGATCACCGCTAAAATTCGCAGTCAGATTTTTGCTAACTCAGCGATTGATCCAAATGCTTTTAAGATTGTTACTTCTGATCGTATTGTTTACCTAATGGGAGATGTGAGACCAGCCCAAGCTACAGCTGTAATCGATATTGCCAGGAATACCACAGGTGTCGAACGAGTCGTTAAATTACTCAAATATTACAATTTGAGCATGCAGCCAACAAAAGATGGTTAATCTGCATTAGAAGAGTGTGGCCTGAGCGAACTCAAGCCACTGTGCGCAGTTCCAAACCAGGAAGTGGCTAACCTGGAGGATACCGTTACTTTATCAATGGATGCGACCTTTATCTAGTCGTTTACGAATTTTTCTTAACTTAAAAGCACGTAACAATCCCGTCGATGAATTTACATCTTCTTCATTATGTCCGTTCAGTAGTTGTACCGGGTGAGATTTACAATGTTTTCTATAGGGGTTATGGTTTTTATCATGTTTGTGGTGGAGTCCATCACCGTAGCGATTGAGCATTTTTTCCCGCATACTAGCAGCGGTGCGTTGTTGCTTTTCTGACATATTATAATTCCTTAACGTCGAGGTAAACACTGTTGGTGTAAAAATAAAAACACCTATTATAAAATATAAGCAATACGCGCTTAATATTCCAGCGCCGAATGCAGTTATAGCAATTAAAGCTTGTTTGCATCAAAAATAAGTACCTAGATTTTTAAATAATTAATAAGATCAATAAAAATTCAATTCCAGAATCAATATGATTTAGCAAAAAAGGACAAATAATGACTTAACTTTGCTGCCGACGTTGCTTATACAGCTTGATTACTTTATAATTCGCGCGTTGAAAGATGGGTGAAAATGTGAAAGATAGGCGGAGCGTGCGAGGTGTGATACGCTTAATGGGAGCTCAGCTGGCTACTAGTGTGGTAATAGCACTGGCTTTTCTGCTGACTTTCGGAACAAACGAAGCGATATCCGCGATATTAGGAGGACTGGTAGCAGTCATCCCTTCTGCCTTGTTCGCAAAAAAACTGTTTCACCACCAGGGCGCCAGAGCAGCGCGGCAAATAGTCAAAAGCTTCTATATAGGCGAAGCGTTGAAAATTTTGTCGTCAGTTATCCTGTTTACCCTGGTGTTTGTACTGTTTAAAGTAGCCCCTCTTGCGTTTTTTTCACTTACATTATGGTGTTGATGAACCATTGGTTCGCACCACTGATTTTTGCTAACAAACAAAATAGGCCAGAAAGTGACTGAAATGGTATCAAGCACTGAATATATCAAACATCATTTAACGTATCTCTCCTTCAATCTCAAAACAATGAGCTTTGGTTCGGGCGGTTTTTGGACGCTGAATCTTGATACACTGTTTTTTCTGTAGTACTAGGTATTTTTATTTTAGTGCTGCTCTATGTAGGAGCCCGCAGAGTAACGACAGGCGTACCGGGTAAGCTGCAGAATTTTGCCGAGTTAATGCTAGAGTTTGCTGATAATCAGGTTAAAGACTGTTTTCACGGAAAAAATAAATTGATTGGACCCTTGGCCCTGACAATTTTTGTTTGGGTTTTTCTGATGAATTTTATGGATATCGTTCCGGTCGATATGTTACCACTTCTAGCTCAATCAGTTGGTATCCATTATCTAAAGGTTGTGCCCACGAACGATCTTAATCTTACTTTTGCCCTGTCTTTATCAGTTTTTGCGCTTATTATTTTCTACAGCATAAAAATCAAGGGGATCAAAGGGTTTGTGAAAGAATTAACTTTACAACCTTTTAATCATCCCGCATTTATTCCCTTCAACCTGTTGTTGGAGTTAGTGGGGTTGATTGCAAAACCGATTTCGCTGGCACTGCGTCTATTCGGTAACCTATATGCTGGCGAATTGATCTTTATTCTGATAGCCTTGCTAACCTTGAATGCAACTGCATCCTCATTGGCTGGAACAGTTACTCTGGGCGCAGCGCAGTTTTTATTAGCTTTGGCCTGGTCAATATTCCACATTCTGGTGATCACGTTGCAAGCGTTTATTTTTATGGTACTGACTATCGTTTATCTAAGTCTGGCCCATGAAGACCATTAATCATTTTTAATTTAAACAATTGTCCATTAAGGGGATTTATATGCAAGCTGCAAGTTTGATAGCACAAGTTCAAGGTATGACTGTTATTGCAGTCGCCCTGTTGATAGGTTTAGGCGCTTTAGGCACCGCGATTGGTTTTGGTTTGTTGGGTGGAAAATTCCTTGAAGGTTCTGCTCGTCAACCTGAAATGGTACCTATGTTACAAGTAAAAATGTTTATTGTTGCAGGTTTACTTGATGCGGTGACGATGATTGGTGTGGGTATTGCGTTGTTCTTCACTTTCGCTAACCCCTTCCTCAGCAGTTTGGGTTCTTGATAACACTGAATAGGGGCGATTTTGCGCCCCAAATGTTACAGGAGAAATTACCTTGGATATAAATTTGACCTTGATTGTTCAAATGTTGGTTTTTGCCGCGTTTGTCTGGTTTACCATGAAATTTGTTTGGCCTCCTCTGGCTAAAGCAATGGAAGAACGCCAAGACAAAATAGCTGATGGCTTATCCTCCGCAGAGCGTGGCCGTAAGGAATTGGAACTGGCTCAACATCGTGTTCGTGATGAATTAAACAAGCGAAATCACAAGCTTCAGAAATTATTGAAAAAGCGAATCATCGCGCTGCGCAGCTGATCGAAGAAGCTAAAGAAGACGCTAAGCTGGAGGCACAAAAGCAAGCCAAGATTGCTCATGAGCAATTGCTGCAGGAGATAAATCGTGCGAAAGAGAATTTGCGTAAGCAAGTAGCTCAATTAGCAGTAGCTGGCGCCGAAAAGATTCTTATGCGTGAAATCGATAAACAGGCGAATAGCGCGTTATTGGATAACCTGATTAAAGAGATTTAACATGGCAGATACCACAACGATCGCTAGACCCTACGCAAAAGCCATTTTTGAGCATGCGCTGGCCGCTAAAAAACTTAGTCAATGGTCTGAAATACTGCAGAGTTTGGCAATGTCGGTATTGGATAATAAAGCAATGCAATTTATTACTAATCCTGCAGTAACAGAAAAACAGCAAACAGAACTATTAATGATTCCTTTTGCAAAGATTAGCAATAAAGAGGCAGCCACAATAGAAAGTCTCATAGCATTACTGGCTTATAATAAGCGCCTGATGCTATTGCCTGATATTAAAGTGTTGTTTGAGGTATTGCGTGCAGAGCAAGAAAAAACGCTGGTGGTAAAAGTTTATAGTTTTTCAGAACTTTCAACAGCTCAGCAACAGCATTTAATCAGTTCGCTTAGTCAACGGCTACAACGCCAAGTAACGCTTGATGTAAATGTTGACCAATCACTGCTGGGTGGTGCGGTTATTCAAGCTGGCGATTTAATTATTGATGGCTCGGTGCGAGGCAAATTAAGTAAGCTTATCACCGATTTAGCCGCCTAGAGAGAGGATAGATTTCATGACAGAACAAGTAGCGTTAAACCCATCTGAAATCAGTGAATTAATCAGAAAAAAGATTGAAGAATTCAATGTTGTTTCCGAGGCACGAAATGTAGGAACCATCGTTAGCCTGAAAGATGGTATTGTTCGCCTCCATGGCCTTGCCGACGTTATGCAAGGGGAAATGATTGAATTCCCTGGTGGAGTCTATGGTTTGGCATTGAACTTGGAGCGCGATTCAGTTGGTGCGGTAATCCTTGGTGATTACTCAAGCCTGTCTGAGGGCCAAAAAGGAAAATGTACTGGTCGTATTCTTGAGGTTCCGGTAGGTAAAAACCTCCTTGGACGTGTTGTCGATGCACTGGGTAACCCAATCGATGGCAAAGGACCTATTGAAGCGGCTAAGATGTCCCCCATTGAAAAAGTAGCTCCTGGTGTAATTGCTCGCCAATCAGTTGATCAGCCTGTACAAACTGGTTTGAAAGCTGTAGATGCAATGATTCCAGTCGGACGTGGCCAGCGTGAATTGATTATTGGTGACCGTCAAACTGGAAAAACAGCTATTGCTATTGATGCGATCATCAACCAGAAAGGGACTGGAGTAAAATGTATCTATGTGGCCGTTGGTCAAAAAGCCTCTTCTGTAGCGGCGATTGTGCGTAAGCTGGAAGAGCATGGCGCTATGGAGCATACCATTGTAGTCGTTGCTGGTGCTGCCGATTCTGCCGCTCTCCAATTTATAGCTCCATATGCTGGTTGTACCATGGGTGAATATTTCATGGAGCGTGGAGAAGATGCTTTAATTGTTTATGATGATTTAACCAAGCAAGCGTGGGCATACCGACAAATATCGCTGTTACTTCGTCGTCCACCTGGACGTGAAGCTTATCCTGGGGATATTTTCTACCTGCATTCACGGTTACTCGAGCGCGCAGCAAGAATCAATGAGAAAGAAGTAGAGAAATTAACGCATGGTGAAGTAAAGGGTAAAACCGGTTCACTTACTGCGTTACCAATTATTGAAACGCAAGCAGGCGACGTATCTGCGTTCGTACCCACCAACGTAATTTCCATTACAGATGGACAAATTTTCCTTGATGTAGATTTATTCAACTCGGGTGTTCGTCCTGCTATCAACTCCGGTTTATCTGTATCTCGGGTTGGTGGTGCAGCACAGACAAAAATTATGAAAAAATTGGGTGGTGGTACGCGTTTAGCACTTGCGCAATTCCGTGAGTTGGAAGCGTTTTCACAGTTTGCTTCTGACTTGGATGATGCAACACGTAAGCAATTGGAGCGTGGACAACGTATTACGGAGTTAATGAAGCAAAAGCAATATTCACCCTACTCTGTTGCTGAAATGGCTGTATCTCTCTTTGTCGTAGAGAAAGGCTACTTGGATGATGTTCCTGTTGCTGAAGTTAGCGCATTTGAAACAGCATTACACGGCTTTATGCAGGCTTCGCATGCGGAACTTTTGCACAAGATCAATGAATCTGGTGCTTATGATGGTGATATTGAATCCCAATTAAAGGCAGCTGTCGAAGACTTCAAACGCACTGGTAGCTGGTAAATTGACTAGCCATCATTGCTAAAGCAGTGATGGCTTAATTGATTACGCAGATTTTCAAAAAATCTGTTAATTAAAGGCGAAGCAAGATATGGCTGGAGCGAAAGAGATCCGTACAAAGATTGCGAGTATTAAAAACACGCAAAAAATAACTCGCGCGATGGAAATGGTTGCCGCAAGTAAAATGCGTAAAACGCAAGATAGAATGCGTGCATCCAAGCCCTATGCAAACAAAATATATAAAGTTGTTAAGCATCTGGCTCGTGCAGCATCTGAATATCGACATCCATTTATGACAGTGCGTGATATCAAGCGGATTGGTGTTATTGTCGTAACGACGGATAGAGGATTGTGTGGTGGTTTGAATGCCAATTTACTACGCGAAACAATACGTCACATGCGCCAGTGGCAGCATGAAGGGAAGGAAATTGATGTTTGTGTTATTGGTAGGAAGGGACAAGCTTTTTTCAAACGGGTTGGCGGAAATATTATTGCTTCTGTTGATCAACTGGGCGATAAACCTAGTGTAAGAGATTTGATTGGCGTGGTAAAAGTCATGCTGGACGCCTTTGACAAGGGTGAAATTGACGCGTTACATATTGCGTATAACGAATTTGTTAATACTATGACGCAAAAACCGACAATTAAACAGCTCTTACCCTTACCTAGTTCTGAAGAAGATAGTAAAGAACTTGGCCATCATTGGGATTATATTTACGAACCTGATGCCAAGGAATTATTAGACGCTTTGTTGGAGCGCTACATTGAATTGCAGGTTTATCAGGCGGTTGTGGAAAATATTGCCTGCGAGCAGGCTGCAAAAATGATTGCGATGAAAAGTGCAACTGATAATGCAGGTGAGTTAATCAAAGAATTTCAATTGGCGTATAACAAAGCTCGGCAGGCTGCTATTACTCAGGAATTGGCAGAAATTGTCGGTGGTGCGGACGCTTTATAAGAGGGCATATGATGAGTTTAGGAACTGTAGTTGAAGTTATTGGCGCGGTTGTAGACGTTGAGTTTCCCCGTGATAACGTTCCCAAAGTTAACGATGCGTTAAAACTCGTTGAAGGGGATTTGGTATTTGAGGTACAACAGCAATTAGGTGACGGCGTTGTCCGCACAATTGCCATGGGTACCACTGATGGTTTGAAACGCGGGGTCCAGGCTAAAAATACTGGCGAACCAATTCAAGTGCCTGTTGGTAAGAAAACCTTGGGCCGTATTATGGATGTTCTGGGACGTCCGGTTGATGAAGCTGGTCCTATCGATGCTGATGAGCATTGGGCCATTCATCGTCAGGCTCCAAGCTATGAAGAACAAGCTGGTAGCCAGGAGTTGTTGGAAACTGGTATTAAAGTTATCGATTTGTTATGTCCTTTTGCCAAAGGTGGGAAAGTGGGCTTATTCGGTGGTGCCGGCGTAGGTAAAACCGTTAATATGATGGAATTGATTCGTAACATCGCTATTGAGCATAGTGGTTACTCTGTATTTGCTGGTGTGGGTGAGCGTACTCGTGAAGGTAACGATTTCTATCATGAAATGAAAGACTCTAACGTTCTGGATAAAGTATCACTGGTTTATGGACAAATGAATGAGCCACCAGGAAACCGATTACGTGTAGCGTTGACTGGGTTGACCATGGCGGAAAAATTCCGTGATGAAGGCCGGGATGTTCTTTTATTCATCGATAACATTTATCGTTACACGCTTGCTGGGGTTGAAGTATCTGCATTACTTGGCCGTATGCCCTCTGCAGTAGGCTACCAACCAACACTGGCGGAGGAAATGGGTATGCTGCAAGAGCGTATTACTTCTACCAAGACGGGTTCTATTACTTCTATTCAAGCAGTCTATGTTCCTGCGGATGACTTGACAGATCCGTCACCTGCAACTACTTTCGCGCATTTGGATGCGACAGTAGTTCTGTCCCGTCAAATTGCTGAGTTGGGAATTTATCCGGCAGTAGATCCACTGGATTCAACTTCACGCCAATTGGATCCACTGATTGTTGGTCAAGAGCACTATGATACGGCTCGTCGTGTTCAACAAACGCTGCAGCGTTATAAAGAGTTGAAAGATATTATCGCTATTTTAGGTATGGATGAGTTGTCTGAAGAGGACAGGCGTGTTGTTTCTCGTGCGCGTAAAATTCAGCGTTTCCTTTCTCAGCCGTTTTTCGTTGCCGAAGTATTCACTGGTTCCCCTGGTAAGTATGTCTCTCTAAAAGATACCATTAAAGGGTTCCAAGGCATTCTTGCTGGTGAGTACGATGACTTGCCTGAACAGGCATTTTACATGGTTGGAAGCATCGAGGAAGCAGTTGCTAAAGCGAAAACCTTATGAGGCAAGTAAACATGGCAAGAACAACGCACTTGGATATCGTTAGTGCTGAGCAGGAAATTTTTTCGGGTGTCGTCGAAATGGTTGTCGCCACAGGTGAATTGGGTGAGATCGGAATTGTTCCCGGTCACGCTCCCTTGCTGACCATTCTTAAACCTGGAGAGATTCGTGTTACACGCCAAGGCGGTGCACAGGAAATTTATTATGTTTCTGGTGGTATGCTCGAAGTTCAGCCTCACTATGTAACAGTATTGGCTGATACAGTAGAGCGTGCGGAAGAAATTGATGAAGCTGCTGCGCTGGCTGCAAAAACACGTGCAGAAGAAGCAATTGCTAATAAAGGCGCGGAACTGGATTATTCAAGAGCAGCGGCAGAATTGGCTCGTGCAGTTGCACAGATACGTGCAATCCAAAAGCTACGTAAGAAAATTAAATAATTTTTCATTTAGATCTCTTGTCAGTCAGGCAAGACGCTTATGAGTCATAACAAAATTAACTTCCACGAAGTTAATTTTGTTTGGCCGAACATGATTGATCAATTAATCGCTTTAGCGCCTGATTTCCATAGAGAATTTTTATTTGTTTACCAAAAGTTATCCTTTTAATTCACAAAATTATCCACAGGGATTACTCTCTTTTTAAGAGAAAGTTACAACTGAATATTTATTAAAATCAATAAGATACGAATTAATGCCGTAAGCTCACAAAAAATTGTTAACAATTTATTCATTCGTTTAGTTCGCTCTAATTACAATTAGTTGTTAAAATAGCTTTGCCTTATTAACCCTATTTGCACTACGATGATAGTTATAAGCAAATTGAAGTATAAAATCCTAGTGTTATGAACGATGCCATAGAACGTAAACCACTTACTGAATTTACTGAAAAAGCCTATCTTGATTATTCCATGTACGTTATTCTCGATAGAGCATTACCCCATATTGCTGATGGTTTAAAACCCGTACAGCGCCGTATTGTTTATGCAATGTCTGAATTGGGCTTGAAAGCCAGCTCAAAACATAAAAAATCAGCACGCACCGTGGGGGATGTACTTGGTAAATTCCATCCTCATGGCGACTCAGCTTGTTATGAGGCAATGGTATTGATGGCACAGCCTTTCTCATATCGTTATCCCTTTGTTGATGGGCAGGGTAACTGGGGTTCTGCTGATGATCCTAAATCCTTTGCTGCAATGCGATATACTGAGGCACGTTTATCAGCATACGCCGATTTGCTTTTAGCGGAGTTGCAACAGGGAACAGTCGATTGGATTGATAATTTTGATGGGACGCTGCAAGAACCTTCGTTGTTGCCGGCCAGATTGCCCAACGTATTGCTCAATGGTGCAACAGGAATTGCTGTAGGGATGTCTGCTGATATTTTGCCCCATAATCTTACAGAAGTCGCTAACGCTTGTATTCACTTACTTGATAACCCCAACGCAGATTTGGCGGCTGTATGCAAACATATTAAAGGCCCTGATTTTCCCACTGAAGCAGAAATCATTACACCCAGCCATGTGATCCGCAATATTTATGAAACCGGTGGAGGTTCTATAAAGATGCGGGCAATTTATCGTCTGGAAAAACACGATATTGTGATTACAGCCTTACCTTACCAAGTTTCCGGAGCAAAGGTAATAGAACAGATAGCGGCCCAGATGCAGCAAAAGAAATTGCCAATGGTTGAGGATTTACGGGATGAATCTGATCACGAGCATCCAACTCGTCTTGTTATCGTGCCGAAATCAAATCGAGTGGATGTCGAAGGATTAATGTCACATTTGTTTGCTACGACCGATTTGGAACGTAGTTATCGCATTAATTTCAATATGATCGGTTTGGATGGTAAGCCGCGAGTTAAAGGGTTACTAACCATTTTACAAGAATGGTTAACTTATCGTCTGACAACCGTAAAAAGACGTCTGCAATTCCGTTTGGATAAAGTACTTGAGCGTATTCATATACTGGAAGGTCTGCTAATAGCCTATCTAAATATTGATGAGGTCATAGCCATTATTCGAGAACATGACAATCCCAAACAAGAGCTAATTGCACGATTTAATTTGAGCGAAAGACAGGCGGAAGCTATTCTGGAGATGAAATTACGACATCTCGCCAAACTGGAAGAAATTAAATTACGTGCGGAATTAGAGGATTTGAAAAATGAACGTGATTCCTTGCAGACCATTTTAGCCAATGAAAAACGGTTGAAGGCTTTGGTGAAAGAAGAAATTACTGCTGATCGTAATCAATTTGGGGATGCCAGACGAGCGCCATTGGTTGAACGCCAAGATTCTCAAGCGTTGAAAGAAGAGGATATTCTTCCTAATGAACCCATTACCGTGGTGCTTTCGCAAAAGGGATGGATTCGAGCTGCGAAAGGGTATGACATTGATGGTCGTGAATTAAGTTATAAGGCTGGCGATGCATTCAAAGCTCAAGCGAATGCTCGATCTAACCAGCAGGTTGTGTTTTTTGATAGTGAAGGCAAGGTTTATACCTTGCCCGGGCATGTTTTACCTTCTGCACGTGGTCAAGGAGAACCCTTAACTGGTAGGTTAAATCCCAGTGACGGCATACATTTTGAAGCGCTTATTAGTGGCGAAGCAGAGGATTGGGTATTATTGGCTAGTGATGCTGGGTATGGTTTTGTTACGCAACTGAAAGAGCTCTATGTTAAAAACCGTAACGGTAAAGCCTGTATTAAATTGCCTGAAAACAGTCGAGTATTACCGCCACGTTTATTTGTAGCAAAAGAATCGCAATTTATTGCCTGCGTTACCAATGCAGGACGTTTACTTGTGTTTTCAGCGAGTGAGTTACCGGAGCTCTCTAGAGGCAAAGGCAATAAATTAATTAATATCTCTTCTGCCAAGGCACAGCAACGTGAAGAGTTTGTCATCGATCTACAAATATTATCTGTCGATGATTCCTTAACGGTGTATGCAGGTAAGCGCCATTTTACTTTGAAAGCAACTGATCTTGGTCATTACCAAGGCGAACGAGGTCGTCGTGGCAATCGATTGCCACGCGGATTGCAAAATGTAACTGCCATGCAGGTATTTGGCACTACTACTGGCGTATAAGCCACTATGCAATTATCTGCTCGCACGCTACATTTTATTTTAAATTGCTGGCCGCCATTTTGGGGGGCTGGGATCAAAGTAGAGAAAATTTCTAAGGATTTTTCTTTTGCACAAGTCTCTCTGGCTTTCCGTTGGTACAATAAAAATTACATGCGTACTCAATTTGGCGGAAGTTTGTATTCAATGACTGATCCTTTTTTTGCTCTCCTTTTGATCCACCGCCTAGGACCTGATTACGTCGTATGGGATAAAGAAGGAGAAATTAACTATATCAAGCCGGGAAAAGGCCGCGTTTATGCGGATTTCACGCTTAATAATGAACAGTTGGATGCCATAAAGCAGGCTCTGAATGAGAATAATGGTAAAACACTACCAGTTTTCCATACTCAGATCTATGATGAAAGTCAGCAGACCATTGCGACGGTCAAAAAAACGCTTTATGTGAAGCGTATTCAGAAAAATAAGGTTGATTGAAAGAACCTTTTTTAGATTGCTTTTTGTAATAAGACAGTCAAAGCGCTCTTAAGTTCAGTATCTAAATCAGTTATTGGTAGGGTAGCAAGTGCAGCATGGCGATAGAGCTCATCCGCGAAGCAATTGTCTAAGGCCTTTAAATGTCTGTTAATGGTATTTAGATCTCCACGGGCTAAGGGACCGGTAAGTGCCTTTTTTATCGCGGTTGCCTGTTGCACATTATTAAGGCTACTTGCCATCAAATTCACAATCATTTGTTGGGCTAGTTTGGCCTCAATACCTGCTTCTTGCAGTAAATCATTGGCAGTTGCTGCCAAGGTGACCAAATAATTAGAGGCAATAACTGCGGCAGCATGATATATCGTCTTGCCACCAGCTTTAATTGGGATAATCCTTGCCCCTAGTTTTGTGAATAATGAGGTGAGGAGTTCTACTGCGAGTTGATCACCTTCAATGACACAATCGCAATGAGTAAAGGCATGTTGATCAAGATTTGCTTTACTAAATGCTTTTAGTGGATGGATGCTGGCAATATGACAGCCACGGGTTTTTAGCGGCATTAATTCAGCGGAACTCAAAACACCGCTACAGTGCACAACAAAGCAATCTACTGGTACTTGTTCCTTTAATTGCAGAGCAATTGACGGAATAAGATCATCTGGTGTAGTAATAAACGTTAAATTTACTTTAGGTAGTTCAGTTAAAGAGGCCACAGGAAAACCTGAGCCTATTTGCTGGACTGCTTGTTCAGCACTGCCGAAACTGGTGTTGCAGACTGCGGCAAGTTGAGCCAAACCCGAATTAACCAGGGCTAAAGCAATATTTTTCCTAAACGGCCGGCACCAATAATATTAAACTGCATAACAAAGTTTTCTCACTAATCAAATCCATTTCTATTTATTGTCAAAGAAACAGTTAAGATGAGGGTTCTTTACTCTTTTTGCAAGTAATGATGCTCATGCTGATGAGATGAGGAGACGAATTTAGTCTGTCTTTACAACTGTTGTAATGCGCTACTGAGTCCCGCGCATAAAGTGTGGGACGTAGGTCCAAAGAAAGAAAAAAGAAATATAATTTTATTTTTTAATAAGTTATATAGGATTCATCCTCGCAAAAAATACTGCTAGCCCGTTAAGTGGCTACTATTTTTAATACTTAGAGACAGTAAAGTTACGAATATCATTGTTAAAAGAGTAATTAAAGCTATTGGCCTATAAATTTCCATATGACTTGAGACACTGAAAGGCTCCAGTATTTATATCAAACGTTGGATCCCATAAATTGCAACGGCCTCCATCCAAAAAATTGACTAAAAAATACCAGTAGGTTTTTATTCCATAACGTTCTTTTCCATGCAGCAAGACCGCAATAAAAATAGAAAAGACGAGTACGATGGGTACAATATCCCAAGCCAGTGGAGAATGCCAAAACACAGAGGTAACGGTAAGAATAAGATAAATAACAATAAATGCCCATCTTATCGGATTAAAGCCTTCCATGGAGTTTTGTTTGACCATAAAGAATGAATAATCCTGGCTTAAGCTTAGCTGTTTACTTTGATTTCCAACACTTATCTTATAGGACTGAGCTTAAGATAGGAATCGTCGTATTTATTGTATTGGCTGGCGGTAAACGATTTCTAAAAGCAAATTTTATTATCAAAATGAAGACCAATTTTAAGTTAAAATTTTAAATTGATTGTAAATGTAATAATCTAATTTATTGCTAATTGATCTTTAAATTACTTGATTATCCTTAAAGAGAAATTTTATCTCATAAGGATTTTTTATGAGGCAAAAATACGGCTTAACAAGCCCATTAAATCGTCAAATTAATTTACGATGGATCATTGTTGTCATTAATAATACTATTGAACTCCATCTCTATTTCTGCTTAATATGAATATTCCTCTGGAATCGGACTCTAAGGAATGCACCAATGCCCCTGCCAGTGAAGGCGTTACGTTATAATCAGTTGAAATTGTTAGGAGCCACAACGCCCTCAGGCCATGCGGTTTCAGAAGTTGAATTTGTTGATGTTGATGGCCAAACAAAGTCTGGTTTTTTAAACCGTTAGATAGTACCTATCCAGCCTTGCTTGCCAAGTACTCTGTTGCTATCAGTGTGGCTCTTCGTCTTGCACTTGGCGATCGTGCTGCAGAAGATCGTCTTGTCTTTGATGATGAAGGCAAAATTGTAGGCTCAATATCTATTAATTTATCGAACTTTAAGCCTCTGCTTTGTTCGCTGGAAACAATTCCTTCTGATCAACAAA
>NZ_CALJ01000047.1 GCF_000308315.1 Legionella tunisiensis | reverse complement strand
CCCGGCGCAATATGTCCAGCCATCATTGCGGCCTCAATAATCAAAGTGCCAGCACCACAGAACGGATCATGCAAGGCATAGCCATTAGCAGCTAATTGTGGCCATTTAGCCCGTATTAACATTGCTGCAGCAATATTTTCTTTTAATGGTGCCTCACCAGCCTGAGTTCGATAACCACGCTGATGCAAACTATAACCAGTCAAGTCAAAACTTACAGTGACAATGTCATGCTTCAAATGGGCATGCAGGCGAATTTGCGCCTTTTCACGATCGATGGAAGGTCGCATTCCTTTAAATTGGCGAAAATGATCAACAATGCCATCCTTAACTACTTGTGCGCCAAACATGGAATTTCTTATATGTGTTGAAGAACCATGAAATTCAATTGCCAGCGTTTTATCTGCGGAAAAAACCGTTTGCCAGGGAAATTGATTACAAAGCTGATAAAGAGTCTGCTCATTATGGGCTTGACCACTAAAAAGCAGAAGCTGCACACGATTGGCAAGCCGAGACCATAAGCACAGTTGGTAAATAACCGTTAAATCTGCTTCCCCGTAAACGCCTTGCGGGCTCACACGAGTAACATGTAAACCCAGTGTCTTCACCTCTTCTTCAAGCAGGTATTCCAAGCCCTTTGGGCAACTAATAAATAGGGAGTAATTCATTATAAACATGCTCTTAAAAAACGAAACAGCGCTTTGGAAGCACCAGCATGTTTCTCGCTGTTTTGCTCCTCTACCGCCTTTTTTACCAGCTGGCGTAGCTGTTGTACATCCGCTGGTTGATAAGCATCTATAAATTCGGTAAGAGCCTCTTTCCCTTGATGAATCAAGCGCTCACGCCATTGCTCTAATTCATGGAAAGAAGCCGTTTGAGCACTATCCACAGCTATAATGGCCTCATAAGCCTCCAATATAGCCTCGCTATCAGCGGCTCGCATAAGCTTACCAATCAATTGTGCTTGTCGCCTTATCGCGCCGTGACTCTTGATGGATTTAGCATCAATAATAGCCTGGCGCAAATTGGGTGGTAGTGGCAAGGTATCAAGTTTTGCCAAACTCAACGCGATTAATTTGACTCCTACCTTCTGCAAAGCATCGGCGTCACGTTTTTTTGTGATTTACTTTTCGGTTCTTCCATCAAAGCGACCCTTTAAAAACTAACACAAAGCATTCAATCTAAATAATGCTCTCGTTTCATCGTACTCAATGTGTGATTGCTCCATCTAGGTGAAACTTAACAGGGTACCTAAAGGAGAAGAAACAGTATTTCTTATTTTAGCATCTTTGCAGCTTTTCTTGACAGTGTCTGTACCCTAATCAGCTGCAGCAAGAGGAATAGATGTTGGTTGATAACGTCTGACCTTTATTCGAGAACGCAGATAAGTTCGACTGATAGCGAAGAGATTATAAATTAGAATAACTAGCAATAGGGAGTGTAACCAAGTCACCGTTAAATGAATAAAAACAGGTACAGTAATAAAACACCTATACAACCAGCCAGGCTAAGGATTAAGGTCTTTTTCAAAGGAATTTTATTTTGTTGCACAAACACTAAGGTAGTTAAGGGTTGTTGCATAGCGCCGGCCGTCATCATAATGGGGAAAGCCACAACAGGTGAAACATTTAGCAAAAATAACACGCCTTGCACCATCACAAACAGACCAATACCCACGGAGGTTAAAGCACCACAGATAATCATTGCAAAAAACCAATAAAAAGCTTGCCAGAATGCAACGCAATCAGCTCACCACCAACGGGCATTAAACGCAATTGATGGCAGATTAGTAGACCGATAATAATCACAAAGCAACACATCATTGACAAGCGGATAGCTTGTTTACTTAAATGCGTCACAATAGCGCCACCAATCAATCCCCCCAAACAAGTCCCCATTACCAACGTTACCAGTGTAGTCAGATCCACATCGACTAATTGCATGAAGAAGAGAGATTCAATCGTCCCTGGAATAACTTGGGCACCATTGTTGACTGCTGGCAACTCATCATCGGGAAAAGTCCTCAGTATTTTAGCCAGGGTAACATTAACAGCAAAACTACCAACGCCCAATGTATCAGCAATAAAGGCAATAACCCCGCTAACTGTTAGCTTTATATAATCAAGAGCAGATAAGCGCACAGGAGGTTGTTTTGTCAGTTTGTACAGCATGGCTACTATACAAACAAAACTTAAAATTAATATTGCCACTATTATCAAGGAGATAGCCATCAGGTTCCTAGCATACTGTTAGTTTTATAAGCCCCCTAGAGGCATTGCGCTCAGACAATTCCAGTCTGTACACAAGAGGGGTGAA
>NZ_CALJ01000048.1 GCF_000308315.1 Legionella tunisiensis | reverse complement strand
TTTTTGCCGAGGCACGCAGTTCTGTCGTAGGCAAAATGGTGGATAGTATCAGTAATATTGTGAATATTCGTTTGTTCGCCAAACACGCCTATGAAAACAGCTATATTAGCAAGGCAATTGCTGACACCGTGCAGAAAGACAGGAAGATGCAGGCCAAGATCATTCACATGAGAATTTATTGGGATATCAGTATCGTTGCCTTATTAGGCTTCAATCTCTGGTTGTTAGGGCGAATGTACAGCCAAAATCTGGTAACGGTAGGCGATTTTAGTTTTATCATTAGTTTATCTATCAGCATATTATGGAATCTATGGTTTATTGCTGGCCAATTCGTTGCCTTTTCAGAACAAATCGGTAAGTGTAAGCAAGCCCTTTCTATCATTAATGCAGTTCATGACATTGTTGATGTTAACGACGCAAAACCCTTGATTGTTCATCAGGGAGAGATTCAATTTGAAAATGTCAGCTTTCATTATGATAAAGGATCGTGCCTTTTTAAAAATAAAACGATTATCCTTCATCCTGGTGAAAAGGTAGGTCTTGTCGGTTTTTCAGGAAGCGGCAAAAGTACCTTTGTAAACCTTATTTTAAGACTATTTGCCGTTGAATCCGGTCGGATAACCATTGATCAGCAAAATATTAATGAGGTAACGCAAACGTCTCTACGAGAAAACATCGCGTTAATCCCCCAGGATATTTCTTTGTTTCACCGTACATTAATGGAAAATATTCGCTACGGGCGTTCGAATGCAAGTGATGGCGACGTCATTACTGCCTCTGAGAAAGCCCATTGCCATGAATTCATTAGTCAGCTTCATGAGGGTTATCACTCGATGGTCGGAGAGCGAGGAATCAAATTATCCGGTGGACAACGCCAACGTATTGCGATTGCAAGAGCCATCTTAAAAAATGCACCCATTCTCATTTTAGATGAAGCCACTTCGGCGCTTGATTCGGTCACTGAAAAATACATCCAGGATGCCTTACACCATTTGATGCATGGAAAAACAACCATTGTTATTGCTCATCGCTTATCCACTCTCTCGGAAATGGATAGAATCTTGGTCTTTGATAATGGCCAGATTATTGAAGATGGAACTCATCAAGAATTACTCAGGCTAAAAGGACATTACGCCAAAATGTGGCACATGCAGGCTGGCGGTTTTCTACCAGAATATTTAAACAAACCGGTAGAAAAATAACCAAGCAAAGCCCAGAGCGCCCCTCTAGGATAGGAATATTTGAGAAAAATTACGAATTGGTTGAGCCGAGACCGCTACTAATCTTTTGTTGCTCATCATCAGAATCTTGAATTTCAATAAAAGGAGCAACAAAACCTGGCTGGCTCAACGCTTTTGTTGGCGCACTGGAAACATCTTTGAAGAAATTACTTTTTCTTTGGAAACTGTCAGAAAGAGAAACGCCAATAATAACCAATATACTCGAAATCATTGCAAGAAAACTATAAAAAGCAGATTTAACTTGCGCATCACTTTCGATAGCGTCTTTATGCATTGAACACACAAGATTTATTTTTCGCTCAAAATTCGCAGATTCTTTGACTTGTATAGCAGGAGACAATGCAAAATGCTGGTCAACTATTGCTTTTAATTTAACAAAGGCGCTTGTTAATTCTTCAATATATGGATTTTCCCCAGTTTTTAATTGTTGGATGCTTGCATCGATCAAAGTTAATTTATCTCGTGCTATTTTCTCAGGATTAACGAAGTTATTCCGTAAATACATCTCTAGAGCCATATTTAAAGCATGAAATGCCAGGCATTCTTCTGGGTTATCCGCGAAGCTTATTTCACGTTTAAATGAGCCTAGAATTTCTCCAAGATGCGGATGTATTTTAATTCCATTAACTGCCGACTTAATAATGGTATCCATATGCGCCAAATACTTATCAGGTTCTAAACCATATTTTTCGATTGCATCTTTATATACTGTAAAAGAAACCCTTGTTAGTGCTTGTTGATTTCCTGCATCGTCGGGATTTTTTAAATAATTGATTAATGCAGTTCTGAATTGTTGGATTAATGCTTTAGACATAATTCTTGCAGCTATAATTTATTTATGGGTATAAATATAGCAGGTCAATATTAAGTTAATGTTAACGAAAACACTAAATCGACTAAAAAATTATATAAAATTAGTAAGATAAAAAGGATTTAATAAAAATATCTATTCCTCTGCGCTTCCAACAGCAGAAATAGGGGATTAATTTTCCTTAAAATTGGTTATTAACCATTTTTGAGAAGAATCACTATCCTTAGGCACTGGTTCTATAATGATCGTTTGGACTAAAGGCGGATTAAAGGGACCGCTCGAGGTTGCCCATTGATAAGTAATTTGAAATTGCCAACTAGTCTTATCTTTTGATGTCTTTTTAATTTTATAAGCAGTAATCCAGGGACTAGACGTTCCAGAAACCCAATAAGGCCAACTGTCTTTATATTTATTTTTTAAGGGCTGAGAAAACAACATAAATTGAACAGCACCATTGCGGTCTTTATTAGCCTGAGCAAATAAAGCAGCGACTTTATCTGGACTATCAGGTGCTAAGGCTTTTTCAAGCATTGAAATACGGGCAGCATCAGATTCCGATTGCGACACAACCTCGGTAGCACAAACGGGTAAAGAAGGTATAACAACGCAAAAAAATTAAGAGCAATTTTGAAGTTTTCATAATATTCCCTGACAAAAACATTAAAATTGTTCCCTGAGTTTATCGGTTTAACGATGGCTATTCTACCAATATTTCTTCACTAATTGCTGGATTGTGATCAAATTGCTGCGTATCCTTCGCGTCATTTCGAACGCAGAGCCCTCCTGAGATCGAACACTGCATTCGTTTTCTACCCTATGTCCAAAAGGTAGCGTTCTTCACCATTTTCCCGTAAAATTCCTCACCATTGGATTTAATGGAACCACTTCGTTCCTACAGGACGTAGGCATGCTGTTGCAAAGTAATTAACCTAATATTGGAGTTCATGATGACAAAACTTATTCAACCTATTTTTGAGACAACAGAGAAACAGCTACTTGAATCCACAAAACATCGTTTTTTACTATGTTTACTCCCATCCAAGGATATAAAGACCAGCATAATAAAAAAGTAAAAGAATCTGATTTCCTTGCCTTCGTAGCAAATCCATTTATTGATACTTATTTGGAAACGGCCTTTACGCTTGACGTTGCAATTCATCTGTTGAATGCTACGGTCTCTTTAGCGAAAGCGCTTTATATCTGGTCTCTTAATCAACAAAAGACAAAAGAACTCGTCGATGAACAATCTGCACAAGAATTTGGCGAAGCTTGGTCAAGCGTCTTGCATGCAGGGTCAATGGCAATAGCTCAAAGTTTCAATACTCTATTCAGCATTATTAGCCTCTTTACCCGCCCATTAGTTTCTCTTGCTCAAGAGGTTATTGATACTTCTCTTACTCATTCTTCCCCTTCGTATAGTAGCAGGATCTAAACATAATTGTCCCGGATGCTATTCACTGCCTCCGGGAATCCCCTTGCTCATCTATTCAGCATTTTTCGACTCCGGTACAACCGTTGCAATAAATCCCGAATTAAGATAATTCTTAATAGGTTATTTCTTAAGGCATTTTTCAAGCGCTTTATTGGCTTGCACCGCATTGCGAAGATCTCTTGATTTAACCGCGGTCAGAAGATATTCCGATATAATACGTACAGGCTTGAGGACGAATACCATCTGCTTTAAGGCTGCCATTGTATCCGGCGAGGCATTATTCGCATAAATTTGAAACAGGTGTTCCAATACTGAATAATCTTTCTTGCAATGGCGCGCCACACTACAAAAGAACAGCCAGATATCTCTTGCCTGAGCCTGCGCGAGACTCATCACTGCCAAAGGATTTTCTTCCAAATCAATCAAAAAACTTTGTCATTTTGCAAGGTCATATCACGTAAAGAAGGTCGGCCATGACATAAATTAGCTTGGTGTAAATTGGCGAGTGAATACATGGCTTTTTCAAACAAAACATCTCTTTCTTTGCGATCCATTATTTGCTCTGCCAGCTGCTGTAAATTAAAACCCACATCACTGGTAATAATATAACTGGACGTTGATGCTAAAACTTCCGGTACTGGTAACCCTTTTGTGGCAAATAAGCGCAGACGCTCTGCTTCCTGGGTTAAACTATCCGATTTATCTGTGACCACTGTAGGATAAAAAGTAGCGATGGGAATTAAGTAAGTTAGCAACGAGGCCAAACGATGCCACCTTGTTCTTTTAGAGGGCGGACGGCGTTTTATCCAGATGGTTTGACCTTCAAAATCAATACGACTTAACCATTCTAAAGGATGATTTTTTATATACTCGTCCACTATTTGAAAAACTTGCATTGTTGACTGCTACTTTTTTACACTAACATAACTGGCGAGTACTATATTTAATCGTTGCTAAATTTGCAAATAAACTCTCAATTATTAAAAAAGCCTCCAGAAATCTTTTTCTTGGGACTCGTCGCCTCAAATTTTGACCGCCGGCGTTCCACCCTTATTTATTGTCATTTTATCAAGAAAATAGCCCCGCCAATTTATTCATAAGCGAGAAAATCATGTCATCTAGTGAGCCCAGTTTATCCGATCAGCAACTGTTCATTATTGAAGACAACTTTATCTGCCAACAAGTTTAGGTTGCTTCTTTGAGAAATTATTACCTTAGCCTGGCAACAACCGTCAAAGAAGCGTTGGAATATTTAAATAGGCAAGTATTTCATTGCATCCTCCTCGACATAGGCCTGCCTGATATATCTGGCGAGGAATTGCTGCCTCTCATTCGCAATCATTCTCTCAATAAAAACACCCCTATTATTGTCATTTCATCCCATGTGAATGAGGCTATACAACTAAAATATCTCCAGTTAGGCGCTAACCATATATACGCCAAACCAATTTCCCTGAACACATTGCAGCAATTGGTAGAAAGCACCTTGAGCTCTTAAAAATTTAGCTTAACGAAGGCACCATACAACATATCTTATTACTTATTTTTTGCCATCGCTGCGAAGAAGGCCTCCGCTCGTTTTCCGATTTCATTCTTGGTCAGATCTTCTGTATGTGTCGCGATCATCCAGGAATAACCAAAAGGGTCTTTGAGGTGCCCGGCACGATCTCCCCAAAACATATCCGTTACTGGCATCGTCTCCTTGGCTCCGGCAGCAATAGCCTGTTTGTAGAATGCGTCCACATTAGTGACATAAAGAAAGAGTCCTATTGGTGAATTGCCTAGCGTCTCGGCGCTTTTCGCACAATTCTCCCCACCATTCATCTCGTCACCCATCATAATAATCGAATTGCCGATCTTAATTGTTGCATGCATAATACCGTTGCCATAAGGATTAGGAAAAAGATCAACGACTTGAGCATTAAATGCTTTTTTATAGAATTCAATGGCTTTCTGACTGTCTTTAAAAGTGAGTGTTGGGGTAACAGTATGAAATCCCTCTGGAATCGCCTGAGTCATGTTTTTCCTCCTTAAGTGTTATTTAATAATCCAAGGCAAAGCATTACTTCGCCCAAGCCATCCTTCTGACGAACAAAATAGCGTAAAAAGAAGGAATACAAAGTGTACAAGCCAATTTTTAACAAAATTTGATCTAGTTGACTCATTCATACTCGGTTGATCGGTATTTTGCCTCTGTTTGATATCCTTCCAACGATCGTTTCCTGATTTTAATTTTTTAAAAAGATTATCTATACTCCAATAACTAGCCTAATTGGAGAAATGGTAATGGAATGCACATGCAACAAATGCGGAATGGGTGTCAAAGGCTTAACCTGCAGTAAATGCAATACGTCCTTGGTCAAGGATACAATTACTAAAGATAACCATAAAATACAGGTTGCGAAATGCCCAAAAGGCTGCGGAATGATTAAATCACCTGTCTGCTGTGGTCAAGACATGACTTGCTCAAGCCAGTAACCCAGATTAGGCACATGGTTAATCCGACTAATGACTTGAAGAGTAAATGATTGTTACTATTCTGGGATATACGTTATCCGAATACTAACTAGGACAAGATTATTTTATTTGATACCATTATTCTCAGATTCTCGGCTTAAACTCAGAGAAACTCAATGACTAAATTTTTTAATCGTACCAAGCTACAATTAGTTGGCGATGTTGCCGTTGGTGCTATTGGTAGTGCAAAAAATGGTGTTTTTGGTAGTTTTTTGTTAGCCGCTGGAAACCATGCTGTTGCGGTGGAATCACTCAGCACTCTGGCTGGGGTATGTGCCCTTGGAGGGGCCCTAACAATTATTCCAGTGATAATCGCCTACAACTGGCTATTTGCCTAAGCAAAATGATGCCTCTTTTCTTATGCAGATGGCAACAGTGGGTTTTAGAGGAAGCTTTGCTTTTGTTTCGGGTTGTATGGGAGCGGCTATTTTAGGATTGGCTATTCCTTCTACCGGGCTAACTTCTCTTACAGCCTCGTTAACTTTTAGTTTACTTGTCTTGATGACTCGTATGATTACGGAAGCGACTGCTCCAGCTCTACAGCCAAGAACAAATAGCCATGCAGCGATGAGCATTGCATATTAACTATTTTTCTTTATCAGATACATACGTCCTGTTATAAGAAAGTCTTGTTAATGTCTTAGGCCTTATACAGCGGGTTACAACGTCGACGAATCCACTTTCTGTCCCGGGCAAAGATTATTGTCTTTCAGTGCCTTGACAATCGCATAATTAATTTCGCTTGAAACAAGTTGTTTTAAGTCGACATTTTTAATGAAATACCACAAATCAATAACGATATATAAAACATTGTGCGAAGGCGTTAATTCAAAGAGCACTACCGGCTGATTGGGAGGCTCTTGGATTACATTGGGATTGTTCTTGACCACCTCAAGCAGAAGTTGCTTAGCAAGTTCAAAATCAGTATTACTATCCAGAATAATTTGGCTATTCATGCGACACATTTTATTATTATGGTAAGTATAATTGGTAAAGGATTTATTAATTAAACTCGAATTGGGGATGATGACATCAGCATGCGTTAACGTTGTTATTTGCGTTGATAATAAACGTATTTTTTATATACCCTTCGGTATTATCAATGATAACCAGATCACCTGGCGTAACAGGTTTACGCATTAACAAAATAATACCGCTGACAAAATCACTGACAAGATGCTGTAAGCCAAAACCAATTCCGATGGATAAGGCACCCGCAATTACAGCAAGGCTCATGAAATTAACACCGGCCATTAGCAAAGCTAATATAACAGCAATAACAAAAACAATATAAGTAATGAGCGTAGCAATAGTATCTTGGCGGTATAACTCTCCTTTAAACGCGCTACGACGTGCTACATAAGTCGACAAGGCCCTACCCAACATAATAAGGATACAAAATAGAATTGCTCCTCTTACTATTCGTTTTGGCCAAATGGGAATATCAGCAATAGTGAATCCATTAAAATAAAGCGCTTTACCCGTATCAATGTAATATTGTGACACACCCCATATCTTCATAAAAATAAAGAGAGAAAATACAATAAAGCCCCCATTCAGGATCATTCTTATAGTAAATATTTCAATGAGTTTTTTGTGGGGTTTTAATCCCATCCAGGCATGAATTTTTTGTGAAAGAGGCTGCTCAGGAGCGCTTAATAAAAAATATACCTTACCGAATAATTGAGTGACCCTCCATGTAATCCATATCAACACGATGCTAGCGAGAACATTGGGAAAAAATGAATGGCAAAATTACTATAACCTAGCCAAGCCATAGCAATAGTAAATAAACTCATACTCGCTAATATAATTTTGCCCAACTTGACTTTAAGAGAAGAAATTGATTTAAAAAAGGAAGTCGGAAAATAAGCCAGCCTAACCAACAGGCAGCCAAACTAAATAAAGTAATGAAAAGAGTAATGCGTAACTCTAAAAGGTGAGGGGGAATCCATTGCCCCCGGATTAAAATGGCGCCTATAGCTCCGAAAAACAGTAAGGTCATCAGAACAGTAAATCGTTTTAATAAAGCAGCTCTTAGACCGTCCGTCATATAACTTACATAATTTGCTCCTATAAGTAGAGCAAATCGTAACAACGCCATAGCAAAGAGGTAGTATAACAAGGCATTGAGTAATAAAATAACACCTGGATAAGGTACCACTCCCCCTAGAACTCTATGAAGATATAAATTGGCTAGCAAGATAGGCAAAAGAAGCGATAGCGGCCATTGGAGGATAGGAGCTATCTTTTTGATAATAAATGTTTTTTAATATTCTTCTTGATTAAATTAATTCCAAATAAAGTAAAACAAAGCCCCCCAGCAAGATAATAACTACTCTTATAAAGTGCGTATTATTCAGATGGTTAGTACCGCTATACTGATAAAACGTTTGCCCATTGAGTGGAAGTGTAAAGAATTGGCGATCAATTTTCTCCCAGATTGGCGATGATCTGGTTAGAAGGTTGGATAAACGGGTTTTAGACATTCTGGCATTAATTTCATTAATTATCTCCTGAGCTCTATAATCAAAAAAATGCATTCTGCGGTCAGTTTTTCATTGAGATTTCTCTGATTAATCAAATATTGATAGCGGGTATCTTTTTCCTCTTTTAAAACAGTCAATACGGAGTTATTTTGCAGCATTCCATCAATTTTTTGTAATTCTGCTTTCCCTCTGGTAGGCATTGATTGGCCTGCTCCTTGAGTGCATTGACAGTTTTGACCGCCGCGTATAGCTCATTATAATTCACTTTATTTGCCAATTGGCGATTTATCTCTTCAAGTTGGGTAAGAGCCTGTGGTGCATTAAAACCGATGTCAGATTGTAATTGCGATTTGGCAGCATTGGCAGCAGATAAAAGTAATAAAATAAAAAACAGAATAAATACCGTTATTCTATATATTGGCATTGCTGCTTACTCCGACTCACCTATAAGCTCGCCGTTAGGATCCTATTGTAATAATAGCAGTTAGAAATATAGATAAAGCAAAAACTTAAGATTGAAAGTGACTCACTAATCTAGTTAGACTTGAAGAGCAGGTAGGCAAAGGTTACGTTAATAACTCGCTAAAGAGTTTTCTCGCATCATCCCTATGAGTGAAAAATAAAAACCCTCAAAAATGAGGGTTTCTAAGATACAATTTAAGTTCTTACGCTTATCTTAAGCCAATACTCTTGGGTGGGCAGATATAGGCATTGCCCATATTGGTAACATTGGTTTGTGACATATGACCACTCACATTCCCATCAAAACCGCTCATTGAACCGGTATTACCAGCGCGATTACTGATGATTTGAACATAATTGGCACCCAATCGACTTGCCTTATTCTTCAAATCGTTCATTGCACCTTCTTCGAGGTTTTTGTTAGACGTCCAATCCCCTGTAAAGAAATTACCTTGATTTCCAAACACCTGCCCTACGTATTTACACCCTTTAGGTGCTACATTAGGTGAAGCAATAATACGTGCTGCCTGAGGCTCCAGTTTTATAGACGCACAAGCACTCATCAGCACAGAAACCGCAATAATAGCGCTAACTCTTCTCATTTAAAATGCCCTCGCAAGATTAAAAAGAAGGCCATTCTAGAGATAAATTAAATTCAAAGCAACTTGCCCAATTGAGGGCTATTTCGCTCGGATAAAAATCATAACTCGATTTTAATGTTAACGTAGAATGCTCTATTTTTGCCAATTCGCTAAAAATTACTCCACTCCTTCAATCTAGACTATATT
This sequence comes from Legionella tunisiensis, assembly GCF_000308315.1. Classification (GTDB taxonomy): domain Bacteria; phylum Pseudomonadota; class Gammaproteobacteria; order Legionellales; family Legionellaceae; genus Tatlockia; species Tatlockia tunisiensis. Next base: position 14,039 of record NZ_CALJ01000048.1, on the reverse strand, counting down.
CAGGCTACCATTAGCTAAATAATTGTTAATTGAGACTTCTTATGCGCCATTTAAGCGTCTTCGAAAATTTGATAACTGGGGTGGATACAGCCTTACGCACCCTAATCCCCCCTGCGCAGCGGATCAGCAAACGGAGTACACCAGGTGCAGAACTTGCCGTACCTCCATTGACTTTAAAAGAACAACGTCATGTTGCAGGGCTAATGCGAGTTAACCATTCAGGAGAAGTATGCGCACAAGCGTTGTATCAAGGTCAGGCGTTGACGGCGCAACTAGGAGATGTCAAAACCCAGATGGCAAAAGCAGCGGCAGAAGAAATTGATCACCTAGCCTGGTGTGAAGAGCGTCTGCACGAATTAAACAGTCAGCCAAGCCTGTTAAACCCTTTGTGGTATCTTAGCTCCTTTATGATAGGTTCGCTGGCCGGCCTGGCGGGCGATCGTTGGAGCCTTGGTTTTGTGGCTGAAACCGAGCTACAAGTCTCTGCTCATTTGCAAAAACACTTGCAGAAATTGCCTGCTCAAGATACAAAAAGCAAAGCCATCTTGGCACAGATGCATGAAGATGAAATGCACCATGCCGATGTTGCCAAAGAAGCCGGTGCGGCAGAATTACCCTTTGTTATTAAAAACTAATGCAGGGAGTGTCTAAATTGATGACTCATACCAGTTATCATATTTAATCATGAGCAACTTTCTTCTCATTCTTGCTGGCTTTGCTCTCGTTCTATTGAACGCTTTTTTGTTGCCGCAGAATTTGGCATGGTAAAGTTGCGCCACACTCGAGTTGAGGCAATTAAGACTCAATTCCCTTGGCGTGGCCATATTCTGGCGAAAGTACACGAACAACTCGATGCTTATTTGTCAGCCTGTCAATTAGGCATCACGTTGGCTTCTTTGGGGTTAGGTTGGATTGGGGAACCTGCCTTCACTCGTTTACTCTCGCCATTGTTATACAAGCTGGGCATTGGACAACCAAGTTTAGTTGAATTTATCAGTTTTGTGATTGCTTTTTCGCTTTTGTCTTTTCTCCATATCGTTGTTGGTGAATTAATGCCAAAATCATTGGCCATTCGCCAAAGTGAACAAATTTCATTATGGACAGCTACTCCCCTGTATTTTTCTATTGGCTAATGTACCCTGTCATTTGGTTACTTAATTCTTGCTCAAATTTTCTCCTTAAGCGATTGGGGCTGGATATTATCCATCCTGGCGAGCAATTTCATTCAAGCGACGAAATCAAATTAATCTTACGTTCAAGTCAAATACACGGTGAATTAACTCAGCAAGAGAGCAGTATTCTTGCTCATACCCTAGAATTAGGCGATCTGCGTGCCATGGATGTTATGCGCCCTTATGATGATATGATTATGCTTGATAACCACATTGCCAGTGACAAATTAATAGAAGTGTTAAATCGCTATCGTTACAGCCGCTATCCAGTCTATGATAAAGCAAAGAAACAAATTATTGGCATCCTTCATGTGAAAGACTTACAACCTCTATTACACGAAACACACGCCAACAGAGAATTGTCTCTGGAAGAATTAACAAGACCTGTGCCTAAAATTTCCTATCGGCAACCAGCGTTGACTCTATTACGCCAGTTTCAAGAGGGAATGCCTCATTTTGCTTTAGTTTATGGTCGCCAAGGGGCTATCGTGGGTTTTTTAACCTTGGATAATTTATTGCATCTAGTTATAGGTGTTATCCAGGATGAGTTTCATAAAACCCACGATGCCTGGGTAAAACAGCGTGATGGCAGCATCACTGTACGAGGAGATTGCACACTCCACGCCCTTGAACGCGCCTTACATCATGCATTAACGTTAAGTATCGAAGAGGAAGAAGAAGTCGCTACCGTAGCTGGTCTGATATTACATCGAGTAGGCTCTGTACCGAAAGAAGGGGATACTATTTCATTCCCTGATTTTCTTGCCATAATCGAGCGTATACAAGGTGCTCGAATTAGGCAAGTCAGAATTATCCCTAAAAACGGAGAGAATGCCGCTTAAGTTTAAGGACAACCCATGTCGTCTGGTACTTCATTTATCTTGTTTGTTATTGTGATAGCCTTTATCTTTGATTTTATTAATGGCTTTCACGATGCAGCAAACTCCATCGCGACCATAGTCACTACCGGCGTTTTAACGCCACGCCAAGCTGTTTTATGGGCTGCCTTTTTAATTTTATTGCCTTCTTAATTTTTAATTTGATGGTTGCCCAAATGATCGGCAGTGGTTTGATCGATACCACTATTGTAGATGCCCCGTTTATTTTAGCCGCGTTAGTCGGTGCTATTTTTTGGAATTTGGTAACCTGGTACTATGGCCTGCCATCAAGCTCTTCACATGCCCTGATTGGCGGCCTTGCTGGCGCGGCACTTGCAAAAGCCGGAATCAGTGCCTTAAAACTCTCTGGCTTTGTTAAAGTTGCCATTGGTATTTTGTTTCTCCAGCAGTCGGATTACTTATTGGTTTTTTCTTACTTATCTCTTTAGTCATTTATCGAAATATCGAAGTGAAGCTGCTCTTAATAGAACGTTCAAAGGTTTCCAACTTGTCTCTTCCGCTCTGCTCAGTTTGACCCATGGTGGAAATGATGCTCAAAAACCATGGGGATCATTGCTGTTTTATTATTTTCTGCCTCGTGGCTTGGCGATACTTTTTATGTGCCTTTTTGGGTGGTTATCTCCTGTCATTTGGTTATTAGCTTGGGGACTTTAGCAGGTGGCTGGCGTATTGTTCACACCATGGGCACAAAGATCACTGAACTTAATACCATGCGAGGTTGTGCAGCAGAAACAGGCGCAGCAATCATGATTTTTGCAGCAACTGAGTATGGGATTCCTGTTTCAACGACACATACAGTCACTGGTTCAATAGCCGGAGTCGGACTTATTAATGGGATTAATGGCACCTACTGGCCTGTTTTAAAAAGAATTTTTCTATCCTGGTTATTGACTGTTCCAGCCGCTGGAATAGTAGCAGCCGGCCTTATGCTAACCATTCGTTAAACGAAAAATAACAAGAATTTCTTGTAGTACACTAGCAAGAAAAACAAATACAAGGATGTAGCAAGATAGGCAATCAATAACAACAAACCATCCTTTTCCGATAATCCCAAACCAAACAAAATAATTAACAGTGCAAGCACAAAATTACTGAAAGGAATGGGTAACATCAATAGAAAACTCAAACCCAGTAAAACAATACCGTGTATTCGCTCCATCACAGATGAAGAAAGAAACTGCCAACGCGGTTTTAATAAAAACTCAATGCGTTTTAAATAAGGGGTGGTTCTGTGAACAATCTCGGCCAATTTCTCAGCCTCAATTTTTTGTCTTGCCAGTACCGCTGGCAACCACAAAAAGGGCTTTGCAATAATAATATGCACAGCAATAAAAGTAATAGGTAAACCAAAAATAAAGGAGACGCCAGGAAGTGCCGAAATCGGCAACGCACCGGGCAGAGCGAAAAGAATAATAATCAAACCGTAGGCCTGCTCACCCATGGCGTTAACTAGAGTCTTATATGTCAGGAGGCCTTTCTTGTGTGTCTTTACCAGGCGCTGTAACAAATAAGAAATACTGGTCCGTTTCTGTTTACTCACAATAATCTAAGTACTTTCCTTGCGATTGAGTGCACTGTTAAAACGGCCGTAGCCCCCATAAAGGACTATGCCAATCACCATCCAGACAATAAAACGCAGCATGGTAAACCATGGCAAATTAATAATTAAATAGGCGCAACTGATTACACCTAAAACGGGGATTACAGGCATTAAAGGCGTTTTAAACGGCCGAGGTAAATCGGGATGGGTATAACGTAAAATAATTACTCCAATACAAACCGTGATAAAAGCAAAAAGAGTCCCTATATTGACTAACTCAGCCAAATCAGAAATAGGGATTAAAGCAGCTAAAACAGCCATTAAAGTCCCACATGAAGCAATAATATATACTGGTGTTTTAGTATGCGGATTAATCGAGGCAAACATTTGTGGTAACAGCCCATCACGTGCCATCGCAAGAAAAACACGGCTAAGGCCATAAAATAACACCAGCATTACTGTGGTCAAGCCCGCTATGGCACCAACCCCAACCAAAGCAGCAGCTATTTTGTGTCCCAACATCAATAAGACGTGACTAATAGGAGAGGAGACATTCAACATGCTGTAATGGGCCATCCCCGTTAATAATCCGGAAACGATAATATATAAAATGGTACAAATAGATAAAGAACCTATAATACCTATAGGTAGATCCCGCTGTGGATTGATGGCTTCTTCTGCCGCGGTGGATACCGCATCAAAACCAATATAGGCAAAGAAAATTAAGGAAGCGCCCTCAATAACGCCGCGCCAGCCAAAAGGCATAAAAGGATTCCAATTGTTAGGATTAATATCAATTAGAGCGATTCCAATAAAAAGGAAAATAACAAATAATTTCACCAGCACCATTAAATTATTAAAACGAGAGCTTGTTTTTACTCCATAGATTAATAAAGCAGACAAAATCGCAATAATCATAAAAGCCGACAGGTTAAATAGTCCCCCATCGGCCGGACCGTGTGATAAATAGGGAGGCAAATTAATTTTTAACGCTCGTAAAAAATCGTTGAAATAGCCGCTCCAGCCAACGGAAACGGCAGAAACAGAAATAGAATATTCCAGCAATAAATCCCAACCGACAATCCAGGCAACACACTCACCAAAACCGGCATAAGCATAGCCATAGGCACTACCACAGCCTCCAACAGTAGCGGCCAATTCGGCATAGGAAAGGGCAGCAAAGGCACAGGCAAACCCTGCTATAACATAGGATAAAATGATTGCCGGGCCAGCTTGCGTTGCGGCAACAATACCAGTTAACACAAAAATTCCCGCACCTATAATGGCGCCAACCCCCAGGAAAACCAAGTCAAAAGCCGACAAGCATCGGACTAAATGCGAATCAGTATCTGGGGAATCACTAATAGCTTTTTTGCGAAACAAGTCCATGTTAGTATGCTCTCGACTAAGTGACGTTATAAATCGAATTAGGCTATAGCCCGTCATTAATAGCAATAGTGTCTGAATCACTTTAGCATTAAACCAAGTGGTGTAGAAACCCCGGACATACTGAAAAATCAGATGAAAAATTTCTTATTTTGTTACTCCTAGCGATGACGAATGTTGTTAAAGCGCAAAGTGGCGAATCCTGCTCTAGCTGGCCTTCGTGGTTTAAGCCTGTCTGTCAGCGCTTAAATCAGATCTGGACCGAGGGAAGTAACGAATTATACCTAACCGGCTACGCCTGGCATAACCGCTATACCTATTCGCGAGAAAAGATTAAAACCTACAACGAACTTGCTTGGGGCGGTGGCTTGGGTAAGGGCTTGTATGATGAAAACGGAGATTGGCATGGACTCTATGCCTTCGCCTTCCTTGATTCGCATAAAAATCTAGAACCAGTAGTTGGTTATGCTTTTCTTAAAGTCGCACATTTGCGTAACAACATTCGTGTTGGAGCCGGTGTTGCTGCCCTTGTTACTGCACGTCCGGATATTAATCATGGCATTCCCTTTCCAGGTGCGCTCCCTTGGTTATCATTTAATTACCGCCATGCAACCCTTTCCGCCACCTACATTCCCGGCCTTTCAAAAAGAACGGGAAATGTCCTGTTTTTATCGGGAAAATGGACGTTTGATTTGATGTAATTCTTAGGTAGTTATTTATCTTGCAAATTACTCTTGCCAGAAAGAATTGCACTTGCTAGGCTGGCAGTTCTAATTCACATATGCCAAGGAGATTATTACATGACGTTAAAATCCCTTTTTAGCGCTTTCGTAAGTGCATTGGTAATTTCTGGCTCTTCGTTTGCGTTCGAAAATCCTTCCCGCTGCCCAGACGCTAATTTAATAAAAAGCACTAAGATGGCATTGGCTCAAGCATTATTACGCGACACCTATTTAACTTATAATCTTAGTAAATATGGCACCCCAAATTCCTGGCTTTTTACCATGGGTCCCATTCCTGCCGAATCCGCAGAAAAAGCGGTTGATGAGGGAAACAAACTGTTGGTGAATCTGTCTGGAAATCCTATACCACAAAAAGACCAGGAAGAGATCTGGGCTTGTGTTTATAACATGAGAGATGATCATACTTTTGCGGTGGCTTTTCAATCTGACTCCATGCTTTCTCCACTCAAAGTAAAACAGTTCTTCAATACTAAACATTAATTTACACGGAAATCTTGATTTCCGTGTAGTAGTAACGGTAACGACTATGTCACGATGCGCTTGGTGCACTAAAGATCCCCTCTATATCGCTTACCATGATGAGGAATGGGGAGTTCCTGTTAGAAAACGGGAAAAACTCTTTGAAATGGTTCTCTTGGAGGGCATGCAAGCAGGCTTAAGCTGGTTTACTATTCTCAAAAAGAGGGAGGCCATGCGCAAAGCTTTCTTAGATTTTTCACCAGAAAAATTAGCCATCCTGACAGACAAAGAGCTTGAATTATTACTCAATAGCGAAGGTATTATTCGTAATAAATTAAAAATTAATGCTGTACGTACTAATGCCATCAGTTTTTTATGTGTGGAAGAGCGGGAAAATATTATTGATTATTTCTGGCAATTTACTGATGGACAAACCATTCAAAACAGCCGGCAAACCCTGGCCGATATTCCAGCAATCACCCCAGCTTCGACTGCAATGGCCAAACAATTAAAAAAGATGGTTTTGCTTTCATGGGGCCAACCACCTGCTACGCCTTCATGCAATCTGTAGGTATGGTCAATGATCATGTCAAATCCTGTTTCCGCTGGCAGCAACTACAATCAGTAATTGGAAGCTAAGAATGCTTCCATGCAACTTGTTTTCTTAATCTCGGTACCCCACTCCAATACTGAAATTCTTTTATATCGTTGTTAAGCAGTTCCTGCTTTAAACCCTGTCAACTTAACAAAACTTAATAGTCACAGCCTTTTTACCTACAAAGCGGACACTCCACACCAAATTAAAAACCCAGTTAATCTTCGTAAAGGCACGACCTTACAAAACGCTTATACATTGGTGCGAAAAATAGCCCTGCAGACTATTTACCATGAGTTACACCGAACTTAACCAATTTACTTCCCCTGTTTGATCTAGGGTTTTTCAATTATTTACCCTATTTTTTCTCCCTATTCCAGAGGCTGTCTATGGTGGTCAAATAGAATTATTTATGAACAGATTGTACATAAATAATGGAGATCCCCATGTTTACTAAAACAGACAGCCAACTTCAAGGAAAAACACTGACGTCGTTAATCTACCGACCAAATCCTCATCCAAATTTGCTTACACGATGTCTATAGACCTTGCACCACTTAATCAATTTAAACAATTTTGGCTAAAAACCCGAACGACAGTAAGATTTGGCAATGTCTGGCTGATAATTATATCAACCGACCCTATCTTGATATCCCCTCCGTAATAGCGAATCACTCTTATAACCTACAGCATAACAATTATACGGTTTATCACCGCAATCATGATGTCACTCATGCCGTTAGACAACGACATTATGCGCAAAATTATTTGGAAATTATTGCTAAATACGGCACAGACAAATTCAGTGCCCTAGCCAAAGATATAGCTAATGATGCTGGGACAAAAACCTGCTTGGAATTAGCCATTTTTTATGTCGCAGTGGCCGAACCAATGAAAAATCAGGTCGAGACGATCCAAGTAATGCTAAGCGCTCTTCAGAATTATTTACTGAGGTTGCAGCCAAGCTAGGATTTGACAAGGGGTTGATTGAGTTTCTCGCTTTCTCAGTCGCCACCCATAAACCAAATTTTGCTGATTATAGTGATTTAGTTAACAAACTTCCCGGTAACGATAAAGAAAATCTGGCGAAATTATTATATAGAATTATCGACTTAAGTCATCATACTGATCTGGTACGTTGTAAAACGGGCGGGCCTGATCAACCTGTACGGAAAGATATCGAACATGAGCTGGATGAGCTTTTAGCGGAAAACCAAATTGATGTTCCTAAGGCCGTATCGAATTTACTTACCTATGCTATCCAATCCTGCAAAACGACTGGTACCCGCGTTAAATATCGGGAATTTGGCAAAGAAAATACAGACAATAATGCGCAGTTAAAAGTCTTACATACCCAAAATGTTCTATGGTCAATGGGCGAATTACAAAAACAAAACTTGATATAGAACAAGTAGTTCATGATGGTAAATATGGCAAATTTCAAGAACTGATTAAGACAGTTGTCCATACTAAAAAATTAGATTTAACTAATTGGACAATTGACGCTAAGGAATTAAATACTCTCCTTGAAATAATTGCAAAACACGAACTAACAAGCGCCTCACTTGTAGGTTTACAACCTAGTACTCATCAACAGGCGTTAGTTACCGCGCTAAAAATAAAAAACAGAATACTCCAATCCTTATCAAATATGCGCAAGCATTGGATGAAAATACAGTCAATAACTTTGATCAGCAATTTCAGCAACAAGCTCGCGATCGGCTCAAAGTCTCTATGGCCTTCGAGCCTTCACGACTTGCTCGTGCCAAAGACAAAGGGATTGGTGCTTTTCTTTCCCAAGTAATGAAAGAAGTAAAAGGTGATGTTCCTTCTTTCGGTGGCGACCAATTTGCAACCCATGTTACCAGCGTTACCAAATTAGCTAACCCTGAAATCGAACAAAAATACGCAACAGTTAAACAACAGATAACACTTCAAAAACCGCTGCCTCAAACTTATCTCGCGCAAATGCAAACTATTGAGATACCTGATATCAAATTAGAGGATGGTGAAATGTTACTTTACCACGGCACAGGAGCTGATATTGCCCATCTCATCATGACAAATGGCTTTGATGAAAACCGTTGCCGCCGCGTTACCGGCAATGGCTATGGCCCTTTGGGAAAAGGAATGTACTTTACTTCCGAGCTTTCAAAAGCAGCTACTTTTTCTCGTTGCAGCCAATGCAACCTGATTGAGCAATGTTTCTGTTACGATAAAGAAACCATGCAGCCAGCCGAACGTGTTGTTTTACTAAATCGTGTGTACGTAGGTAATGCTGAGATTTTATCGGCAAAAAACGATCTCATTAAAGAGAGAGAAATGCCAGCAGACTCTTTTGATTCCTGTATTGCTTTATCAAAAGAGCTTGCGCCTAAATCAGATTTTCGCTCAACTGAAATTTGTGTTCCTAAAGGTGCGCAAATCATTCCACTCTACGAGATTCGCTTCACCTTTACCCCTAACTATTTGTTGGCAGCTAATTGGGATAAAGCTCTGGCTAATAATGGTTTATCAAGCACACCTTCTGGTGATTTTCGAGAATTACTTAAAAATCATCGCGCATCGCTGCACACAGTAAATCAATTAATAGAGAGCGATGCGTCTGATATCAACGCTCAAATAGAGCGGCTTCAAAAACTGGGCAATGAGATCATTAATCACTTAACCAAAATGAAAAACCAGCTTGAGCAAATACAACACCCTAATATTCAACAAGACCAAAATCTCAAACAAATAACTGCTCAACTTAGAGATATGAATACGCTACAGACGCAACTAGCTGACGCTCTAAAGCAAAATCATGATCTCGCTGTACAAAAACAAGAAAAACCAGTTACATCCAATTACGCATCATTTTTTACCCCCAAATATGCCTTAAAACAAAAAATAACCACTGTAAGTGATGCACTTAACAAGGACACATTTATTTCAGGTTTGATTAAGAGCCTTGATATAGCGCTTGAATATAATCAAAAGAAAAACCATTCCAGTCGCTTCGCGCTCAGTGTGTTCTCTTCAAACCCCCCACATCGCACTCGCTTAACGCAAGAAATGATTAGGCTGCGTGATTCATTAAATCAGTTGGATAAAAAGATTTAGTTCAAGCAAGCAACCTGTTATCCAAAGCGATCGATGACTTAGAAAAAGCCGCCGACACTAATAACAACCTTGGTGCTATCAAAACCTCAACTGCTTATAACAATCTTCTTCAACATCAGCAAAAATTACAACAACTCATGCTTAATGAAACCATTGAGTTGGCAGATATGCAATCTGCGGCCAATAATCATTCGGAGAATAATGATAGCGAATTGGTTTTGAATATGGGAAATTGACAATAGTAAATGGCTCTTCATTGTGAAAGCAATGAAGGGCTGATGTTCCTCCACCCTTGATCCATGTTATTAGATACTAAATTTGGGACTATAATTTGAAAAACATGGATTAATTATATGAGTTGGAATAGGAATCGACAGTAGTGTATCCGATTTATTAAAGCCATTTCATCTAGTCATTCTGAGCAAAAGGAGATCTCTCGCTACGTTCGAGATGACGTTGAATAACATCAATTATAGCTATCTAGGATGGAGAATGCTGCAATGAAAATTAAGATGGTTAGTGCTACATTACTAATACTGCTTACATTGAGCTTACCGAGCTTTGCCAAAATTATTATTCATGGCCATCCGGTCCAACTCGATGCCGACGGTAATTACTACGATTTCCCAGATGACTATTTCTATAACAATCCCGGAAATAACTACCACTATGTCATTTTAAATGGTGTAAGACGAGTATGTTATCTTTCTATAAAACCAGAATTAGGTGCCCTTGATCGAGTGCGCGTCCTTCTTGAAATTAAAGAACAAATCTTGCCTTGGTATTGTTATGCCTTTAATCCACAATTCTTTGAAGTAGATTATTAAGGAAAGAACATGAGGGCGAGCTTTCCTCTCACACCGTTATAAGCTTACCGATCTGTTTTACGAATAATAGAGCGCTTGAAAGCCGTGATATGGCGGTAAGCCTCATCAATCCTGCTTGCTTTAATCTCACCTGCTTTTACCTTGGCTTCAATAATATCAATCACCACCTTGGGATCTTGAGCTGATGCAGAGAATTGATTGCCAAAGATGAGCATATCTACACCTGCATTGATAGCTAGGGTTAACGCATCGTCCAAGGCAAAATTAGCGCTAATCGCTTTCATTTCCATGTCATCCGTAATGATGACGCCATCGAAATGTAATTGTTCCCGTAACAACTCTGTTATCACATGATGAGACAACGTAGCAGGCAATCCAGATTTATCAAGATTCCGATTGACAATATGGGCCGTCATAATCATGCCACAACTGTCATCACCTCCAGAGAGTAATTTAAAAGGCTCCAATTCGGATTCTTGCCAGGTGTCAGTGACATCTACAAAACCTAAATGAGAATCGGCATTAGCACTACCATGGCCGGGAAAATGTTTATATGCACACTGGACGCCATGCTGTAAAAAATAATGTGAGAAAAGCTTGCCATAACGTGCTACTTCAATTGGATTGGCAGAAAAGCTACGTTTCTTTTTGGCAATAATGGGGTTGCTTGGATTAATATTAACATCCAGATCGGGGGCAAAATTTAGATTAAACCCGACAGACGCTAATGTTTGTCCCATTGTATCAGCAAGTTGACCCGCCTCATCCAGACTCATTTTACCGACAAGCTCTGCTGCAACAGTTTCAGGAAAACCATAGTCTTTGTTTAATCGATTGACTTCACCCCCTTCATAATCCACTGAAATTAATAAAGGGAGTTGTGGACGGTGACGTTTTTCATTTGCACGCCAATTGCTTCGTTGCAAATAATGATTTAATTCTTTTACCTGTGTTGGACTGGCTATATTTTTATCAAAGTTTTTGGTACGCTGATTGTAATCAAATAGAATAACACCGCCAATGTTATCTTCATTAATCGCTTTGATAACCGGCGAATTTCTATCAACGGTCTTGCCATCAAATCCTATTATTAGCATTTGACCAATCTTATCACGCAAACTAACGTCGTCCGCGCTCGCCAAATCAGTAACAAGTAGAGAGCAAATGACTGCTAAAATCCTAAAACACTTCATGGATTAACCTGCTGATCGAAAGCAGAAATGATAACAATTTAATCAAAAAGAATCAATATTGATTTTTTGGCTTAAATTAAGTAAGCTGGATAATGCCGATTGGTAGTTTAACGAAGACTATGCTACTTTTTACTTAAGCCACTTCAGGATGATTACGATGAAACCATTTGTTGAGCAAGCTCAATTTTATGTTGGATACCATCAAAAGCCGATAACTCGTTATACGCATTTTGCCGGTATTCCCTTAATCATTTTTTCCTTGATGATTTTTTCGGTTTTTTCCATTTGGTTATTCCTGGAGTACTTGATACGAACCTTGCTGGAATAACTACTATAGTCTTACTTGTTTATTATTTCCGTCTTAATTGGCGCCTGGCATTAACGTTGACCCCCATTCTTTTCTGTTTATTATGGATAGCTGACGCTATCAGCTATGCGGGTCCAACCAGCGGGGCCTTATGGACTTTTATCATTACCTTTATCCTCGGTTGGGGTTTACAGTTCCTCGGCCATTTTCTAGAAGGAAAAAGACCTGCTTTTATGGATAATTGCTGGCAAGCATTGGTTGCTCCATTATTCCTAACCGCTGAGGTATTTTTTATGACCGGCCACATGAAGGAATTAAAAGAGCAAATTTATGGTAAACCCGAAGAGCCGCAACCTCAGGAACCAGTAAAAAAATCAGATTAATTTAATTACCTGCCTTGGTCATGAGGAAACACTGGTGGATACGTTTATTGCGTTTGAAATCTAAGTCAATGGTTTCAGCACTAATATCCACCACCTTATACTTTTCGTTAACCTGAGATGCCAACTTGAATTGCCTTAAGTTGGTTGAAAAATACAAAATACCCCCCAGGATTTAGTAAGGACATGGCCGCATCAATTAAATGCTGATGGTCACGTTGTATATCCAGAGTAACTGTCATACGTTTTGAATTGGAAAAGCTGGGTGGATCAAGAAAAATCACATCAAAACGATCTCTTGTTAATTGAAGCCATTCCATACAATCGAAATGAATAAATTGATGTTTAGATAAATCAAGGTGATTAAGTTTAAAATTATCTTCAGCCCAACTTAAATAAGTTTTTGATAAATCAACATTAGTCGTCAAGGCGCCCGCTAAAGCGGCGTGCACACTCGCACTGGCTGTGTAGCAGAAACAGTTAAGAAAACGTGTTCCAGGTGCCAATTGAGCAAAGCGCATACGTAACGGTCTGTGATCAAGAAATAACCCTGTGTCTAAATAGTCATACAAATTCACTTGCAACTTGGCGCGGCCCTCTTGGACCGTCATAATCCGTTGAGTCTGATTTATTTTTTGATATTGGTTAGAACCTTTTTGTTGTTTACGTTGCTTAACCACTAGTTTATCAGCAGCAATACCCAGCGCATGAGGAACCACCTGCATTACGTCTAAACTACGCTTTTCAACCTTATGCGCGGCTATTGACGCTGGTGCAGCGTACTCTTGTAGCACAGCATAATCATTATAAATATCAATAGCATAAGCATATTCTGGCAAATCGGCATCATAGACACGATAGCAATTTATCTGATTGCGCTTTGCCCATTTTTGCAAATGCTGAAAGTTCTTCTTCAGGCGATTAGCAAACATCTGGGCTCCTGATGATAAAGCGCCACTCTCACTACTTTTTAACTGGTTCTTGGCATTCAGGACAAAGCAGTAGAGCTTGCACTCCAAAGCACCATTAAACAAGGTATATTGTTTATTTGCACGTAAGCCTAAGGCCTTAGCAAGCATTGGATTAGACGTTAAAACAGCGGCCTCCCATCCCTGATAATGAGCATGGATAGTACTGCCTAGTTGTTGATAGAGCGGTACCAGTTGCGTTGCTTCACCTAAACGTTCCCCATAAGGAGGGTTGCAAATTAATAGGCCCTGCTCATCGGCTGGCCGACAATCGTTAACTGCTTGCACAGCAAACTCGACTAAAGGCAGTACACCAGCCCGCTCAGCATTAGCTCTGGCAATAGTAATGAGCCGTTGATTATTATCCGTTCCTTTTAGTTTTACTTTGATGGGTTTTACCTGTTGTAAAGCATACGCTCTCATTTTTTCCCATAAAGAAGATTGATGTTGCGCCCAATAAATCAACGA